>JAHEHN010000083.1 GCA_024644515.1 Gammaproteobacteria bacterium
AAGACGCGCATTTTAGGGATGCCCCCCGTATGTGTCAAGAAGTTTAGGGTTTATAAGGGCTTGAGAGGCTTTTTATTCACACTTAATAGCTTCCCTGACACTCGCTCCTTGAAACTTGAGACTTGTAACTAGATCCCAAGGGATCTGTAATCACTTTCCAGCCTCTTCGCCCCCTTCTTGGACACGCCCCCCAATACCTCAATAGCATGGCGCAGACGTGCGCGGGTCATGTCCTTGCCGATGACGGCAATAGAATCAATAACCGAGGTGGAAACAGAAGTCCCGGCAATGGCAATAAACACTGGAAACAGGAAATCACGAATCTTGAGTTCCATTTTCTCCGCCATGCCCATTAACAGCATTTCAATACGATCCCGATGCCATTCCGGGAGAGTTTCGATGGCCCAGGCAATGAACTGCAGGATTTTGATACTCTCTTCAGCACTGACTTTCTTATGCTCGAAGTCTGCAAGGGAAATTTTCGGCAGTCCGCTGATAAAAAACCCGGCAATAGCCGCCACATCACTGAAAAGCTCTACCCTTTGCTTGATCAGGGGAATAATCTGATGCATGGTCGCGGGGTCAAAGGCCCATTCACCAAAACGCTGCATAAATTCCTCATCAGAGAGCTTCTCTCTTAAATAACGGCCATTGAGCCAGTCCAGCTTCTCGGTATCAAATACCGGCCCACCAAGGGAGACCCGATTGATATCGAAATTGGCAATCATGTCCTCCACCAAAAATAATTCTTCGCCATCAGGCATCGACCAGCCCATCATACCCAGGTAATTGACTACAGCTTCGCTGAGATAGCCCATTTTCTGGTAGTAACCAATACTGGTGGGATTTTTGCGTTTGCTGAGTTTGCTTCTGTCAGCATTACGCAGCAAGGGCATATGAATCAATACCGGTGGTTCCCAACCAAAGTATTCATAGAGTTTTAAATGCTTTGGCGCTGAGGTAATCCACTCCTCCCCTCGAATTACATGGGTAATCTGCATCAGGTGATCATCCACCACATTTGCCAGATGATAAGTGGGTAGACCATCGGATTTCATCAGCACCTGCATATCAATCTGGTGCCAATCGATCTCGATATCGCCACGCAGCATGTCGTTAACGACACATTTGCCATCGGCAGGCACCAGCATGCGAATAACATGAGGTAAATTGGCAGCCAGGCGTTGCTGCACATTCTTTTCATCCAGGGACAGGCAATGACCGTCATAGCCCGGCTGAATTTTTTCTTCCTGCTGTTTACGCCGCAGTTCGGTAAGGCGCTCCTCGGTGCAGAAACAGGGAAAGGCATGACCCTCAGCAACCAGTTTGTTGACATGTTCTTTGTAGATATCGCTGCGCTCACTCTGGCGGTAAGGACCAAAGTCCCCTCCCTTGTCCGGGCCTTCGTCCCAGTCCAGATGCAACCAGCGCAGAGAATCGAGAATGTCCTGTTCCGACTCCCTGGTACTGCGTACCTGATCGGTATCTTCGATACGCAGGATGAACTTCCCACCCATCTGACGGGCAAAACACATATTAAACAGCGCTATATAGGCGGTACCTACATGGGGGTCGCCAGTAGGTGATGGTGCAATTCGGGTTCTGACTTGGGTCATGGTTTAATTTCTTTAGTTATTTCGATTACAGCCCAGGATAATCAGGCTTCTATTCTTACTCGTCATGCTAATCATGCCCATTTGCGGGATGACGACCTGCAGTTGCTATAGGTGCTATCACTGTACAGGGAAAAAATTACCGGGGACCCTGTCAGGAAAAACGCGATTATACGCAGGTTGCCTTGATGAAGCATCTGCCTTCGCTGCCTTGCTCTTTAATATCGAATTTGAATTTTAATCATCTGTAACCGGCTTGCGCTGCTGCTTGATCAGGCCACGTTTGGTTTTGCTGTCCAGTCGTTTTCTTACTGAAGATTTTTTGGGTCGGGTTGCGATACGTTTTTTGGGGACTACCAGAGCCTGCCTGATAATCGCTTTCAAACGCTCGAGTGCTTCTTCCTTGTTGCGCAATTGACTACGCTCTTCCTTGGCCTTGATAACCAGCACACCCTCTTTGCTGATTCGGGTATCCGCCATGCGCAGTAGTCGCTGTTTTACCTCCCGCGGTAAGGACGAGGTGTTGATATCGAAACGTAGTTGAATGGCAGTATTGACCTTGTTGACATTCTGTCCGCCAGGCCCCTGTGCCAGAGTGGCATTAAATTCCACCTCATGGTCACTCAGACGGATATTGGGGGCGATATAGATCATTACAAAATGTCACAAGTTACGAGTCTCAAGATACAAGAGTTAACAGCGCCCCTTGCTTCTCACTCTTAGCTATACTCTTCGATGAAACGTTTGAGCTGTGGCGCCAACTGGTCATCTTGCAGGCCCAGATAGAGCGCTGCCGACAGATGATTCTGCCCCAGCAAAAAAATATGACGGGGTAATGTTTCTTCACTTTTACAGCCGTACCAGTACTTACTGAGAAACTGTATGGTTTGTGCCTGGAATTTGGCTGGATCATATTCCGCCATGGTCAACAGCAAAGGCAAATCAGTGCTCGCCAGGCCTTCCAGTGAGGAACGTTCCTCATATAACAATTCGTTGTCTCCCACGTATGCCTCTTCCATCGGCGTGGTAGGCATGGCTTCAAAGTCGTAGACTCCTGACAACAAAATAGCGCCGGCAAGTCCGTGATCAGCACCATCATAAATTTTAGGATGTGCTATATAGCCTGCCGCATGCGCGCCACCGGCGGACTGTCCCATTAAAAAAATCCTGTCTGCATCAAGACCATAGTCTTCGCCCTTGTTTTTAATCCATTCCACGACCGCGCGAATATCTTCAATCCCGGCCGGCCAGGGATTCTCGGGTGCCAGACGATAGGTCATATTGACACCGGTAAAACCGTTTTTTACCGCCCAGGCCCCGATGTTGGAATAAAACGGGCTGCCCTCTGTATGTTTATCGCCTGCGATAAAGCCACCACCATGGACGAACAGTAATACCGGTTTAATTCCCTTGCTACCTTCATCAGTAAACACATCCAGGCGATGACGCTCATCATTGCCGTACTTCAGATCACGGGTAATCTTTAAACCATCCAACATTGACTTGTCTAACAAGGGTTCAATAATGGCACGGGTAGCCTTCAAGGTTTCCGGATTGATCTCACGACCGATAGCTTGAATTTGTGCCGCATACTCTAAAAAATTCATAACCTTATTACCTGTATTAATCCTGCTTTTGTAACTTGTGACTTGTGACTAGTAACTTGTATCCATCATTCTTTTTCCGCCAAAGCCTGCAAGGCGTCGCCATCAACCCGGTAGATTCGCCACTCACTCATCTCACGCGCGCCAAGGGATTTATAAAATTCTATAGAGGGAGTATTCCAGTCCAGCACACTCCATTCGAAGCGACCGCAGTTATTGCTGGTAGCGATTTTTGCAATATGAATAAGCAGCGCCTTGCCGGCTCCCTTGCCTCTTTCCTCGGGAGACACATACAGATCTTCCAGATAGATACCGTACTTCCCCAGCCAGGTGGAATAGTTGAAAAAATAAATGGCGAAACCCACGGCCTGACCATCAATCTCGCAAATCAGACAAAACGCTTTGGCATCGGTCTCAAACAACGTGTCCTGAATCAGGGCGGCATTGGTTTTCACTTCATGAGCCAGCTTTTCATAAATGGCCAGTTCATTAATGAAGTGAAGAATCTGCGGCGTGTCTGCGGGAGTGGCTTCGCGAACCAGCGGTTTAGTCATTTTGATAATAATGCAATATCGGTTTGAGTACCTAATATAGGTAAGCACGGCCCGGAGCTAAAGTGCAAACTCGTATGCAGGATAATGTGGCCTCATGGCCTCATGTCGGATGGCGGCCTGCGGCCTTATCCGACCTACGGCAGCTTGTGACTTGTAACTTGTGACTTCCAACTTCCTATTGCCAGGCCAGCTTGTTATGCAGGCGCACTACATCACCGACGATAATGAGGGTTGGCGCCTGCACTTCTTCACTGGCGATGATAGCGGGCAAGGTTGCCAGCGTACCGACAAACACTTTCTGCGAAGGCGTTGTGCCCTGCTGGATTAACGCTATTCGTTTGTCTGCAGGCATACCATGATTGATCAGCTCCTGGCAGATGATGGACAGGCTTACCAGCCCCATATAGAACACCAGGGTCTGTTCGGTTTCTTCCGCCAGATTTTTCCAGTCAAGGTCACAGGTGTCATTTTTTAAATGCCCGGTAACGAAGCGCACCGACTGTGAATAATCACGATGGGTCAATGGAATTCCGGCATAGGCAGCACAACCGGAAGCGGCCGTAATACCCGGCACCACCTGAAACGGAATGCCTGCCGCAGCCAGTTCCTCGATTTCCTCGCCACCGCGTCCAAAGATAAAAGGATCGCCGCCCTTCAGGCGTAACACCCTTTTACCCTCTTGCGCCAAACTCACCAGCAACTTGCTGATATCCTGCTGCGCCATAGTGTGTTGTTTGCGCTGTTTGCCCACATGAATTTTTTCTGCGTCCTGACGCGTCATATTGAGTATTTCTTCCGAGACCAGCCGGTCAAATAACACCACATCCGCCTGCTGCATGAGGCGCAGGGCGCGAAAGGTCAACAGATCAGGATCACCCGGTCCCGCCCCCACCAGATAGACTTCGCCCGCAGTGACAATATAATCAGCATGGTCCAGTGCAGCATCCAGTAACTGTTCGGCCCTGTCTTTCTTGCCTGACATCATTTGCTCGGCAACCGGCCCGCTCATCACCGACTCCCAGAAGCGCATTCGCTGACTCATGGCAGGAATAATCTTTTTCACTTTCTCACGATAGTTACCAAGTAAATCAGCAAGATTGCCAAAGCCGGAAGGAATATAGGTTTCCAGACGAGAGCGAAGCAGACGTGCCAGTACCGGAGATTTACCCCCACTGGAAACAGCAACAATCACCGGGGATCGATCAACAATAGAAGGAAAGATAAAGTCACACAGCGCAGGATTATCCACCACATTAACCGGCACACCACGTTCCCGTGACTGTTCGCAGACCTGCAGATTCACTTCATTGTTATTGGTAGCTGCTACAACCAGTGTGACGCCGTCAACGTGTTCAGGTTGAAAACGTTTTTGCAGCACTTCATGGGGAGGTTCGCTAAGCGTCTGCGCCAGAGCAGGGTCCACCGTGTCTGCTACCAGGCGCACGCTGGCCCCGGCACGCAGCAGCATGGCTACCTTGCGTGTGGCAACCTGCCCACCACCGACCACCAGAACCTTTCGGCCCTGGAGACGCAACATAATTGGCAGATAATCCATTGCTTTGTGTTGTGTTCGGCGGTCAGGCCTGGACTGATGGCTTCAGAATGGAATCAATACCACCCATATAGGACCGCAATACATCAGGTACCGTGATACTGCCATCTGCATTCTGATAATTCTCCAGCACGGCGATCAGGGTTCGCCCTACCGCCAGTCCAGAACCATTAATGGTGTGTATGAGTTCTGGTTTACCGGTTTCCGGATTACGCCAGCGCGCCTGCATCCGCCGGGCCTGGAAATCACCAAAATTACTGCAGGATGAAATTTCCCGATAGGCATCCTGACCGGGCAACCAGACTTCAAGATCATAGGTGAGTTCTGCTGAAAAACCGAGGTCGCCACCGCACAACACAACAGTGCGATATGGCAGTCCGAGCTTCTGCAGAATAGCTTCGGCATTCAAAGTCAGTTCTTCATGGGCCGCCTTTGAGTCTTCGGGTTTTACCAATTGCACCAACTCCACCTTTTCAAACTGGTGCTGGCGAATCATGCCCCGGGTATCTCTGCCGTAACTACCGGCCTCACTGCGAAAACATAACGAATGACAGGCAAATTTCATGGGCAATAAATTGCCATCAACAATCTCGTCACGGACAAAATTGGTAACCGGCACTTCAGCCGTGGGAATCAGGTAAAAGCCACGTTCGTCAGTCAATTTGAATAGATCTTCTCCGAACTTCGGTAACTGGCCTGTGCCATAAGCGGAATACCCATTGACCATATTGGGGACATTAACCTCGGTATAACCATGCTCACCGGTATGCGTGTCGAGCATGAATTGCACCAGGGCACGATGCAGTTTCGCCACTTCCCCTTTCATGACCACGAAACGGGAACCGGTAATCTTTACGGCGGTTTCAAAATCCAGACCGCCGGACGACTCACCCAGCTCAACATGATCTTTCGGCTCAAAATCAAACTGCCGGGGCTCACCCCAGCGACGTATCTCCTGATTATCTTCTTCCGTGGTGCCTGCTGGTACTGCGTCTGCAGGGATGTTGGGGATCCCGTGCAACAGGTCATCGAATTCCTCGGTAAGCGTATCCAGTGCCTGTTTACGGGATTCAAGATCGCCCTTCAGGTTTTCCACTTCCGCCAGCAATGGCGCAATGTCTTCCCCTGCCGCCTTGGCCTTGCCAATATTTTTGGAACGTATATTACGTTCATTCTGCAGAGTTTCGGTCTCTACCTGCAGGCTCTTGCGTTGTTGTTCCAGCATTTTGACTTTTTCAACATCAAGGGCATAGCCCTTCTTTTGCAGCAAGCCGGCAACAGTTTCAGGCTCCGTACGAATCCACTTCGGATCTAGCATTTGACTTCCAGTTTGTAATTAAGCGATTAAAAATTTCAGGTTTATAGATTATTGGTATTCAAGAATGAATTTAAAAAAATACTCTCGAAAACATCAGGCCAAGCCCGGCGGCAATTATACAGACCAACACGCTACTGAGCACATAGGTAATTGCAGAGGCGATTTGACCCTGCTCCAGCAGACCAATGGTGTCCATGGAAAAGGTGGAGAACGTCGTGAAGGCACCAAGAAAACCCACGGTAACCAGACCACGCATTTCCGGTCCTACTTCACTGCGCTCGGTAATCAAAACAAATGCAATGCCAATGAGGAATGAACCTGCGATATTGACTGTCAGGGTAGCCCAGGGGAATTTGCTTTCGCTGGCCTTGAGAAAGGCGTTATATACCCAGTAACGGGACATGGCACCAATGGCACCACCACATGCAACTGCCAGATAGGTCATTGAATGTACCTGTGTTGTAGTTTATCACTCATAGCGTTTATCCCCACTGGCCTCATCAAGACTACGAAAATAATCGAGCTTTTCCCTTATTTTATCTTCAAGTCCCCGGTCAGTGGGAAAATAAAATCGACTGTCTTTTAATTCCTCGGGGAAATAATTTTCACCCGCGGCATATGCGCCGGGTTCATCATGGGCATAACGATACTCACGACCGTAATCCAGATTTTTCATCAGTTGCGTTGGCGCATTACGTACATGAACCGGCACATCATAGGCAGGCGTTGCCTTTACTGTTTCCATGGCCTGATTGAAAGCGCTGTACACCGCATTACTTTTCGGGGCGCAGGCCAGAAACACCAGCGCCTGTGCTATCGCCAGTTCACCTTCCGGGCTGCCAAGACGCTGCTGTACATCCCAGGCGTTCAATGCCAGTTGCAAGCCCCTTGGATCAGCATTACCAATATCCTCACTGGCCATGCGGACCACGCGCCGCGCGATATACAAGGCATCGCAGCCGCCATCAAGCATGCGGCATAACCAATACAGCGCCGCATCCGGTGCCGAGCCCCGCACCGCCTTGTGCAGCACTGATATCTGCTCGTAAAAGGAGTCACCACCCTTGTCAAAACGCTTGCTGTTACCGTGTAACAATTGCGCCAGAGCATCATCACTCAGGCCAAGTTGCCCCTGCTCATCTTCATCAAACAGATCCTGAGCAACTTCCAGCAGATTTAACACTCGCCGGGCATCACCATCTGCAGCACTGGCAATCAGGCTTTTTTGCTCATCGGTCAAGGTGATAGGCAGGTTGCCTAATCCCCTTGCCTCATCTGCCAGTGCCGTTTCCAGAATATTAACCAGCGCCGCATCATCCAGACTTTTCAGCACATAAACCCGCGCCCTGGATAACAGGGCATTGTTCAGTTCAAAGGAAGGATTCTCTGTGGTGGCGCCGATAAAGGTAACGGTCCCCTCTTCAATATGAGGCAAAAAAGCATCCTGCTGGCTTTTGTTAAAGCGATGCACTTCATCCACAAAAAGGATAGTACGACGACCGCGCATATCGCGCTCCTGTTTCGCCTGCTCAATGGCCTCACGAATTTCTTTTACGCCACTCAAAACCGCGGAGATTGATTCCAGGTGAGCATCACAGGCACTGGCAATTATTCTGGCCAATGTAGTTTTACCGGTTCCAGGTGGTCCCCAGAGAATCATGGAATGGGGAATACCGGAGGCAACCGCTTCATAAAGCGGTTTACCCGGCGCAATAATATGGTCCTGCCCGGCAAACTCATCCAGCGTGCGTGGACGCATGGCCGCTGCCAGTGGCTGGTAGCTGTCATCTTGCTGAAACAGAGGGAGGCTCAAGGCTGTAGCAGGCTAAAAGCCTGTATTATCAATAACTTCCAGATCATCAACATCGCTTGGCATCTGGAAAATAAAAACAGCGGGATCAATGACCTCATTAGCACGCACATTGCTGAACGTGAGACTGGTTTTCTGCCCCAGACTGTCTTCAAACTGCATTTCAGTCAGGGTGCCATCAACAAAGGACAGGCTAAGACGCTCAAACAGGCTGTCGGCGGCTTTCGGGGTCAGGATATAGCGCTGCACAGTGCCATAGTCCATGGCAGCAGAGGCAATGTGGTAGGAGTCAGCAATAGCGGCTGCTTCACCATTAAGCAGTAATACCGGGGTGCGGCTTATATCGTTATTGAAGGCATCAATGCTCACCTGTTCCAGGTCATGTTCGTAACGCCAGATGCGGATACCGTCTGTGAGCATCAATTCCTGGTAGGGAGACACAATTTCCCAGCTTACTTTATAGGGCTTCTCCATGATCAGGCGGGCAACAGACTCCTGGATTTCACGGCCATCCTGATCCAGTGTCAGCACGTCGACCTGAGCCTCCAGGGTTTGCGTCTCCTGCAGAATCGCAGCCAGAGCATTGGCGGCGCCAAGATCGGCATTGGCGCTGTCATCCTGGGCAATAACGAATCCCGATGACAGGCAGAATGCTGCCAGCATCAGGAATATATGTGTATACCCGGACGTAATCATATGTAAAAAATGGCCTTTGCCAGTATAATATTTTACTTTAAGTAGAAAATATAACTTATTGATTATATTGCTAATCTCTAGGCGCTGGCGGTGCAATAACTTCCCTGCTGCCATTGCTACCCATCTCCGATACGACACCGGCCATCTCCATGGCTTCAATCATGCGCGCAGCCCGGTTATAGCCGATGCGAAGCTTGCGTTGCACGGCAGAAATGGATGCCTTGCGCGACTCACAAACAAAGCGAACCGCTTCATCATAGAGCGCATCATCCTCCTCAGAGTTCCCTTCGCCTTCACTTCCATTTGAAGAAAGGCCAGGAACGCCGTCACCGGATGAATCTGAAGTAATGCTTTCAATATAATTTGGTGCTCCGCGTTTTTTCCACGCAGCTACCACTCTGTGTACCTCTTCATCGGAGACAAAGGCACCATGAACACGTTGTGGCATGCCCTCACCTGGCGGCAGGAACAACATATCACCGTGACCCAGCAATTGCTCCGCACCACCCTCACCGAGAATGGTGCGCGAATCCACCTTGCTTTGCACCATAAAGGAAAGACGCGTGGGAATATTGGCCTTGATCAGGCCGGTCAAGACATCAACCGAGGGCCGTTGGGTGGCCAGAATCAGGTGAATACCGGCCGCTCTCGCCTTCTGTGCAATCCTGGCAATGAGTTCTTCCACCTTCTTGCCTACCACCATCATCATGTCGGCAAGCTCGTCAACGATGACCACAATCTGGGGTAGCTCTTCCAGGTCTTCCGGCACCTGATCTTCTACCTCAACAACGCTAAGCGGATCGGGTTTCCAAAGTGGATCCTGAAGTGGCTCACCGGCGGCAATCGCATCCGCTACTTTCTTGTTAAATCCGGCCAGGTTACGCACGCCCATCGCAGACATCAGTTTGTAACGACGCTCCATTTCCGCCACTGACCAGCGCAAGCCGTTAGCGGCATCTTTCATATCAGTGATGACCGGGGTCAGCAAATGGGGAATCCCATCGTAAACCGACAGCTCGAGCATCTTCGGATCGATCATCAGCAAACGTACTTCCTTGGGACTGGACTTGAACAGGATGCTTAGAATCATTGCATTCACGCCCACCGATTTACCGGAACCGGTGGTGCCCGCTACCAGCAAATGGGGCATCTTGGCCAGATCCACAACTACCGGGTTTCCACCGATATCATGTCCCAGAGCGATGCTGATCGGCGACTTGGCATTATCAAATTCCGGGGAAGACAACACCTGGCCCAATTGAATTAGTTCTTTCTGCTCATTGGGAATTTCGATGCCAATCACGGTCTTGCCGGCAATTACTTCCACTACACGCACACTGGTTACTGCCAGCGATCTTGCAAGGTCCTTAACCAAATTGGTAATGCGGCTGACTTTCACGCCAGGCGCCGGTTGCACCTCGAAACGGGTAATTACCGGCCCCGGATTGATGGCCTCGACATTGATTTCAATACCGAAATCCTTAAGCTTTATTTCCAGCAGTTTTGACATGGCTTCCAGCGCTTCCTTCGAATAGCCAACCTGCTGGTTATCATCCCACTCATCAAGCAGAGAAATCGCTGGTAGATCACCCACCGAGGTTGATTCAAATAACTTGCCCTGTTTTTCCTTCTGCACACGCTTACTGGGCTGCTTCGGGGCCGCGCGCACAGGAGCAATCTCGATGGGTTTGCGTTTCTTATCCTTTTCAATGAAGTGGTTCAGAGCTTCCTTGCGCTTGCTGATAGCTCTCTGGGCTTCGGCCTTCTCACGCTGACCTTCTTTCCAGTGCTGCCAGCGTTCTATAGCAGCCTCCCAGGCCTGCAGACAGAATTTGCCAGTGTTGTCCACCAGAGCCAGCCAGGACAGACCAGTGGCCAGTGTAATGCCGAGAATCAACATGGTCAGGAAAATCAGGGTACTGCCGGTAAGGTCAAACGATGGCAGCGCCACACTGGCAATCCCATTGCCCAGCAGTCCCCCTGCTGAACTGGGGAGTGGCGTATCAAAATGCATGGTCGCCAGCGTCGCGGCTCCCTGCAGAGTAAGAATGACACCGGCACCGCGCAGGGCAATCAGCTCCCAGGAAAAGGGGCGGGCTTCCTTACGGTGACGAAAGATGACCAGGGCCCGGTAAGCCAATAACAGCGGAAAGAGATAGGCGAGATAACCAAACAAAAGTAGCAGCACATCGGAGATCCAGGCACCGGTGCGCCCGACACTATTATTAATATTACTGTCGTCGCCAGTGCGCGACCAACCCGGATCAAGCGGCGAATAGGAGCTGATCGCCAGAAACAGATAAAGTCCCAGCGCCAGAAAAAAGATCATCAGCCCCTCTTTTAGAAAAAGGGCTTTGAGAGTGACAGCATGCTCCTCAACGGGAGGTGTTTTCGTATTTTTTTTGGCCAAAGCATTCGGAAAGTCAGCCAAAGACAACTTTCCTGATATTCCTTTGTAAGTTGTTTAGATCACTTAAGTTCAGGTAAATTTCTCTTCACGTGAGTAAGCTGGCTCTCTTGCATCACAGTGAATAAATTACTGTGCCAAGAATACCATGGTGTGACACTCCTCTTGTGGGGTGTTTAACCCATATGTTGGGGGTGTATGATAATAAATAACCCATATAAGGGATAGCGTTTATTTAAATTGTCTTTTTATCTGATAACATAGGCCACCTTGAAAAAACGGGCTTTTGACCCGATTTGGTAGTAAAAGCAAACAACATTAGTCTACGTCGACTGACATACAGTGCCCGCCAGTCATCCAGCGGCCTGGACAAGACTAAATAACAACCATCCATAACATAACAACAATCCAGGAAGTATTGCTCCATGACCAACGTACAACATCATCGCCTTGTCATCCTTGGTTCCGGGCCTGCCGGCTACACAGCAGCGGTTTATGCCGCCCGCGCCAATCTCAATCCGGTCATGATTACCGGCATGCAGCAAGGGGGTCAATTGACGACCACCACAGATGTGGATAACTGGCCCGGTGATGTGGAAGGGTTACAGGGCCCAGACTTAATGGAAAGAATGAAGAAACATGCAGAACGCTTTGAAACTAATATAATTTTTGATCATATTGAAAAGACCGATCTGAGCCAGCGTCCGTTTCACCTGAAAGGCAGCATGGGTGAGTACACCTGCGACTCCCTGATTATTGCTACTGGTGCGTCTGCGCAATATCTGGGTCTAGAATCCGAAGAGAAATACATGGGTAGCGGCGTCAGCGCCTGTGCTACCTGTGATGGCTTTTTCTACAAAAACCACAAGGTTGCCGTCATCGGCGGGGGAAATACCGCCGTCGAGGAGGCGCTGTACCTGTCAAATATAGCCAGTGAAGTGGTACTGGTTCATCGACGTGACAGCCTGCGCTCGGAAAAGATTCTGCAGGACAAGCTGTTTGAAAAAGAAGCCAATGGCAATGTCACCATCATGTGGAACCATGTTCTGGATGAAGTCCTGGGCGAGGACGGCGAAGTCACCGGCATGCGTATCAAAAGCACCCAGGATGACAGCACCCAGGAAATTGATTTAAGCGCGGTATTCATCGCGGTAGGTCATAAGCCCAATACCGACATTTTTGCAGGCCAGCTGGAGATGGAAAACGGCTATATCAAAATTCACTCAGGAATCAGCGGGAATGCCACGCAAACCAGCGTCGAGGGGGTTTTTGCTGCCGGCGACGTAGCCGACCACATCTACCGCCAGGCCGTTACCTCTGCAGGTTTTGGCTGCATGGCTGCGCTGGACGCTGAAAAGTATCTGGACTCCCTGTCTGCCTGAGCCCTGAGCAAACCTGATAATGTCCTCCCTACCCTGGCTAAACGACTCTGACTTCGTTTTTCCGGATACGGAATCTGCCCTGCAGGAGCCCAATGGGCTTCTGGCAGCGGGAGGCAGTCTAGCTCCCGAACGGTTGATCGAAGCATACAGCAAAGGGATCTTTCCCTGGTATGAAGAAGACCAGCCCATACTTTGGTGGGCCCCGGATCCACGCATGGTGCTCTTCCCCGAAGAACTCCATATCAACCGCAGTCTGGCGCGAGCCATGAAGAAATCAACGCTGGAGCTCAGCTCTGACCGGTCATTCCGTGACGTTATGCTTGCCTGTGCCGGTCGACGTCCCTATTCCAGCGGCACCTGGATCACCATGGACATGATTGATGCCTATTGCACCCTTCATAAAATGGGTGTTGCCCACTCTGTGGAGGCATGGGATGACGGTAAGCTGGTTGGCGGTTTATACGGTTTGGCCATCGGCGAGGTGTTTTTTGGTGAATCCATGTTCAGCCATCAGGACAATGCCTCAAAAATTGCTTTTGCCAGTACGGTGCAAAAACTTGGTCGCCTTGGCTATCAGCTGATTGACTGCCAGGTGAGCAGTGAGTTTCTGGCAAGTTTTGGCGCCAGGGAAGTCCCGCGCAAGGACTTCATTACCATGCTGCCTCAGAGTGCTGATTATGGTCGCAATAAAGCCCACTGGCCTTTACAATAGCTCTGTGTATTACCAAGTATCATTCTCTTCTCTGCAGGATGGCCCTGTACTAACTAATCAGGAATAAATCTTCAGCCATGAGCTCGCTGAAAGACATAAAGCTGTTCACCACCCAAAGTCATCCCTGCAGTTACCTGCCCGGGGAAGAAGCTCGCACGCTGTTTATTGATCCTGAATACCCGGTCTCAACCGAATTCCATACCCATCTTTCAGAAATAGGCTTTCGTCGCAGTGGTGCGCATATGTATCGCCCTCATTGTTCGAATTGCCAGCACTGTGTCGCCAGTCGCGTGGTTGTCGATCGTTTTAGCCCCAACAAACGCTATCGTCGAATTTTGAGACGCAATGAAGACGTGACGGTTTCAGTGGTCGACGATATTTCCACTGACGCATACTACGAGATGTATGAGACCTACATCAACAACCGACACCGTGATGGCGACATGTATCCTGCCAGTCGGGAGCAGTTTGAATCATTCCTGGTCAAACGCGGCGAATCCACTCTGTTCTACCGCGTCAGTGCCGGTAATAAATTACTGGCAGTCATGATTACTGATTTACTCAGCAACGGCCTCTCTGCGGTCTACACTTATTACGACATCAATGAACAGAAACGCTCTCTGGGTAATTACGCCATTCTCTGGCAGATCGAGGAAGCCAGGCGTCGTGCCCTGCCTTATGTCTATCTGGGCTACTGGATTCGTGATTGCGAAAAGATGAATTATAAACTCCAGTATCGCCCCATCGAACTGTTGCTCAATCAACGCTGGATAAAGCTCACATAGTTCAAAGTCTCAAGTTTCAATAAGACATGAAAAACTGCAGTCGTCGCAATTTTACTTCGACTTGTGACTTGTGACTTCTTGCTGTTTCGTGCAAAATGCCCCGCTTTCAATACTAGAACCGAGGAATTAATGGCAAAAGAAGACCAGATAGAAATGGAAGGCGAAGTCATAGACACGCTTCCCAACACAATGTTTCGCGTTAAGCTGGAAAACGGTCATGTGGTGACCGCCCATATTTCCGGAAAGATGCGCAAGAACTACATCCGCATTCTCACCGGTGACAAGGTCACTGTAGAACTGACACCCTACGATTTAAGCAAGGGCAGAATTACCTACCGCGCCCGCTAAAAAAAACGGCGGCGCTGTTTCCAGCACCACCGTTTCAAATCTTATAAAATTCCCTTTCTAACGCTAAATCAGGCGTCGGCTTCTTCCTTTGGCGTATCCTTGTCAGACTTTCTTGCATCTGCAGACTCAATAAGCAGACTGATATCATTGTCCGCCACAGACACGTTCACGTCGCCACCATTGGTCAGTTTTCCAAATAGAATATCTTCCGCAAGGGGCTTCTTGATCTTGTTCTGGACCAGCCTCAGCATCGGGCGTGCCCCCATGGCCTTGTCATAACCGTTGGCGACAAACCAGTCGATAGCATCGTCATCCACATGCAAAGTGACCTTTTTATCATCCAGCTGCACCTGAAGCTCCACCAGAAACTTGTCGACAACCGTACGAATAATTTCTGCATCCAGAGGCTGAAACTGGATAATTGAATCCAGACGATTCCTGAATTCTGGCGTAAACATACGCTTGATAACTTCGGAGCCATCAGAAGTATGATCCTGCTGTGTAAATCCGATAGAAGCCCTGCTCATTTCCTGGGCACCGGCATTGGTAGTCATGATCAGAATGACATTGCGGAAATCCGCCTTGCGACCATTGTTGTCGGTCAGGGTTCCATGATCCATTACCTGAAGTAACAGGTTGAATACATCCGGATGCGCCTTTTCAATTTCATCCAGCAGCAAAACACAGTGGGGGTTCTTGGCTACTTCTTCAGTTAGCAGACCGCCCTGATCAAAGCCGACATATCCGGGAGGGGCGCCGATAAGTCTGGAAACAG
>JAHEHN010000154.1 GCA_024644515.1 Gammaproteobacteria bacterium
TCGCTGGATGTCCAGGGTGTGCAGTTACTAGCTATTGCCAAGGGTATTAGTCGTAAAGCCGGCCAGGAAACTCTTATTCTGGGTGGTAGCCACAAGGAAACCGTTTTACCGCCCGAGTCTCCAGCCCTGCATTTACTGCAACATATTCGTGATGAATCCCACCGTTTTGCCATTACCGCCCATCGCCAGCGCCGTGGAAAGAAACGCACCACTTCATTTCTTGATGAAATCCCTGGAATAGGTCCATCCAAGCGGCGGGATTTAATTCACTATTTTGGCGGGCAGCAGGAAATCAAGCGCGCCAGCGTGCAGCAGTTACAAAAAGTGAATGGCATCAGTAAATCTCTGGCCAGGGATATTTATGACTATATTCACGCCTCCTGAACCCGGCACTATCCGGTTTAAGACACACGCATATTTACCAGGGCAGAGCACTGACGTGTTCGACTGTCTATGCCATTTATATGCCCGAATCCGGCATTCTCCGGTACAATGGCAAACATGAATCTGGCCAACTTTATGACCTTGCTGCGCATACTTGCCATTCCGGTATTTATCGCAGTCTATTACGCTGATTTTCAGGGTCACCACCTTGTCTCTTCCCTCATTTTTATTCTTGCCTGTGTTACAGACTGGCTCGATGGCTATCTTGCTCGCAAGCTGGATCAATGCACCCCTTTCGGAGCCTTCCTCGACCCGGTGGCGGATAAAATCCTTGTTACCGTCGCCCTGGTGATGTTGGCCGCCAATTTTGCCAGTCCCTGGTTCGTGATTCCGGCAGCCATCATGGTGGCCAGAGAAATACTGATATCGGCACTACGGGAGTGGATGGCAGAGAATAATCAGCGCAATGTGGTAGCTGTAGGCTACCTGGGCAAGGTCAAGACTACTGTCCAGATGATAGCGATTATTGTTCTTTTGGCCAGTGATCCAAATGGCTCAGTCTGGTTCTGGGGACTGGGTTATGTTCTGATCTATGCAGCGGCGACTCTGACTCTCTGGTCGATGATTTTGTACTTGAGAAGTGCCTGGCCAATTCTGTCATCAGAACTCAAGTAAGCCCCTGATTCCTCTTGACTTACGCGGCTGGCAGATTAGAATAGCCACCTCTTTGAAAGGCCTGATTGAATATTGAATCAGGTAACGACAGCAAGACCTTTTTTTTAACAGTATTTATTGGAAAAAAGGTGTTGTTTAAGGCCAAAAAGCCTGAGCAAAGAGACAATTTGGCAATACTTTTATTCACAGATACAGAAGGTGAATAAATAAAGCGGGAATAGCTCAGTTGGTAGAGCACGACCTTGCCAAGGTCGGGGTCGCGAGTTCGAGTCTCGTTTCCCGCTCCAAATTGCCGGATGTTTAAGTCCTTTAAAGGCTGGATGGCAGAGTGGTTATGCAGCGGACTGCAACTCCGTGTACGCCGGTTCGATTCCGACTCCAGCCTCCAATTCCCCGGGGATTCAACTTCCAGATTGTTGTCTCAAGTAAAACTGCTCAAGTGTTACAGGTCTTACTGATATCACGTTGGTATTGGGCGTTTTAGGTTGAGGGAGCTCAGCACTTTCATGTCACCCATTTTTTGCCCGGGTGGCGAAATTGGTAGACGCAAGGGACTTAAAATCCCTCGAGGGAAACCTCGTGCCGGTTCAAGTCCGGCCCCGGGCACCATATATAAACTTTAACTCAAGCATTATCTGCATCATTCAATTTCACATGCAGATCCGCTTTCCGAATTCCAAAGCCAGCAGATCAAGCACATAGACAGTGCAACCCGCCTTTTATTCATCGTTATAGTCATCTCTATAATTTATCTATTCCGTCGTAACGCTTAATATCAGTCCTTAACGCCAGACAGGGGAAAGACAAGTCGGAGTCCCTTGATGAGGTGAAATGTGCATCCCTGCGCAATTATGTTGATAAATGATTAACAGCAATGTCAAAAGCGGTTATGCTTTTGGATTATGAAAGTAGATGAATACATGGAAAAGCGCAAGTAACTGGTTTCCGGTCAGGCCAGAAAGCGTTCCAGTCTCTACCCATTGCTTATGGGACTTTTTGTGGCGATGATTCTGATTAATGTCGCCATGCTGACGATCAATAATATTTAAACTTTTTTTCTTTTAATTCTGTTTTCCTGACTTTACTCTTTTCCAGTCTCGCCATCCTGGAACAGGCGCGGATTTTTCTCGACAAAATCACGAATCCAACGCTCAAGAAAAGAGTCTTCCTCCCGATTGTTAATATATCCCCATCCCAGTATTGACATAAAGGCTGCGCCGGCAACATCCACGATCAGATCCCACATGGTGTCCTGTAAACCACTTTTCTGCATATTCAGACCAAATATCTGATCCATAGCATATTCAAAAATTTCCTAGAGGGCTCCAATACTGACTGCAAACAAAAAAGCAAAAAGAGCTATGAACTTGGGTTTCATATCCAGATCGACATCCTTTCTTTCATTTAGCACATAGACCATCAGGAAGCCCAAGATCCCAAGCAGAAATGCCGAGCCACTACGCAGCACCAGATCCCACCACCAGAAACGGGTGTAATAGCTTTGGGTTTCTCCAAGAAACAGAGACATATAAAGGAAAATAACCGCCAGGGTTTCAAAACCATGGGGAATACGGACATCGAATCTTTTGCCAAGAATTATCGGCAGGAAGGTAATAAACAGGATAAGCAAAATCTCAGCCATGGCCTGGTAACGTCCCTGAAAAAACATCAGCAAGGAACCAACAGATAGGCTGAACTTCAAAAAGACTGACAGTCTCTGATGAATATAGTCGGCAAACGTTTCAGCATTGAATCTGGATTTCAGAATATTCATTTTATAAAGTTATCCATTGTTATGCGCAGGGTATCAGTATGCTCATATATTGTTAATAGTGGATAAATGATGCTCCGGCACTGACAAAGCCTTTGCCACTGTGATGCGCAAAAGACTACAATTTCACCATGATAGATTTTATAAAATCCGTGCTGGCCAATGAATCACTGTTATTGATCCTTGGCATCATCTCTGTATTATTTTTTA
>JAHEHN010000004.1 GCA_024644515.1 Gammaproteobacteria bacterium
TTCATGCTCGATCTCATGTATCTCTTCTTCGGTCAGCTGTCTTGCCTTGATCGCTGTTGAGGCTATTAGATTATTCATTGATTCTTTGGTTTCTCTTGCTTCTATCTCTGGCTAGCTCTGGTTTTTACTTATCTGCTCTATTTATCCACGTCCGCCATAACAAAGTCAGTGGTGGCAACAACTGCTGTAAAGTCTGCCAGCATCAGCCCGCGACTCAGGAAAGGAATGGCCTGAATATGGATGAAAGACGGTGTTCGGATACGTGTGCGGTAGGAACCACTACCGCCATCATTGATCAGGTAATACATATTGAGGCCTTTCGTTGCCTCAATGGTCATTGATACTTCGGTTGGATCCATAATTGGCCCCCAGCTGACGCTCAGGAAGTGATCAATCAGGGTTTCAATATGCAGCTTGCTTTTTTCCTTGATCGGCGGAGTGGTCAGCGGATGATCGGATTTATAGGGCCCTTCTGGCATATTCTCCAGGCATTGCTTGATAATGCGACAGCTCTGGCGCATTTCCTCAACACGGACGGATGCACGGTCATAACAATCGCCATTGACGGCAATAGGAACTTCAAATTCAAAGTTTTCATAGCCACTATAGGGGCGATCTTTACGGTAGTCCCATTCCAGGCCCGTAGCTCGCAGTGCTGGCCCGGTCATTCCCCAGTCAAAAGCATCCTGGGTATTCATGGCACCTACGCCACGGGTACGCTGGCGAATAGTCGTATTGGCCATGATCATCTTGTCGTATTCAGCCAAACGGGCAGGAAAATAATCCACAAATTCCTTGATCAGCTTGTCCCAGCCGTGGGGCAGATCCTGCGCCACACCACCGATGCGGAACCAGCTTGGATGCATACGACCGCCGGTGATGGACTCAATAATATTGAAGGCTTTTTCACGGTCCACGAAACAGTAAAACAGCGGGGACAACTGTCCTAGGTCAACCGCCCATGTGCCATAAAACAGAAGATGGCTGCAGATACGGAAGAATTCCGCCAGCATTACCCTGATTACCTTGACCCTTTCAGGCACCTGGATGCCAGCCATTTTTTCTACAGCCATTACGTAAGGCAGGTTGTTCATTACACCACCCAGGTAATCAATTCGGTCAGTGTAGGGAATATAGGTATGCCAGCTTTGACGTTCACCCATTTTCTCTGCGCCACGATGGTGATAACCCACATCAGGCACGCAGTCGATGACGTATTCACCATCCAGCTGCAGGGCAAAGCGGATAACACCATGGGCTGCCGGATGATTCGGACCAAAGTTGAGGAACATGTATTCTGATGTGTCTGTTCCCCGTGTCATGCCCCATTCTTCGGGCTTGAAGCGCAAGGCTTCCTGCTCAAGGTCCTGGATCACGTCGCTCATGGTATAGGGATCCATTTCCGTTGCTCTGGCGGGATGATCCTTGCGCAGCGGATGGCCATCCCAGGTTGGCGGACAGTAGATACGGGAAAGATTGGGATGTCCGGTGACATTGATACCGAACATGTCCCACATTTCGCGTTCGTGCCAGTTAGCGGCCGGCCACAGAGAAATGATTGTCGGTATATTCTGGTCGTTTTCAGCAAGAGCGACTTTAAGTCTTATATCGCAATTACCGGAAAAAGAAATCAGGTGATAAACGACGGTAAACGCACTTTCAGGTTGCCCATCACGGTTTACACGTGCGCGCTCATCAATAGCTGTTACATCCAGCAACATCTCAAAACGAGGAGAGTATTGATCCTTCAGATAGCGCAGGACTTCCAGCAGTTTATCCCGGCTTAGCCAGAGTGTAGGCATGCCTTCCGCCGTGTGCTGGCGGATAAAGGATGACTCACCAAACTTCTGGTAAAGCGCAGTAATAACAGCCGGCAACTGGGCTTGGGCTTGTTGTGATGCTTGTTCGCTTACGTTACTCAAGTGCTTTCTCAATATATGCAGGCAACCTGATGGAATCGGGTACCTGTCTATTAATAATTTGCTTTAGCGGAATTAATTGCCTGTTATCAAACAGCATTAATCAGCTTATGACTGATCCCGCGGCCCCTTTTTACCGGAAACTACATCAAAATATCCTGGGCCCACTTCATCAGGGCTTACCAGCTCTTTGGCACTGATGCGATCCTTCAATCTGCTTTCACGCTGTATTTCGACTTTTTCACGCTCATAGATGCCCTGATCATTGATAACCCAGCTTATCGGTCGGCGTTTCTTGCCAATGGAATCCTGTAACAGCGTGAGTCCCTGCAGCAAGGCTTCAGGGCGTGGTGGACAACCAGAGACATAAACATCCACTGGCAAAAATTTGTCGACACCCTGAACCACCGAGTAGATGTCGTACATACCGCCGGAATTGGCACAGGAACCCATACAGATTACCCAGCGTGGCTCCATCATTTGTTCATAGAGACGTTGTACAACTGGCGCCATCTTGCGGAAAACAGTTCCGGCAATAATGATCATGTCGGCCTGTCGAGGAGTGGCACGGAATACTTCAGCACCAAAGCGGGCGATATCATGGCGACTGGAAATAGCTGTTGCAGCTTCCACATAACAACAGGAAAGGCCAAAGTTAAATGGCCATAGTGAATTCTTTCGCGACCAGGCCAGCATATCTTCAAGCCTGGTCATGATTACATTTTTTCGAATGTAATCGTCAAACTGCTCCATTCCCGGACGCGGATCGGAAGCATCCTCGGGTCGGACTAATTCCCAGCTCATGTATGCTCTCCAGTATCTTCAGTCTTAGTTGCGCCCTTGCCTATATTAACAACACCGCCCTCTCCAACAAGGTCAGCTCTGTCGTCAATCTGGCGACGGGTACGCCATTCCAGTGCACCGCTGCGCCACAGGTAAATAAGCCCTGCGATAAGGATGGCAATAAAGATGAATATTTCAATAAAGCCTACCCAGCCTGCCTCTCGAATGGAGATCGCCCAGGCAAACAGAAAGACCACTTCAAGGTCGAAAATGATGAATAGAATGGCTGTCAGGTAAAAAGGAACAGAAATCTTGATGTTGGGCGAGCCGGTTGGCAATACGCCTGATTCATAGACATCTGCGGTGGCATGATCTGTGCGTTTTTGCCCGAGAAATGCGGATAAAATCAGGAATCCGCCTATAAGAGCAACAACGATTACGCCGTAAACAATCAGTGGAAAAAGATCAATATTCAAGCTTGCCAACCTTATAAAATTATTAGCTTTTTGACTTATGTCTTCTAATTACAGACGGCAGTATTTGACACTTGGTTTAAACAGCATTCAACACTACAACCTGCTCTCAATAACCTTAACTCTGTCTCTAGCTATCAGATTAGCTCAATGTAAAGCTACTCGAACAACTATAATGCAACTGGCAGAACGGCATTATTTAAATACGCTCTGCGCGACTGGAGTACTGCCAGTGTCTATGCATTCTCTGGAATAATTGGACTGACCAGCTAATCCAGTCCACTGCAACTGCCTAATGAACTATGTTTTATAAACTGTGCTTAATAAACTTTGCTTTATAAACTATGCTTTATAAACTTCTGTGGGCAGGAAATCGGACTTAAAGAAAGATTAAAAGTTTGGCATATTTCACTGCATCAAGCGGGGTGTCAATTTACACTTTCAGCTGTTTTCGATCAAGTTTTTTTATGGAAAATGACCAAAGGAATCAAGGCCTACGGGGCATTTGGCATTCTTACATAAACAGTCAGCTCTGATTGTTTAAAAAAGCCTGTTAATTCCGTTCAGCGCCGCCACCTTGTAAGCCTCGGCCATGGTCGGATAGTTAAAAGTCGTGTTTATGAAATACTTCAGCGTGTTGGCCTTGCCACGCTGATTCATAATGGCCTGTCCAATATGGACAATTTCAGAGGCCTGATCGCCAAAACAATGTATGCCTAGAATTTCCAGCGTTTCGAAATGGAAAATGATTTTCAACATTCCTACCTCGTCACCGGTGATCTGGGCGCGGGCAATATTGCGAAAAAAGGCCTTCCCCACCTCATAGGGTATTTTTTTCTTGGTCAACTCCTGCTCGGTATAACCCACAGTGCTGATCTCGGGAATGGTATAAATGCCCGTGGCGACATCCTTAACATAATGAAATTCATCGGGATTGATAATGGCATTGCAGGCCGCCCTGCCCTGATCATAGGACGAACTGGCCAGCGATGGCCAGCCAATGACATCGCCTGCGGCATAAACATTTTTTACTGCCGTCTGATAGTTAATGTTAACCTCAAGTCTGCCACGACTGTCAGCTTCGAGCCCAATAGCGGCGAGATTAAGGCGGTCAGTGTTTCCGGTGCGTCCATTCGCCCAGAGGAGAATGTCACTTTTAATCTTTTTCCCGGATTCCAGGTAAGTCACAACGTGATCATCATGGTATTCAAGTTTCTGGAAATGCTCCTGATGGCGGCAGCGAACACCCATGTTTTGCAGGTGGTAACTGAGCGCGTCGCTTATTTCAGTATCAAGGTAGGAAAGCAAGGATTCGGCAGGATTGATTAGTTCAACCTTGATTTTCATACCGCCAAAAATAGAGGCATATTCGCAGCCGATAACGCCGGCACCGATAATGGTGATTTTCTTCGGCGTGCTTTTCAGCTGCAAAATGGTGTCACTGTCGAACACCAGGGGATGATTGAAATCCACCTCAGCAGGACGGTACGGCCTTGAACCTGTAGTAATAATGAAATTATCAGCCTCAAGCAGGGTTTTACTTTTCCCTTCCACCAGTTCAATTTGTCTATTATTAACAAAACTGGCTACTCCGGGGAAGATGGGAACATTGTTGCGCTGGTAGGCATCCAGCCTTGATTGGCTTTGTTCGCTCATGACCCTTTCTGCATGGGCAAGGGCCTGCTCGAAGGTCAGTTTCTTCATATCGCCCAGAGCGCGCAGCAGAGGATTACTCTGAAAATGGATGACTTGCTTGACCGAATAACGAATGGCTTTGGAAGGAATCGTGCCAAGGAATGTACAGTTTCCTCCGGGACGCCCATCATCACTGACGATAGCGACCTTTTTTCCGGCTTTGGCTCCATTCATTGCAGCAGCTTCGCCAGCAGGACCACTGCCAATCACCAGAAGATCAAACTTGATTCGAGGCTTTGTTGATTTGCGTGCTTTTTTGGTTACTGTCTTTTTTGCCTTGGCCATAGTTGAATCAAACACCCCTGGAGTAATGGCTGAGTAGTTTATAAATATCTTTTGAATGCGTCTGAAGAGTGACCAGAAAGACCTGCCCTGTCGTCGACGATAAAATAGACAGGTAATTGTAAAGCATTTGCCAGTTTCATTCCTTCTTCTGCTCCCAAAATCAGCAAGGCTGTTGCCCATGCATCCGCAGTCATAGCAGAGCTGTGCAAAACGGTGACAGAAACCAGATCATGACTTATGGGCCAACCTGTCACCGGATTTATAACATGGGAATATCGCCGGTTATCAATCACAAAATAATTCTGATAACTTCCTGAAGTGGCAATTGCCATTTTATCCCGGCTGCCTTTTATCTGACGGAACAATTCCGGAGGCGCCTGAACTGGTCGTTCGATTCCTATGCGCCAGTAATTACTATCCGGTCTGAGCCCCCTGCTGATAACCTCCCCGCCAATTTCCACCAGGTAGTTTTGCAGTCCGCTGGATTCCAGCAGCAAGGCCAATTGATCGACAGCATAGCCTTTGGCCAGCGCGGAAAGGTCAAGTGCCACGGCTTTATGTCGGGTCACTGAAAAGTTGCCCCCTTCTCCCTGTACCTCGACAGCGTTCATGCCTACTTTGGCCAGTGCCTTTTCAAGTCTCGTTTTATCAGGGATCTCTCTGGGAGTATCTGTGCCACCAAAACCCCACAAATCGATAAGCGGTTTCAGGCTTACATCAAAGGCCCCTGCTGATTTTTCATGGATCAGTTTGGCATTCTCAATCACATTAGCCAGATCAGCAGATACAACAAGCGCTTCTCCGACAGTGGCCTGGTTTAGAGTGGATAATTCAGATGTTGACTCATAGGTGGAAAAAATCCCCTTGTCCAGTTGATGCAGTCTTTCATCAATGGCTGTTTGCAATGCTGATCTTGCCGCGACAGACGCCAGGGAGGACGAGTCAAGGAGTATGCGGTAGCGGGTACCCATGGTATGCCCATTGAGTACCAGAAGAGAATTCCCGGGTAAGTTTACAGCGGCAAGAGCCGCCGCAAGAAAACAGATAAAAAGGACAACGAAATAAGCCGGCTGTGCCCAGTTGGCAATGGCGCCGGCCTGTTTCATATTAATTGGCCATGAACACATTTTCCGGATAAGTTAGGAACTTTACGCCTGCCATCATATTGACCATTCTGACTACCTGCGCACTGTAGCCATACTCATTGTCGTACCAGAGATAAAGAATCATGTTTTTGCCATTCACCTTGGTAGCGGTGGCATCTACGGTACAGGCTTCACGCGAGCCAATAAAATCACTGGAAACGGCATCCGGCGATTCCGTATAGCCGATCTGGTTTTGCAGTGGCGAGTACAAGGCGAAATTTCTGAGGTATTCATTGATCTCCTCAACACTGGATTCCTTGACCAGGGTGAGGTTCAATATGGCGATGGAGACATTGGCCACCGGCACCCTGACAGCATTGCCGGTCAACTTGCCTTCCAGTTCCGGAACGGCTTTGGATACCGCTTTCGCTGCACCGGTTTCAGTCAGCACCATGTTTAATGGGGCACTACGGCCGCGACGGTCGGCCTTGTGAAAATTATCAATCAGGTTCTGGTCATTGGTGTAGGCATGGACTGTTTCTACATGTCCATGGACGATGCCATACTTGTCATTAATTTGTTTTAACACCGGCGCAATAGCATTGGTGGTGCAGGACGCCGCTGAAATGATTTTGTCTTCAGGGGTGATCGTGTTGTCATTAATGCCAAAGACAATATTTTTAAGATTCCCCTTGCCTGGGGCTGTCAGCATTACTTTACTAACACCTTTGGATTTCAGGTGCTGGCTGAGGGCTTCTTCATCTCGCCAGATGCCGGTGTTATCAATTACCAGCGCATCATTAATACCGTATTCGGTGTAATCGATAGTGTCAGGTGAATTGGCATAGATAATCTGAATCACGTTGCCGTTGGCAATAATACGGTTGTTTTCCTCATCAACTCGTACTGTGCCGGAAAAAGTGCCATGCACGGTGTCATTACGCAGCAGATTCACCCTTTTTTCCAGATCACCGTCACCGGCTTTCCTGACTACGATTGCCCGCAAGCGCATAAGACGGCCATTTCCGGTTTGTTCTACCAGAAGCCGTGTTACCAGGCGCCCGATTCGGCCAAAGCCATAGAGAATGATGTCTGTGGGCTTGTTTACCGGCTGGTAATCAACACCCAGCAGGTGATCAAGTTCCCTGGCGACAAGAGCATCAATATCAACCCCCGGATCTTTCTCAAGAGCTTCCATATAGCTGACTGTGAGTTTACCCAGGTCAATCTGCGCCGGGCAAAGAGGCAGTTTTGCCAGCGCTTTGAGCACCAGGCTGCTTTCAAACTCTGATAATTCGTTTCGCGCTACTTCTCGCACACGTCGGTGAGACTTCATGATATTTGCCACCGAGCGGTTATTCAGAGTTCGGCCATACAGGAAAATCTGCACTCCTTTCTCATTTTCAAGTTTACCCATAATTGGAAGCATTTCCTGGGACAGAGCCTCACGTGCTTTCCAGTCACCAAAATAGTCGTCTACACTTGGTCGTTCCACGATTTGTTTTCCTGTAAAATTCCGGTTGAAAATGAGGCACGTATTATCCAAGGATGCGCAAGAGAAGTCCATTATCTGTGATTGTTAATAGTTTGCCGGCAGAAACTTCTTCTTCGGTCTGTTAAATTTCTTCCAGGCTTCGCCTGACATTGGCAATAAATTCCAGAAAGAAAACTATGAAAAAGTTGAAATTATATGACCTCCCGCGCCTCTCCGGCGCTGGTGACAAACAGCGCTGGGACGGCATGGCAGGTGCCGGTGCCAGCCTGGTACTGGCTAACCATGCGCTGCAAAGAGGCGGCCTTACAGTGGTTGTTACTGAAAATTCCCAGCAAGCAGAGCGTTTGCAACAGGAGACAGCCTTCTTCTGTGGCGAGCGCACCAGTCTGCTGGAGTTTCCTGACTGGGAGATACTTCCCTACGACAATTTTTCACCGCATCAGGATATTATTTCCCAGCGCCTGACCACATTGTCGAAAATTAACAGTACCAATGACGCCCTGCTGATTATTCCAGTAAGTACCCTGATGCACCGACTGGTGCCGGCCAGCTATATAAAAGGCATGAGTCTCAGTCTTGAGGTCGGTCAGCAGCTTAATCTTGATCATATGCGTCGAGAACTGGAGTCAGCAGGTTATCTCTGCGTTGAATCGGTGTATGAGCATGGGGAATTCGCTGTGCGCGGCTCCATCATGGATATCTTCCCTATGGGAGGAACTCAGCCGGTCCGCATTGAGCTATTTGACGAAGATATAGAAAGTCTGCGTCATTTTGATGCCGAGACACAGCTCTCCAGAGACAAAATCACCTCTGTAAAATTATTACCTGGTAAAGAATTCCCCTTGACCGAACAGGGCATCAGTACTTTCAGGCAAAACTTTCGAGAGAGTTTTGATATTGATGTCCGAAAATGCCCCCTCTACGAAGATATATCCAAAGGTAATGCAGTAGCTGGCATTGAATATTATTTACCCCTGTTTTTTGAGGAACTGAGTAGTCTGTTCGATTATCTGCCCGAGCAGACCACTATTTTCACCATGGGCGAGGTCCATGAAGCAGCAGAACTATTCTGGCATGACGTCAACCTTCGTTATGAAGACCGAAAGGTAGATCCAGAGAGGCCATTGCTGGAACCAGAAAAACTTTTCATTCCTGTAGATCACCTGTTTGCCAGTTTTAATCATTATGCCCAGGTAAATTTGCGCGCTATCGCCTCTGACAATAGTCAGGCAACCTTGCCGGTCCTGCCTGTCCCTGAAATTGATATTGAGCATAAAAAAGAAAACCCTCTTCACAAACTCCAGCATTTTCTTGAAGCAGTGACTGAAACCCCCGTACTGTTTTGTGCTGACTCACCAGGCCGGCGTGAAGCCTTGCTGGATTTGCTAAAAACCATAAATATCCGTGCCGAGAGTATTGATAGCTGGGAAAATTTTTGTGCCGAAATGCCGTCACTTGCCATAACTGTTGCACCAGTTGAAAACGGCATCTGGCTGGATGATCCGCGTTACATCCTGATCACCGAAAGCCAGTTATTTGCTGACCACGTAAGTCAGCCCAGGCGACGCGGTAAATTTACCGATAATGCCGATTTTATTATCAAGAGTTTATCGGAACTGCATATTGGCGCCCCGGTGGTTCATATCGATCATGGTGTTGGTCGTTATCGCGGGCTGCAAACCTTTGAAGTGGAGGGGCAGCTCACAGAGTTCCTGATGCTTGAGTATGCCGACGAGGCAAAACTCTATGTGCCTGTTTCTTCTCTTAATCTAATAAACCGATACAGTGGTGCTGATGCCGATAATGCCCCGCTGAGCAAGTTAGGAAGCGATCAGTGGGAAAAAGCAAAACGTAAAGCGGCGGAAAAAGTAATTGATGTCGCTGCAGAGTTGCTCGATGTTTATGCGCGCAGAGAGGCACAAAAAGGAACCCAATTCAAACTTCCGCATGATGATTATCAGGTTTTTGCCAATGGTTTTCCGTTTGAAGAAACTGAGGATCAAAAAGATACGATCGATGCCGTAGTTGCTGATCTGCAAAGTGAAAAAGCAATGGATCGACTTGTCTGCGGTGATGTCGGATTTGGCAAAACCGAAGTGGCTATCCGCGCTGCTTTCATTGCTGTCAGCAACAATACCCAGGTGGTGATTCTTGTGCCCACGACCCTGCTTGCCCAACAGCACTATGATAATTTTAAAGATCGCTTTGCTGACTGGCCTATAAACATTGGGTTGATGTCACGCTTTGTCAGTGGCAAAAAACATGTTGAAAACCTGAAAGAGCTGGAAGCCGGCACAATAGATATAGTTATAGGGACACACAAACTATTACAGGCTGACGTCAAGTACAAAAACCTTGGGCTGCTTATTATTGATGAAGAGCATCGATTCGGGGTGCGTCAAAAAGAAAAACTGAAATCCCTGCGCGCCAATGTAGATATTCTTACCTTAACAGCGACCCCTATTCCCAGAACGCTGAACATGGCGATGTCAGGCATCCGGGATCTTTCCATTATTGCCACTCCCCCGGCAAGAAGACTGTCAGTGAAAACATTTGTACGCGAGTCTTCTGATGCGCTTCTCAAGGAAGCTATTCAGCGAGAACTGTTGCGTGGCGGGCAGGTTTTTTACTTGCACAATGAAGTAAAAAGTATTGAGAAAACCGCTGATGATATTCGTGCTTTACTTCCTGAAGCGAGTGTCTGTGTTGGTCATGGCCAACTCAGAGAAAGCAGACTGGAAAAAGTGATGTCGGATTTTTATCACCGCCGCTATAACGTTCTGGTTTGTTCAACCATTATAGAAACCGGCATTGATATTCCAACAGCCAATACCATCATTGTGGAAAGGGCTGACAAATTTGGGTTGGCACAGTTACATCAACTACGCGGCAGGGTCGGGCGCTCCCATCATCAGGCATACGCCTATCTTCTCACACCACATCCAAAATCAATGAGTGCCGATGCTTTAAAGCGTCTGGATGCCATTGGTTCTGCAGATACACTTGGCGCCGGTTTCGTTCTGGCAAGTCATGACCTGGAGATACGTGGTGCTGGAGAACTGCTGGGGGATGAGCAAAGTGGACATATCCAGACCATTGGCTTTTCGCTCTACAGTGAGATGCTAGAGCATACCGTTAAGCTAATGAGGCAAGGCAAGGTGCCCGATTTGAATCGCCCCATCCAAACAAGTGTGGAAATCAATCTGCATATACCCGCGCTCATTCCCGAGCAATATTTACCGGACGTACATATTCGTTTGATGATGTACAAACGCATTGCCAATGCCGTCGATAAACGTGAGCTTGATGGCCTGAAAATTGAAATGATAGATCGTTTTGGACTGCTACCAGAAGCCGGTAAACTTCTGTTCGAAGTCACCTTGCTCAAACTGTATGCCGAGTCGCTTGGCATACAAAAGATTGAAACCAATGCCCGTTTTGGCAAGGTAATATTCAACAATGATACTGTGGTTGATCCTTACTCCATCGTTAAAATGGTCCAGGACAATTCGCGGGTTTATTCGCTTAGTGGTGCAACCGAATTAAAATTCAGACATGAACTGGATGATGCCCGTGATCGTATCGAATTTGTAAAACAACTGCTGACTACTTTATCTCCCGAATCACTTAAGGTAGCCTGAGTTCATGTCACTTCGCACACTTCTCGTCATCATGCTTTTCACGGCAGCATATGCTCTCTCAGCCATGCCTTCTGCTATGGCACAAACCTTTAGTTATGATGGAAATCGCTGGTATGAAATCGAAGTCAGTATTTTTACCAACGAAAGCTCCGATGAGAGTAATGAACTCGTCATTCCAGAGAAAATATCGCTGAGCTATTTCGAACCATCAATAGCGCTGACCCCTGCCAGTAAAATTTACCAAATACCCTTTACCAATAATGAATTCGCATTTGTTCTTTCCGATGCATTGATTGGCGCCAGACAAGATTTACCTGCAGCAGAAGCAATCGCGGGAGAGTTTATTGGGCCGAGAGATTATTCGCCTGATGGAGAATTTCGCATTACTGATTTTAATCGGGATCCGTTCATCGCGCTTGGCAATGAGTCCGCCAGATTTTTGAGCTATAACGAAAAAATTAACCAGTCTCCCGAGCACCGCCTGCTTTTTCATGCAGTATGGCGCCAGCCAGTGCTGAATCGGGTTCAAAGCACAGGTATTTTGGTGCAGGGTGGAGATCAATATGGCTTGCATCATGAATTGGAAGGCAGTTTACGTTTCAGCTATAACGTAAATCGTGTCGATGTCGAGGCAAAACTCTGGCTCGCTTCATTTGTAAGTAACGCAGAATTTGCAAGTAGTGCAGTATTACCAATTGGCAATACTCCTGAAACGGAGCTGCCCCCTCTTCCCGTTGAGTTGGTTTCGGATGATAGTGTTATAAATTCCGGATTTGAAAATCCATACTCGATCACTGACCTTGCTTATATGGAGCAGATGCGGGCTATGATCAGTAATGAGCTGCATTATCTGGATCATCCCGCGCTAGGGATCATCGTTGAAGTACGGCCTTATCAATTACCCGAGCAAAGCAGCTTTTTTGACTGAGCAAGCATTAAAGCTCAGCGATTGTTTTCAGCAATACCTTTTTAATGTCAACCATTCCTTTGTCAAGCACGGCACTGATGTCCGCGAAAGAAATTGCTTCCTGTCTCAGACCGGCAGCCCAATTTACCACCAGGGCAATACTTGCATAAGCGATATCCAGCTCTCTAGCCAAGGCGGCTTCCGGCATCGCTGTCATGCCAACGATATCGCAGCCATCATTTTTCATGCGCTTGATTTCAGCGGCGCTTTCAAGTCTTGGGCCCTGTGTGCAACCATATACCCCTTTCACTTCTCCAAGCTTTACGGGCAACGCCATTGCCAGAGCATTTGCCGCCAGTAGTTTTGCCAGAGCCATATCGTAGGGCCAGGTAAAATCAATGTGATTTTCCGGCTTATCAAGGATGTCAAAAAAGGTATGTTCCCTGCCCCAGGTGTAGTCAATTATCTGATCGGGAATGACAATGCTGCCAGGAGACATCTGCTCTGAAATTCCACCGACAACATTCACAGCTATAATGGCGTCCACGCCGCGTGTCGCCATGGCATGCAGGTTGGCTCGATAATTAATACGATGAGGCGGGATGCCATGGTTGCTACCATGGCGTGCCAGAAACACTATTTCATGACTGGCGATTTTGCTTTTGTAGAGGGTGACAGGGTCTTCAGCATAAGGGGTTATTATACTTTCTGACTCAACAGCGTTACTGTCATCAAGTGCATAAAGGCCGCTTCCCCCTATTACTCCAATCACTGATGACATATTGCTAATCGCTATATTATGGTGAGGCTTTGACGCTTCTCTGGGTTGTCATGCAATGGCTTATTTATAGTAAGCGTTTTCCTGCACACTGTGATCGGTTACATCCCGGATCTCCTTGATCTGGGGTAACTGTTCCATCAGGGATTTTTCAACGCCATCCTTCAGGGTCACATCAACCATGCCACAGCCCTGGCAGCCACCGCCGAAACGAAGCACTACAACCGCATCTTCTGTTACCTCTTCCAGTGAAATAAAGCCGCCATGCGCTGCCAAACCGGGGTTGATTTCGTTATACAGAATGTAATTGATACGATCTTCCAAAGGACTGTCTTCTGATATTTTGGGCATACGGGAGTTGGGGGCACGAATAGTAAGCTGGCCACCCATGCTGTCCTTGGCAAAATCTACGACGGCTTCCTCCAGGTACTGTTTACTTTTGGACTCAATAAAAGCCTTGAATTCCGTGTAGTCAAATACTTCATCATCAGCCTCTTCTTCTCCCGGACGGCAAAAGGCGATGCAGGTTTCTGCCTTGGGTGTGCCGCCGTCAAGAACAAATACGCGAATTGCGATACCTTCACAATCCTGTTTATCCAAGAGCTGCTTAAGATATGTTTTGCCTGAATCTGTAATTTCTATCATGAATATTCATTTTCCTGCTAGGAGTCTGCGGTGTTGGAAAAGCGGCTGATTATCTATGTTGTGACGCTTGATGTCACCCTTGGAGTGAGTCTATATAGTGGCTATACGGCAGTAATCAAGGGCTGGGATCACATTGTGGGACAAGTGATCTAATAAAGCAAAACAAGACCCTATATAGTGTATGTTTATTAAAGGATTTCATGGACTTACCCATAGCGCTAAACCCTGTCTCGTAGTATCATCGCGGCCCTTGAAAATCATCAATAAGCAGTGCATCAGAACACTCTCCAAAGATGACAAGGCCTTACTCCATTAGAAGAATACCGGGACCGGGAAATGTATAACTACGATAACTATGATAAGCAAATGTTGCAGGAGCGAATTGTCCAGTTTCGTGACCAGACCAGGCGATTTCAGGCTGGTGAACTGAGCACAGAGCAGTTTTTGCCCTTGCGTTTGCAAAATGGCTTGTATATCCAGCGACTTGCACCAATGTTGCGTGTTGCTATTCCCTATGGTTGCCTGTCGTCTCGACAATTACGCAAACTTGCTTCCATCAGCAGAGATTATGACAAGGGCTATGCCCATTTCTCCACACGCCAAAATATCCAGTACAACTGGCCTATTCTTGAACAGGTGCCTGATCTTTTGGCCGAACTGGCAGAAGTAGAAATGCATGCTATCCAGACCAGCGGCAACTGTATTCGAAATACTACTACAGACCAGTTTGCGGGTGTTGCTGTCGATGAAATAGAAGACAGCCGTCCCTGGTGTGAAATTATTCGCCAATGGTCTTCATTCCATCCCGAATTTGCTTACCTGCCCCGTAAGTTCAAGATTGCCGTCTGTGGCACGCCCAATGACCAGGCTGCCACCCAGGTGCATGATATTGGCCTCTATATTAAAAAAGATGATAAAGGCGAAATTGGCTTTCAGGTACTGGTCGGAGGAGGATTGGGTCGTACGCCTGTCATCGGCGCAACAATCTGTGAATTCTTGCCCTGGCAGCACCTGCTGACCTATCTTGATGCCATTATGCGGGTCTATAACCGTTTTGGACGCCGAGATAATAAATACAAGGCGCGCATCAAAATACTGGTAAAAGAAATTGGCGCAGAGGCATTTCGTGAAAAAGTAGAGGCTGAATGGCTCCATGACAAGGATGGCTCTGCCACCCTGACGCAGGATGAAGTCGAGCGTTGCAAAGGCTTTTTTACCGATCCTGATTATCAGGAACTGGATAATACGAATCAGGCTATTGAAGGCGCCGCAGCAAGCGACTTATTGTTCAGTCACTGGCTTGAGCGCAATGTCGCACCTCATAAAAAGTCCGGGTATCGTATTGTTAACCTTTGCCTGAAAGAAACCGGTGTTGCCCCCGGGGATATTACCGATACCCAGATGGAATTTGTTGCCGATCTTGCTGATAAATACAGCTTTGGCGAAGTTCGCGTTACCCATGAGCAAAATCTGGTACTGACCGATGTGCGCTTACAGGATTTGTATGTGGTGTATAAGGCCCTCAAGACAGAATCTCTGGCAACGCCCTATCTTGGATTAATCAACGATATTGTCTGCTGCCCTGGTGGCGATTTTTGCTCGCTGGCCAATGCCAAGTCGATTCCTATCGCAGAATCAATTCAACGCCGCTTTGAAGACTTTGATGTTCAAAAGAATATTGGCGATATTACCTTGAATATTTCTGGCTGCATGAATGCCTGCGGTCATCACCATGTTGGCAATATTGGCATCCTGGGCGTCGATAAAAAAGGTGCTGAATTCTACCAGGTAACCCTGGGGGGTTCTTCAGACAGAGAGACTTCTCTGGGCAAGGTGCTCGGCCCCTCATTTGCCCAGGCTGAAATGCCCGATGTCATGGAAAAAATTATTAACGTTTATTTGGAAAATCGTCAGGACAACGAAAACTTTCTTGCCACCTACAATCGTATTGGCATGGAACCCTATAAGGAAAAAGTGTATGCCAACGCTGATTAAAGACGGACAGGTTGTTGATAATCCCTGGTGCCTGCTGGAAAAAGGCGTTGACCTGAATGCAGCGCTTTCTGACAAAGCCGAGCAAATTGTCGTGCCATTTGCCTTATGGCAGGATCATAAGGATTCCCTTATGGAGAGCAGCAAAAAAATTGCAGTGTGGCTGGATTCCGAAGATGATCCTTATGAGCTTGCCAATGACGTGATTGATCTGCCTTTGATTTGCCTGAACTTTCCGGTATTCAGGGATGGCAGAGCCTTTTCAGCGGCGGTAATTCTGCGGGAACGCCTGAATTATCAGGGAGAAATTCGTGCTATTGGGGATGTCTTGCGTGACCAGCTTTTCTATATGAAAAAATGTGGAATGGACAGCTTTGATCTGGCTGATGGGGTTAATGTAGAAAATGCACTAAACGCTTTTAATGACTTTTCCACCAGTTATATGAGCACTGTGGAAGAACCCCTGCCCCTGTTTCGACGCCGCTAGAGGGGCTCAGTTAAGCCACGAATCAGGAATAAAGTTCATCCTTGCTGCGCCCTCGATGCAACCAGCGCAGTAAGGTATTGTCGAGGGTAGATTCCATCATCTTGCCCAGTTTGTCTGCGATATTCTTTTTCTTCTCATAGGCTACGTGGTAAACCTCGGCGTCCTTGAAGGCATTTATGATAATTTCATCACTGGTGCCCACGGCATCTACCAGACCCAGGCTAAGGGCGCGACTGCCCAACCAGGTTTCGCCTGTTGCCAGTTTCTCGATATCCATCGCCGGTCGTGACTCCTTGATAAAGTCCTTAAACAAGTCATGGACTTCTTTGACATCCTCAAGCATCTTCTCCCGCCCCTGATCCGTATTTTCACCAAACATGGTCAGGGTTCTTTTGTATTCACCGGCAGTGACCATTTCAAAGTCGACATATTTTTCCTTGAGCAGACGATGAAAGTTGGGTATCTGAACCAGCACACCAATGGAGCCTATATAGGCAAAAGGTGCGGCTATAAGTTTACTGGCTACACAGGCCATCATATAGCCACCACTAGCAGCAACTTTGTCGACACAGATAGTCAGCGGAATATTTTTACTGCGCACGCGGTGAAGTTGGGAGGCAGCCAGACCATAGGCATGTACCATGCCGCCAGGGCTTTCCAGACGCAAAAGAACTTCATCTTTTTCTTCACGTGCCATGGCGAGAACGGCAGTGATAGCCTGGCGCAGTTCTTCTACCTGGCTGGCCTTTGGATCGCCATCAAAGTCGATAACATAGACGCGTTTTTTTTCTTCTGCAGCATTGCCTGACTTTTTAAGGGCTTTCTTTTCCTGTTTCAGCTTCTTCTTTTCTGCCTTGGCGGCTTCCTTTAAAGACTGTTCATCTTCAACAACATTTCTGATGGCATCACTCAGATGTTTCAGGTCTTCATTGAGATGAGTGACCGTAATTGCTCCCTTGCCCACTTTCTTTTGTTTCATGGCATTGGCCAGCGCTGCGGCCATAATGATGAGTACCGCGGCAACCACCGTCAGGGTTTTGGCCAGAAAAAGACCGTATTCAGAGAGAAATTCCAACATTAACGCTCCACGAAGTTATAGGCAGTGCTTTTGTTCTTCTGACCTTCTAACTTTCTTAAAAGAAAACGAATTGATAAAACATCAATATACTATTAAGAAAAAGGATCTGCCGTTACACGACAGATCCTTTTTTATTGGTAAACATTCTTACCATTTTATGCCTGATGACATAAGGCAACTAATCACTTGTTACCCGCGAGCAGATCCCAGTTCCTAGATAGCACTTGGATCGCTGTAAAAACCGAAAAACGCAGTCATGATGATGGAACAGATGATTAGTGTCAGCACCATAATTGGTGCACCTTTTCTAAACCAGAGCCCCGGGGTAATTGCCAGACTTGGATTACCTTCATCCTTCGCCAGCTTTTCTGAGATAGTCACAATGAATACATTGGCTGTCGACCCCAGATGGCTACCATTACCACCCATACCAACGCCGGCGGCCAGCGACCACCAGAGCGCATTGACATTCACACCCTGCTGCTCGAGACCAAGAATAATGGGAATCATCGCTGCCGTGAAAGGTATGTTGTCGATGAAAGCCGACATAATGGCGGCAACCCACATTAACAAGATACAGGCTGTTAACAGATCATCCTGAACAAACGGCAAAATGAACTGACCAATGTACTCAAGGAAGTGACTGTGTTCTACACCACCGACGATAATGAACAAGGCCATGAAAAACATCAGCAAGGTCAGTTCGACGTCAGCAAAATGTTCGTCCATATCTACATCTTTACCGAAGAACACCAACAAGGTAAGCCCCATGCCGGCAACAAACCATGCTTCCCAGTGCAGCGTTCGGTGCATGATAAAACCTACAACCATGATGCCAAGAACAATTAGGGAAACTTTCCAGGTGTAAGGGTCTTTCATCTCTTCCTGTTGGCTGAAATCCTGCAGCACAGGGGTCTCGGCAAGCTCTTTCTTGAAGATAAACTTAAGGGCAAAGAGCGTTGCTACCCAGGCCACGAATACAATACCACCCATGTGGTAGAAGAAAGTATTAAAGTCAATGCCGGCAGCAGAACCAATCATCAGATTGGGGGGGTCACCAACCAGTGTCGCCACACCACCAGTGTCTGACAGCAAGGCGGCAGCCAGCAGATAAGGTATAGGATTAACCTTCATCGATTGACAGATAAGAATAATCAGCGGACCAAAGATAACTACGGTGGTTACATTGTCCAGCAATAAAGACAGGACCGTCACCAGCGTACCCATCATTGCCAGCAACAGGAACAAGCGTCCTTTACTGAAATCAGCAATACGGTAGGCCAACATCTGAAATCCCCCGGTGGGGATCATTATGGCGACAACTGTCATCATCGCACCTAACAGGAAGATAACATTCCAGTCGATGGATTCTATCGCCAAATCAGGGCTGTAAAAACCAAAATACTGTCCTGCCAGGACCATAGCGCCTGCACCACCAAGGGCAAATTTGGCGCGGTGAAAACCGTGCACACCTTCGGTAAAGATTCCCACAAAGGTAATTACAAGAATGATGCCAGACACCATCATCGCGGTATCCATTTCTAGCACTTCCATAGTGATTCCTTATAGGCTTAGAGGTTGGAATTCAAGGGTTTGTAAAAGATTATCTATCGATTGTATGTGGTCAGAAGGGCAAGGATTATAAGCACGAGAGCACCCTACTTCAAGAAATACCGGGTTCATAAACATTAATTTTTCAACCATACACAGCCGTTTTCCGCTGCTTTGTCAATTTCCATGAGACGGGATTCGTGTGCTGAAAGCTCTTCCTCGGTTGCGCGAATAACTTTTAATGGTTTGCGTTTGGCTGAGAGTCTTTTCAGCTGCTGTGCAGAGCGTTTTTCAGAACTCTCTTCGTAGCCCAGAGAAAAGCTGGATTGCCCGCCTGTCATCATCAAATAGACATCAGCAAGGATTTCCGCATCAAGCAAGGCGCCATGGAGATCGCGCTGGGTATTATCAACCATATAACGCTTGCACAAAGCATCGAGATTGTTCTTCTGCCCGGGATGCTTTTTCCTGGCCATCAGCAGGGAGTCCAGAATTTGGCAATAGTCCTGCATCACCTTGTAGCCTTTTTTCAAGGCGGCAAGTTCATGGTCCAGAAAGCCAATATCAAAGGGCGCATTATGGATAACCAGTTCTGCACCACTGACAAATTCAATAAAACTCTCTGCGACATCGGCAAATAAAGGCTTATCTGCCAGAAAATGGTTTGTGATGCCATGAACTTCAAGCGCTGCTGCCTCAATTTCCCGTTGCGGATTAATGTATACGTGGAAATGATTGCCAGTCAGCTTTCTGTTGAGCAGTTCAACACAGCCAATTTCAATAATCTTGTGTCCCTGAGCTGGATCCAGTCCGGTAGTTTCGGTATCGAGTACAATTTGCCGCATGTGTTTGTTAGTTATCCAGTAATCTGCCGTTAATTATTTGTCTGATCGACAAGCTCAGGAGCAATTACAACTCATCAATGCCCTGATTGGCCAGTTGGTCAGCCATTTCGTTTTCCGGGTGACCACTATGCCCTTTCACCCAATGCCAGGTTATATCAAAAGGCTGTACCAACTGGTCCAGGCGCTGCCAGAGATCAACATTCATGACCGGTTTTTTGCTGGCACTGCGCCAGCCCTTTCGCTTCCAGCCCTCAATCCATTCAGTTATACCCTGCAGAACATATTTTGAGTCCGAGGTTATTTCCAGGGGCCACTTGTTACCCTTGATACATTCCAGTGCCTTGATTACCGCAGTTAATTCCATGCGGTTATTTGTAGTTTCCTGTTCTCCACCATGGAGTTTCTTGACCTTACCGCCATGCATGAGAACAGCGCCCCAGCCACCGGGACCGGGATTACCTCTGCAAGCACCATCTGTATAAATCCTGATCGGGTCAGCCATGGAGTTTCTCAGGAATTTTCCTCATTACTGGCCACCCGCAGGTCTCTGGATACCCGGGTAATATTTTCCGCAATGGGCATACCAACATTCGCATTGGCAAATTCTCGCCAGGAGGTTTGAATCGGTGTGAGCGGCAAGGCCTGCTTTCTTGCAGAGATCATGCAAACCCCGCCGGTAGGCCAATTCAGCCGTGACGCAAGGGGGGCGAGCAAACTTGAATACTTGATAATAGCGGGCGAATTAATCGGCAATGTGTAGGCGCCATAGCGAATCTGTTCAATCTGAAAATCCAGTAATTTCAACCAGTCTGAAATACGTGAAGTACTTAAAAGTCTGCCATTCCAGGGGTGGACTTTTTCCCCGGGAAACCGGGTTCTAAGCCCCCAGCTGCTGAGCGGATTAAACCCGACAATGACAATGTGGCCGCCGGCAATAAGAACTCGTGAGACTTCACGCAATAACTGGTGCTGAAAGAAAGAGTAATCCAGGGCATGGTGGAGCAGAACGACATCCACTGATTCACTGGTAAGTGGTATAGCTTCGCCTCTGGCAGCAATGCCATGTCCGGCAAGGTTGTCATTATGGGTAATGGAAAACTTGTGCCCGACGGGACTATTTTCATACATTGGGAAGTTGGCGCAGCCTATTTGTAGAAGATGATAGCCAAAACGCCTCGGCAGGCAGCGCTCGAGTAAGGACATTTCAACTTCGCGGAGACGATGGCCAAGTGGTGTTTCATACCACTGACTCATGGCATCATAAAAGCCAGGACTGTCGAGATTTTCCCTGTTACTTTTCCAGATCACTTTGCTGCCCGACATGATTGTTGAAATTGGGTATCATACCTGAGTCTCATTGTGCTGACGAGCAAACCAGTGCCGTCATTAGCCTTCACCATGATAAAAAAACAGGGGCAATACCATGCTGGAAGTGACACCCATTCGGGCTTTTAATGATAACTACCTTTGGCTGTTCAGAGAGGCCGGAAGTCGTGATTGCGGTATCGTGGATCCGGGCGATGCAGCGCCGGTTCTTCAGTATTTAAAGGAGCAAAACCTCAATCTCGCCGTGATCATTATTACACATCACCACGGCGATCATACCGGTGGCATTAGCCAGTTACTGGAAAACTACAATGTGCCGGTTTATGGCCCTGATTCAGCAAATATTCCTGCAGTGACGTATAGTGTCAAACAAGGCAGCCAGATTGATATCCTCGGCCACAGATTCGAGATAATCGAAATACCGGGTCATACCCTGGATCATATCGCCTATTTCAGTGCATCGGATCAAAACCAATCTCCTGTGCTGTTCTGTGGCGACACACTGTTTGCCGGAGGCTGTGGCAGGGTCTTTGAAGGCACATTCCCGATGATGCACGAGTCATTGCAAAAACTCTCGCGCTTGCCTGCTGAGACTCTGGTTTATTGTGCCCACGAATATACTCTCGCCAACCTTAGTTTTGCCAAAGCGGTGACTCCGAACAATAAAACGCTGGCCGATCGCATTGCGCAGGAAAAAGAAAAACGCAACAGGGATATTCCTACGGTTCCCACCAGCATAAAAGCAGAACTAGACACCAATCCTTTTCTGCGTTGCGCAGAAGCGGAAATTATTGCCGCAGCGGCCAGGTACAGTGGTCGACAACTAAAAGCTACCGAAGAGGTATTTGGCGTAATCCGGGGCTGGAAAGATTCGTTTTAAAGTGGACTTTTTGAAGGTACGGCAAGCCCCTCAAGCAGTGACTTGCCAGGGATGGCATCAAGCAGGGCTCGGGTATAGTCCTGGGTCGGTGTTTCAAAGACTTCGCTTACCGACCCGGTTTCAACCAGCACGCCCTCTTTCATTACCACGATCCGATCGGACAAATAACGCACTACCCCAAGGTCATGGGAGATAAACAGCATGGTCAGGTCAAAGCGCTCAACCAGTTCAAGCAGCAGATCAAGTATTTGGGCCTGAATAGTAACGTCCAGCGCTGATACCGGTTCATCAGCAACAATGAATTCGGGCTTTGTGGCAATTGCGCGACCAATAGCAATACGTTGTCGCTGGCCACCAGAAAATTCATGGGGATAACGCAGAACACTTTCCCGGGACAAGCCCACAGAATCCATCAATGCAAACACTTCGCCTTCCAGTTCATTGCGCGTACAAATGCGGTGCAATAAAAGCGGCTCTGCCAGTGTGTCATAAACCGTCATGCGCGGGTTCAGGCTTGCATAGGGATCCTGAAAAATAATCTGCATATGCCGTCTCAGGGGCTTCATCCTTGCCAGGGAATAATGGCTGATTTCCTCGTCGTTAAAATAGATCTTTCCTGATGTCGGGTTAACCAGACGTGTTATTGCGCGGCCGAGAGTGGATTTGCCCGACCCCGATTCTCCAACCAGTCCCAGGATTTCATGGCGATTAATATCAAGGCTGACCGAATTGACAGCAACTACCGTGTCCTGGTTTTTCCCACCCGGAAATTCGACGACCAGGTCTTCAATGCTTACCATGGGGGCATTTGATTCCCCGGTAGCCTCCTTTTGAGTGCCTGGAACAGCCGCCAATAACCTGCGGGTATAGTCGTCCTGCGGGTTATTGAAAACAGTATCACGATCCCCCACCTCCACGAATTTTCCATACTGCATGACGCCGATCTCATCGGCGATATCTGCCACTACGCTAAGATCGTGGCTGATAAAGATAACGCCAATATTGCGGCGCACTTGCAGTTCTTTCAATAGTCGGAGTATCTGTGCCTGGACAGTAACGTCCAGGGCCGTGGTGGGTTCATCGGCGATAATAATGTCGGGTTCGGTAACCAGGGCCATGGCAATCACCACCCGTTGCCGCATGCCGCCAGAAAATTCGAAAGGCCAGGCATTCATGCGCTGAGCCGCATTTTTAATGCCGACTTCTTCCAGGATATCTATACTTTTTTGCCAGGCCTCTTTCTTGCTCAAACCAAAGTGTAGCCTGAGAGGTTCCATCAACTGGTCACCAATTTTCAGGAAAGGGTTCAGGGTTGTCATGGGATCCTGGAAGATAATGGAAATGCCCTTGCCTCGAACCTTACGGAGTTCTTTCTCCGACAGCTTTAATAAATCCTGCCCCTGAAACATAACCTTGCCAGATTCAATCTTGCCAGGCGGCATTGGAATCAGACCCAGCATGCTATAACAGGCAACGGACTTTCCCGAGCCGGATTCACCAATTATGGCGAAGGTCTTCCCTGCCTCTACATTAAAACTGATGCCGTCAACCGCCTTCACCACACCATTACGGGTGTGGAAGTAGACGGACAAATCCTGAACCTGAAGTAATGACATAGTAAGGCCTAATCTCTTGAAGCTTTCGGGTCGAGGGCGTCACGCAGTCCGTCGCCAAGAAAATTAAGGGCAAATAATGTAGTGGTTAGTGCCAATCCGGGGAATATAAGCAACCAGGGGTATTCCTCCATGGTTTCAACCCCATAGGAGATAAGCAGTCCCCAGGAGGATTCTGGCGGTTGTATACCCAGGCCAAGGAAGCTTAAAAAGGCCTCCAGCAGCATCACATTGGGTATGGTCAGCGTGGTGTAGACAATGACCGGGCCGAGCGCATTGGGAATCAGGTGCTTCATGATGATGGCGGCTGGCGACAGCCCCAGTGAGATCGCAGCCTCTACATATTCCTGTTGCCTGAGACTTTGAATCTGACCGCGGACAATTCGTGCCATGACCAGCCACTCAACCGCGCCGATCGCCAGGAACAGCAATAACAGATTTCGTCCAAACACCACCATCAAAAGAATAATGAAGATCATAAAAGGCAGAGCGTAAAGAATGTCTACCAGGCGCATCATGAAGGCATCAGTTTTACCACCGGCGTAACCAGCGATAGCCCCATAAGTGACGCCAATAAGCAGAGCAACAGACGTCGCTATAAAGCCCACTAATAATGAGACTCTACCGCCATACATAATCCTGGTTAACATGTCTCTGCCAAACGTGTCAGTCCCCAACCAGTGTTCCATCGAGGGCGGAATGGCACCAAGCCGAAGATTTTGTTCTTCGTATCCATAAGGGGCTATCCATGGCGTGAGAAGACAAACAATCATAATGAACACTAGGAACCCCAGGCCAATCATGGAGAGTCTGTTTTTACGCAAGCGTACAAGTGCATCTTCCCAAAGCGATGTGCCCTTGGGGATGTCTTGATCAAGTACCTGAGATGTTATTTTTGAAGTCATTATTTTTTAAATTGGTAACGCAATCTGGGGTTAACCCAGGCAGCCGCAATATCTGACAATAAATTAAACACTACAATCAGCGTGGACAGGAAAACCGTGGTACCAAGGATCATCGTATAATCCCGATTAAACGCTGCCTGCACATAAAATCTACCGAGGCCGGGAATCTGGAAAATGGTTTCCACCACAAACGAGCCACTAAGCAGCGCTGCAAATGCCGGCCCCAGATAGCTGATAACCGGCAACAGCCCTCCCCTTAAGGCATGCTTGAGAATAACCACATATTCCGGCAAGCCCTTTGCTCTTGCGGTACGCAGATAATCCTGCGACATGACTTCCAGCATGCCCGAACGGCTAAGACGGGCGATATAGGCGGCATACATCGCGCCGAGCGTAATACTGGGTAACACCTTGTCCCCATAGGAATTCCCCCAGCCAGAGACAGGCAGCCAGTCCAGCATAATGCCAAATACCAGCACCAGTACTGGCCCCAGCAGAAATGAAGGCATGCAGATCCCTACCATGGCGATGCTCATGGGAACATAATCCTGGATGGTATTGGGTTTAAGGGCCGCAATGACGCCCGCGAAGCTGCCGATAATGACCGCGATCAACAAGGCATATAGTCCAAGTTCTGCAGTAATGGGCAGCCCTTGAAAAATAAGCTCGTCGACGCTGCGTCCCGGGTAATAAAAGGAAGGCCCCATATTTCCCTGAACCAGATCAGTAAGATAAGAAATGTATTGTTGCAGCGGGGGCTGATCAAGGCGGTACTGGGCTTCCAGAGCAGCCTGTACCTGGGGTGATACCGCTTTTTCACTGGAGAACGGGCCACCGGGGGCAGCGCGAACCAAAAAAAACGTCACCGTAATGACGGCTAAAATGACCGGTATGGCCTGTAAACTCCGAAGCCCAATAAAACGCCACATAAAGCTCAGCCTGTTCTATTGGGAAGCGTCAAGATAGACATACTTCCAGTTGTAATAATCCATAATGTTGGGCGGCATGCCTTTAAGACTGGGATGTTTCAGATGTTTACTCTGATAGGTGTAGATGGGAATAACGGGCATGGCATTCATCAAAATAGTTTCAGCTTCCTGATAGAGTTTAAAACGCTCTTGCTGATCAAGCGTGGCCGGAGCATCCCGCAGAATCAGTTGATCGTAACGGGAGTCACTGAAGCCTGTTTTGTTATTTCCGCCATCTGTAATCATCATATCGAGGAAGGTATTGGGATCAACGTAATCGCCAATCCAGCCACGCCTGGAAATTGAATAATTAAAGTTATCCGTTGAATCAAGATAGACCTTCCACTCCTGGTTCATCGGTGTTGCACTAACGCCAAGTGTTTCCATCCACATTTGCTGAATAGCCACGGCAATTTTCTGATGGTTCTCCTGAGTGTTATACAAAATATCAAAAGATGGAAAGTTTTCACCACCGGAATAGCCTGCTTCAGCCAGCAGTTGTCTCGCCTGTTCCGGATCATAGGTAAATGTTTCTGGAGGTTCATACCCAAGAGTGCCGGGTGGAACCAGAGCATAGGAAGGCAGATAAAGGTTTTCCAGGATGGTTTCCACCAGTAAGTCGCGGTCAATAGCCATGGAAAGTGCTTTGCGCACCCGTACATCATCAAACGGCTCCCGCGTCGTGTTGATCAAATAGTAATAGGTCCCAAGATATGAGGCAATCTCAAGCAGTTCAGGCTGCTCACTGCGATAAACAGGCACTTTGTCCAGCGCCACTTCATTGGTGAAATGGATCTGTTCGTCACGAAACATTCTTTCTTCTGTGACGATGTTTTCAGTGGGATAAAAAACGATGGCATTCAGTTTAACTTCGTCAGCATCCCAGTAGTAAGGCGACTTTTCCACCCTGATATGGGAATTAACCTGCCATTGGGTGAGTGTGAATGCACCATTGGTCACGATATTGCCTTCCCGGGACCATTGCGAAAAACGGTCAGTGGGTGAGCCGAAAGCAAGAACCGTTGGCGGATGCACAGGATAAGTACTGTAGTGATCAAATAGTTGTAACAGGAAGGGAGTAGGTTCGCGTAATGTAACTTCCAGAGTGCGCTCACCCAGTACCTTCACCCCTACTTCACTAAAATCATCAATGGCTCCGGTAGCAAAGCCTTCCGCATTAAGAATCGGAAAAAACATGTAATTATAAAGACTGCCCAGTTCAGGGGTTAAGGCTCGTTCCCATGACCAGCGGAAATCTTCTGCGACTACCGGGTCGCCATTACTCCAACGGGCATTATCCCGAAGCTGAAAAGTATAGACTCTGCCGTCTTCACTAATGTCCCAGCTTTCGGCTACGCCAGGCTCTGGTTCCAGGGTATAGGGGTTTTTTGTGACCAGCCCCTCGAACAGAGCGCCGATAATATGATGTTCCGGAACACCGGTAACAATATGGGGGTCAATGCCTTGTGGCTCAGTGCCGTTACCTAAATGAAGAACGCCTTGCTGATTACCCGTTATCACCCGCGACTCATTATTACCACCGCCACAAGAAATAAGAAAAAGTGACAGCAAAAGGGCTGGAATCAGGGCTCTACTTAATTTCATCTTGAAAAATACCTGCATGGATGTTGGTGTCATTGGAAACGCCGCCAAGAGGATTTAACGCTTGGATTTGTTCTGGCAGCCAGCACTGGGCAAATAGAATAAACGGCCTGTATGCTTAAGTCTACAAGGTTTAACGTTATTCAGGATATTGCACGGCAATCTTGTTTTGCTATAAAAAAAGGCCGGACTTCCAATGGAAATCAGGCCTTTTTAAAAGTAGCCACCCTGCTTAACGGATAATATCAGCCCTGTTCTGCAGGCCTGTTATCAGTGCTTCAAAATCCGCATTCGCAGACTGCTGGGCAATAAAGCTTTCCAGGCTGTTTAATTCAGTTTCGTCAAAATCTTCCAGCGAGCCGTCTTTGACTGCCTGTAATTCAATAACTACATACTCGCCGCTATTAAGCATTAGTCCGTCGATAACCGTTCCATCGTCTTCAGGAACTGTCATTTCAAATATGTAATTAACCAGCTGAGGAGGCAGAACCTGATCAGATCGTTCCAGTCCGTTAAGTTGGTTCCAGCTCAAATTTTGGGTTTCCAGCAAACTGTCGATATTTTGATCGTTCTGGTAGTTTGACTTGATAGTCTCACCCAAGTTGAGAGTTTTTTCCTGGATTTTCTCAAACTGGAGCATTATCTCAATTTCACCACGGACATCTTCCATAGCTTGCAACCGCGGCTGATTATGCTCAAGCACCCGAATCACGACACTTCGTGATGGGGTAACAGAGATTAGGTCACTATTCAGCCCATCAAGCAGTATCTGTGGACTAAAGGCCGTGTTGATTACATCGCTATTGGCGGCTATGCCAACACCACCGCTGCGGCTAAACAACCCTGTAGTCTGAATCTCAAGCCCCATTAGCTGGGCAGGATCAGAGAGATCAAAAGATTCAAAGGCCAGATTGCCCAGTTCTTCAGAGCGTTGTAGGAAAAGGGTATCTACTTCATCTGACTTGAGGTCGCGTTCCAGCCTTTCCCTGCTGTCTTCAAAAGATTCCAGCGCAGATTCACTTCGTTCTGTGAGCTTGATCAGATGAACCCCAAATTCTGTCTGTACAGGCCCTGAAACCTCACCAACATCGAGGGTCAGCAGTGCCTGTTCAAATGGCTCTACAAAATTATCTCCGGTTGTGTAACCCACATCACCGCCATCCTCGGCAGAGCCCAGATCGTCAGAATACTCTAGGACCAGCGCTTCAAAGCTCTCACCATTATCAATCCTGCTCTTTAATTCTGTGGCAATTGTCAGATTTTCAGCCATACCTTCGTCATCAAAGGCTTCCAGCAGAATATGAGCGGCGCGACGTTCAATCTGCGACTGATACTCCAGCTGCTCTTCTTCATAGCGCTGAACAATCTGTTCCTCAGTGACAACAACCTCATCAAAAATAGCGTCTTTATCCAGTTCAAGGTATTCAAGAGAAACCTGCTCTTCTAACATGAACTGGCTTTCATTGGCGCTGTAGTATTCTTCAATTTCTTCTTCGCTGACATCTATATTATTTAATTGGGTATCAAGACTTACCAGGATGTAACGTAAATCGCGGGTCTGGTTGAGTAATTTCGCAATATTTTCTATTTCTGGTGTAGTGACAAAGCCGGATAGCCCATAGGCGAAGGAAACCTGGTTAATAAGGCCCTGTGAGGCAAGCGCAGCACGATAGGAGTTGGGTGTATAGCCCATGCTGGCAATCAGCATTTGAGCACGTTCACCATTAAACATACCGTCAACCTGAAAGTCGGCAGTCTGTGCTATTGAGCGGTCAATCGATCTTGAAGAAATAACCATCCCGGTATTTTCAGCATACTGGAGCAATAATTCCTGCTGTATTAGTTCATTTAGTGCGGCTTCTCTGGCCAGGTCTTCATCAATACTGGAGAGATCCGCGTCTGGACCTAACGATTGCATCATCTCTTGCAACCTGATCTGGGTAGTTCTTTCTACTTCCAATTCATCTATATCAGTGCCATTTACAGAAACAGCAGGTGTGCCGTTAATGACAGACGAAACAATCGTACTGGCTCCCCATGCACCGAATATTACGATAATGAACCAGACAAAAATCTTGGCTCCAATACCCTGTGAGTTATCACGAATTTTTTGCAGCATTTTTTATTCCAGAATTTCAAAAATTATTGAACTAATCAGCAACAGTTGATCACGGTGGAAAATTAGCTCTTAACAGAGAGCGTGGTTGTTACGTCAAAAACTGGCAGTACAATTTATTACAATTAATCTTAACGTCTAATTATCTACTACTAACAAAAACAGAAGGCGCATCAATGATGCGCCCTCTAGGAACTTTCCTGATATTTATTTCGGCTGCTTTGAAGCAGCCGAAATTAACGCCATCAGGAATTAACGGCGTCTTTCAGTGCTTTACCAGCTTTAAATGAAGGTACTCGAGCAGCAGCAATCTGAATAGGCGCTCCTGTTTGAGGATTACGACCAGTACGAGCTGGACGGTCTTTTACATTAAAAGAACCAAAACCAACCAGTGCGACTGAGTTACCAGATTTTAATGATGAAGCAATTGCATCAGTCATAGCATCAATGGCACGAGCAGCAGCAGCTTTTGGTAAGTCTGCAGTTTCAGCAACAGCATCTATTAATTCGGATTTATTCACGTTGTCCCCTTGTTATCATTTACAGTTCGGTTTTTATGGAGTTTTATACTATCTTATTTGAAAGCGATTCGTTTGCCTTTAAATCGATAAACTTTATACCAACTGTGTTGAAGCAATGTCAAGGAATACAAAGTATTCTAGTGTGTATTTATGGATTTTTTTCTTTTATCTTTCACTTCATTCTCAGTTGTTTTTGAGGAACCTTTTTCAAGTGCTTGAGTTTTATTATCTTCCGCTGGTTCGGGCATATAGGCAAGCGCAATTTCCAAAACTTCATCAATCCACTTAACCGGTTTTATATCCAAATCCGCTTTTATGTTATCCGGAATTTCTTTAAGGTCCCTTTCATTTTCTTTTGGAATAATTACAGTTTTTATATCACCACGATGAGCAGCAAGTAATTTTTCTTTCAAACCGCCGATGGGAAGTACCTGTCCTCTGAGTGTAATTTCACCCGTCATGGCAACGTCTTTCCTTACCGGGATGCCTGTTAACACAGAAACCAGTGCGGTACACATTCCAACACCTGCGCTTGGACCATCCTTTGGTGTCGCGCCTTCTGGGACATGAACGTGTAGGTCGTTGTTTTCATGGAGGTTTTCTTTAAGCCCGAGAGTGCCGGCACGACTCCTGACCACGGTTAAAGCTGCCTGTATGGACTCCTGCATAATATCGCCGAGGGATCCAGTCATGGTTGTTTTTCCTTTACCTGGTGTAGCAACGGCTTCAATTGTTAACAGCTCGCCACCAACCTGTGTCCATGCCAGACCATTCACCTGACCAATGGCATCATCCTGTTCTGCCCGACCGTAATCGTATTTTTGTACGCCCACATACTGTTCAAGGTCTTTGGCAGTAAGCTTCAGTTTTGGTGATTTTTTTTCCAATACATGTTTTTTTACAATCTTTCTGCAAATTTTTGCAATTTCTCTTTCCAGGCCTCGAACACCTGCTTCACGGGTGTAATGTCTTATCAGGTTAAGTATTGCATCATCCGTTAAAGTAACTTCATCTTCTTTCAGCCCATTATTTTCTTTCTGCTTGGGTACCAGGTAGCGGCTCGCAATATTGAGCTTTTCATCTTCCGTGTAACCAGGTAAGCGAATCACTTCCATTCTGTCGAGTAATGGTCCAGGAATATTCATGGAATTTGATGTACAAATAAACAACACATCGCTCAAGTCATAATCCACTTCCAGATAATGGTCATTAAAATTATGATTCTGTTCCGGATCCAGCACTTCCAGCAAGGCAGAGGCCGGATCACCACGATGGTCCATTCCCATCTTGTCGACTTCATCAAGTAGCACCAACGGATTGCGAACACCGACTTTTGCCATTTTCTGTATTACCTTACCTGGCAATGAACCAATATAGGTTCGACGATGACCGCGAATTTCAGCTTCATCGCGTACTCCACCGAGAGCCATACGGACAAATTTACGGCCTGTGGCTCTGGCCACAGACTCGCCAAGGGAGGTCTTGCCCACGCCTGGTGGGCCCACCAGACACAGAATAGGGCCTTTCAGTTTCTTTACTCGTTTCTGAACGGCGAGATACTCAACGATTCTTTCTTTAACTTCTTTCAGTCCATAATGGTCATGATCAAGTATTTCCTCTGCCTTTGTCAGATCAGTACGGATTTTCGATTTCTTTTTCCATGGCACACTAATCATCCAGTCTATATAAGTCCGGACTACAGACGCCTCTGACGACATTGGCGACATCATTTTCAGCTTATTCAGCTCTGCGGTCGCCTTTTCTTTGGCATCCTTCGGCATTCCCGCTTCTTCTATTTTATTCTTTAGCTCTTCGCCCTCATTAGGCACATCATCAAGCTCGCCTATTTCTTTTTGAATGGCCTTCATCTGTTCATTCAGATAGTACTCGCGCTGGCTTTTTTCCATTTGTTTTTTAACGCGCCCACGTATGCGTTTTTCAACCTGGAAAATATCAATTTCAGCCTCTATCAATGACATTAAATGCTCTATACGAGGTTTCAGATTGGCCAATTCAAGGATGTTTTGCTTTTCCTGTAGCTGGAGAGACATATGCGTTGCAATGGTGTCTACAAGTCGGCTTGGCTCATCAATACTTGTAATGGATGTTAATACTTCTGGCGATATTTTTTTGCTCAGTTGAACATACTGGTCAAATTGGGAAAGTAATGAGCGCACCAGAATTTCAGTATCTTTCTCTTCAGTAGTGCTGCCATTCATACTGCTGGTGTCGGCGGTATAATAGTCGCCGTCAATATGGAGCTTTCGAATCTGAACTCTTTCCACGCCTTCGACGAGTACCTTTACAGTTCCGTCATTAACATGCATAAGTTGAAGCACGGAGGCCACAGTACCGATTGTAAAGACATCATCCTTGCCAGGCTCGTCATCGGAATGCTGCTTCTGTGCTGCCAGAACCACTTTCTTGTCACCAGCCATAGCGGCTTTCAGGGCTTTGATGGATTTTTCCCTGGCAACAAATAGTGGGTGGACAATTTGCGGGTATACAACAACTCCTCTAAGAGGCAAAAAAGGAAGGGTACTGGAAGGATTACTTGCGTCCTGTTTGTCCATAAATTGTGTCAGACCTGTGGAATTAAAATTAAGTTACATTGAATTACAAATTCATCATATTTACCAGAGAGTGACAGTAAATGCTGATGAAATTGAGACGCTTACCTGGCCAGGGGGTTATAGCTGCCCCGGATACTGATCGAACCTTGCCAGTAGTTGTTGCCATACTGATCTATGTGAGGGCGGAATTGATTATTTCAAGCTGGATCTTTGCTACCGGAGATACTTTGTGCAGATTCTCCGGTTTCATACATCAACAAAGGTTCTGACTCGCCATTAATAACAGCTTCATCAATAACCACTTTTGTTACACCTTCCTGTGATGGAATGTTGTACATGGTATCAAGTAACACCGACTCCATGATTGAGCGTAATCCCCGGGCTCCGGTCTTTCTTTCCTGAGCTTTGCGGGCGATCGCCTTGAGTGCGTCATCGCGGAATTGAATCTCAACCCCTTCCATCTCAAACAACTTCGCATATTGTTTGGTTAGTGAATTCTTTGGTTCTTTCAGAATTTTAACCAGCGCCTCATCATCGAGCTCATTGAGGGTGGCTATCATGGGCAAACGACCCACGAATTCCGGGATCAGGCCGTACTTAACCAGATCTTCGGGTTCGACATCCTGCAAGGTTTCACCGACCTTCTTCTCTTGTTCCGGACTACGCAGTTCAGCGGCAAAACCAATACCACTTTTATCTGAACGATCACGTATGATTTTGTCGAGACCAGCAAAAGCACCACCACAAATAAACAGAATATTGGAGGTGTCTACCTGCAGAAACTCCTGTTGCGGATGCTTACGTCCGCCCTGGGGCGGAACCGAAGCAACCGTTCCTTCAATTAGTTTAAGTAAGGCCTGCTGAACACCTTCACCTGAAACGTCTCGTGTTATTGAAGGGTTGTCGGATTTTCTGGAAATCTTGTCTATTTCATCAATATAGACAATGCCAATCTGGGCTTTATCCACATCATAGTCACATTTTTGCAGAAGCTTCTGAATGATGTTTTCTACGTCTTCTCCAACATAGCCCGCTTCTGTAAGCGTGGTTGCGTCGGCAATGGTGAAAGGGACATCCAGCAGGCGCGCAAGCGTCTCTGCAAGAAGCGTCTTGCCTGTGCCGGTAGGACCAATGATGAGGATGTTACTTTTACTAAGTTCTACATCATCACCTTTTGCTTCAAAATTCAGCCGCTTGTAATGATTGTAGACAGCGACGGACAAGGTTTTCTTTGCCTTGTCCTGCCCAATTACATATTCATCGAGCGTGTCCCTGATTTCTTCAGGGGTGGGTAATTTGCGTTCATCCTGGCCTGAAGACTTTTCCTGAATTTCTTCCCGGATAATGTCATTGCACAGATCAACGCATTCATCACAGACAAAGACGGAAGGTCCTGCAATGAGTTTCCTCACTTCGTGCTGACTTTTGCCGCAAAATGAACAATAAAGCAATTTTCCGCCATCGTCATCTTTCTTGTCATCAGCCATTTGTCGTTGTCCTGTTTTCCCGGTTATATAATTAGCGAAACTACTATAAAGATTTCTTTCAGATAATCAAAACTTCTTAAATTTGTGAATCAATCAGCAAATAAGATGAAGGCAAATGGTGTATTTTACAAGTAAAAAATTGCGCTTTTGCACAATACTACAATCTGGCCATATCCTGGAATAAAACACTAAGGGTGGCATCCAGTAGTATCAGGATTCCACTCCAGAACCGCCTTCATTTGATGGCAGTATACGTTTATCAAGTACGCTATCGATTAGCCCGTAGTTCACTGCTTCATTTGCATTCATGAAATTATCGCGGTCGGTATCCTTGGCAATTACATCGATTTCCTGGCCAGTATGCTGAGCCATTATCTCGTTGAGGCGGCTTCTTACATTAAGGATTTCCTGTGCCTGAATATGGATGTCAGAGGCCTGGCCTTGTGCTCCGCCACTAGGCTGATGAATCATCATTCTTGAATGAGGCAGCGCAAATCGCTTGCCTTTTTCTCCGCCGGTAAGCAACAAGGCGCCCATGCTCGCAGCCTGGCCAATACACATGGTGCTGACATCTGGCTTGATAAATTGCATTGTGTCATAAATAGATAGCCCTGCAGTCACAGAACCACCCGGGGAATTGATATAAAGATGGATATCCTTGTCAGGGTTTTCAGACTCCAGAAACAGAAGCTGAGCAACAACGAGATTGGCCATGTGATCTTCCACTTGCCCAACCAGAAATATTACCCGCTCTTTTAAAAGTCGCGAATATATATCATAGGAGCGCTCACCACGTGCGGTCTGTTCTACAACGATTGGGACGAGGCTCCCAGTTTCCTGTTCAAACCCGGTTTTGTGATCAATATTCTTCATGCGTTTGGTTCCTGCAGTCCGCTTATGTTTGGTAAGTAAATGTTCCGGGTTTTTCGGTTATTCCTGGGAATCGGCTTTTACCTCAGCTTCTTCCTTGGCCTGTGACTCCGGCGCTTTTTTATCCTTGCTACCCTTGCCTTCTTTGTCTTTATCTTTTGCAGTTGCCGGCTCTGGCTTCGCAACAGGTTTCAGGGCTTCTTCATAAGATACGCTGGATTCAGTAACTTTGGCCTTATCAATCACCATGTCGATAACTGCATCTTCAAGTGCCATTGCTTCTATATTGGCCAGCTGTTCCTTGTCACTGTAATACCACTTGATCACATCTTCTGGCTTTTCGTAGCTTTCTGCCATTTCTTCTATCAAGCCACGAACTGTATCAGCATCGGGCTTCAGGTCATTTTTGCTTACAATTTCACTCATCACCAGGCTAAGAATGACCCGACGTTTTGCCTGTTCTGCAAACAGGTCATCTGGCAACATTGAAGGATCAATATTCTTGCCACCGCCAAACTGCTGCATCGCCTGCTGTCTGAGGCCATTAATTTCATTGGCTACCAGCGCTTTAGGGGCATCTACTTCATGAATTTCCAGTAAGCCTTCGATTACCTGGTTCTTGATATTATTACGATTGGCATTTTTAAGTTCCCGGGTCATATTGGCGCGCACTTCAGTTTTGAATGCTTCCAGCCCTCCTTCTGCTACATCAAAAGAGGCAAAAAACTCATCATCCAGTTCCGGCAGAGTCGGCTCACTTACATTATTTACGGTAATAGCAAACTCTACTTCCTTACCCGCCAATTCCTTGTTCTGGTAATCTTCAGGAAATGTCAGGGGCAAAGTCAGATTGTCACCACTACTAACACCCACAAGTCCTTCTTCAAAACCCGGGATCATGCGTTTGGAACCCAGAATCAGCTTAGTCCCCTTTGCTTCGCCACCGTCAAACTTTTCACCGTCCAGGGTACCAACAAAGTCTATATTGACCTGATCTCCTTCCTGGCTTTTTCGATCCACTTCCTTGTATATCTTACGCTGCTCACGCAGGGTTTCGATCATTTTGTCTATGTCTGTGTCGAGAATCTCGGCTTGTTTCTTTTCGATAGTCACGGCCGAAAAATCCTTTAATTCAATTTCCGGGTAGACTTCAAAAGTAGCAATAAACTCCAGGTTTTGCCCTTCTTCAAGGTTTTTCGGCTCGATACTGGGCTGACCGGCAGGCTTAACATTTTCCTTGGTAACCGCCTCAACCCATGATTGACTGATTACCTCGCCTACAACTTCCTGACGCACACCTTCACCAAACCTGTTTTTGATAACCTTTACTGGTACCTTTCCTTTTCTGAATCCTTTCATATTAAAGGTCTTCGCGGCTTCCTGAAGACGGCTACGCACCTGGCTTTCCACTTCTTCAGCCGGCACCTCGATAGTCATACGTCTTTCAAGGCCTGTAAGGGTTTCAATAGAAACTTGCATGGTGTAATCCTGATTGTTAGTTGCTAATACACATTAAAAATACTCACGAGTCAGGCAAGAGTTGCCTGACTGAAAGTCGCTAAACTTCATTTATTCTGGCTGAACAGATTCGGCTGCTGAATAAACGATATTGCCAGATTCAATAAATCTCGAGATTGTTCTTCTGGGCTGCTGGAAACAGTGGTTTTAACCGTACACATCAAGGAAATAGCAAAGAAAACATGATGTACGGATATTTAAAAATACTACTTATAAATCAGATAGTTATTAATATAGCACCGGTAAGCAGGGCGGGATTGTGCCATATCAAAAAAGCATATTCAATAGCCCATCCCCAGGCGTTCCTGCTGGGCAATTAGCCACATTGGCAAGTTGTTGACAGAAAATCTGCAATTGCTGAGCAAGGTCTACAAGTTAAAGCGAAAGATTTATTAAAACCCCATATATTTCAGTATGATAGCTTATGTTTGGAGAAATTATAATAGGCCTCTTATTTTTGAACAGTCAGTTCAGTAAAAAAAAGATTTTTAAAGATTTTGTAAGTCCCTATTGGTAAATAAGATTTTTTTCACTGACCGGCGCTAAGTGTATTTCTGGATGACCCTGATGTACAAATAGTAACCATTTTTATACATTAGGTACTTAGTGTATCTTATTGTTTTACAATGATTTATAAAGCCCTTAACTGGTAATTTTATTCGCTAACCTATTGATTTGCAGACTAAAGCTAAACTTCTGGCATGGTTGAAGCGCAGGCATCGACTTTATATCTTGGCATATTTATTGCGGTCTGTTCTGAAAAAGGCATCATCATTATCTTGTTCTGCACTCGTTAGCCCGAGGCGAATAAACCAGATGTTGACCACAGACATCATATAAAAAGAAGATAAAAACAGGACAATCGCCTCGGGCTAGCGGAGACCAAATACTTCCTGCGCTAACTAAAACCGACCTCCCGAATCTTAATCTGCTCTGGAACGCTATCTTTCTGAATCCAGTCTCCGGATATTCGGCGGTTTAACTTAAGCCATTCCTTAAACGATCCAGAGCTATGCGTGTATTTTAGAGAGGAGCCTCTTCTTTGAAGGGTTTGAATATGATCAATAAATGAGGCAAAAGTGTAAGTGCTCCGGTCAATGCCAGGCACATGGCCAGACTGGTGAGCAGGCCAAAGTATATGGTTGGAATAAAGTTCGAGAGGATAAGAATGGAAAACCCGGCGACAATAGTAAAACCAGTGTAATACATCGCTTTTCCTATACTGCCGTGGCAATAGGTCATGGTTTCAACATAATTATTGAACTCGGGGAAACGTGATTTGTAACGATGCATGTAATGAATCGTATTATCTACGCCAATACCCACAGAAATGGCCGCTATAGTGATCGTCATCATATCCAGGGGTATTCCCAGCCATCCCATGAGTCCCAGGACTGATAGCGCCGCAAGAATATTTGGAATAATTCCAATCAGGGCTAGTTTCCATGACCTGAACAACACCAGAAACATCGCGGTGATTACCAGTAGAACCATGCCAAGTGTCAGAATTTGTGACTCAAACAGACTTTGTAGCATGTTGTTATACAGAACCAGCATACCGGTCAGATGAACCTGCTCACCAGAATAACCAAACTCATCGCTTAGCCCCTGACGAATCTTTTCCAGTAAATCAGCACGCACCAAGCCCTCAGACGTCTCCAGCACGCGGATGGAAAATCTAATCTGATCATTGACAACAGAAACATAGGGTTTGAGCAGACTTTCCTTATAACTATCGGGAATTTTATTGTAGAGCACCGCCAGCTCAATACTGTTAAGCGGTTCATCTTCGTTAAGCTCATAGGCGATATTCAGCAAGGTCGCCAGAGAAAGCACTTTTCCAGTTTCTGGCATGGCATCAAGATAATCATGTATGGCAATGATTTCCTGCATCTTGTCACTGGTAAACCAATAGGCCTCTTCATCTCCCTCTTCTTCCTCACCAAAGTCATCAAATTCATCAAAATACTCGTCCTCGGCAAAAGGGTCGTCAACAAATTCTGCATCCGCCTGGCCCAGATCAAATGGATTGGGTGGTCGCATATCAATGATCACATCCAGGGGGGTAGTCCCACCCATATTTTGGTCTATGGCCACCATACCCTGATAAATTTCAGTACTGTCATCAAAATAATCGATAAAACTGTTTTCAACCTGCAAGCGGCTGATCCCGATTATGCTGAGAACAAATAACAGGCCCGCAACCAGCAAGATATAGGGGCCGTTTGACTGAGTGAAGCGCCCGATTGAAGGCGTAATATCGATGGATTTCTGCATGACCCTGGAACTGCTTTCCGGGAGCAGGCCAAGCACTGCAGGAAAAATCAGGAAAGTAAGCAGTAAAGCACAACAAACCCCCATCACCATCATCCAGCCAAAGTCGATAATGGGCGGAATATCACTGATCACCAGGGACCCAAAAGCGACAATAGTGGTGAGACTGGTATAGGCGCAGGGCTTTATCATACTCTGCAGGGTGAGTTTAAGGCGCTCATGGTGGTTCAGTGAGGCTTGTTCAACCTCAAGTTCACGAAATCGGACAATCAGATGGACCGTCAACGATACGGTGATGATCAGCAGCAGGGAAATAAAGTTTGAAGAGATGACCGTTACGGCCCAATCCATCAAGCCGAGCAAGCCTATCACGCATATGGCAATGGCTGCCCCGCAAAGCAACGGAATGGCAACATATCTTGCCTTGCGAAACAGATAGGCAAGTGAGGCTATTATAAAAAAGAGTATCGCGGCCCCGAAGGTAAACAGATCATTGCGCACAAAAGTGACAAGGTCATCAGCTATCATGGGCACGCCACCGAGGTAAATGGTGGCATTGTCACGATATTTTTCCAGAATGATACGGATATCAGCAATATCCTTATGTAATTGGTTGGCTGCGGAAACCCTCGCAGCAGTACTCAGAGCCTCTACCTCTTCAAGACGTATTGCCTGGTTTGCTGTTAGCTGAGATGCCCTATCCAGTTCGCGCAGAGCTGACCGTTCCTCAAGCAACGATGCCAATGCTGTATCCGGCGTGAAATTGACAATCAGTGCAGTTGTGAGGCCATCTTCACTAAGCAGCACATTGCGGTAGGCATCACTGCTCATCAGATCGTCGCTGGCCGCGGACAGGTCAACCCCGGCAAATTCGAGGGTAATGATATTATTGGTAATTTCACTGAGGGAAACGTTCGCGGCCTTGAATAAGGGCACATCGAAAATACTATCCACAGATTCTACATTGGTAATCTGCTCCAGCTCATTCTTCAAGGCCTTGAGTCGCGTAAGTGAGGGGGGAGTAAAAAGCCCCAGGTTTGGGGCATAGGTAACAAAGACAAAGTCACCAGCACCGTAACGGCTGTTGATCACTCTTGAATATTCCAGATCCGCATCCCCTTCGACCACCAAAGAATCAGCTGAGGCATCCATACTGAATTGCTGGGCGTTCCAGCCAAGGAACAAGGTCAGCAAAAAAACACTGAGCAGCACTGTAAATGGCTTGCCAAGGACCAGATTGATGTATTTTTCAAAGAACATAATTGCGGAAAAGCCTTTACTCGTCCCCTGGTTAAAGAGCCAGGCAGTATACCACCTGACTGCAACAAAACCGCTACTCTTCCCCGGACTTAATAATGTGAAAGCTCAGCACCATCAAAAATGTGGGATTTTTTCCCTCAAGGGACTATACTTTGCGTCATGCAGGAAAATGAATCTTCAAAACAGGTAAATAGCGCAGTGATCACAGCGCTCAGAAAAGTTCTGAGACCGCTGGTAAAGTTCATGGTTGCGAACCAGATTACCTATACTTACCTTAGTAATATGCTTAAGGCTATTTACGTGGATGTTGCTGAAAAGGACTTTCCTGTCGCGGGAAAAAAGCAGACCGATAGCAGAATCAATTTATTAACCGGTGTTCACCGTAAAGACGTAAAACGGCTGCGGGCTGAGCCTGATAGCCAGGACAGCAGGCCTGCAAATATTTCTATTGGTTCGCAACTGGTTGCGCGCTGGGTCGGCGACAAAAGTTTGCTCAATTCCGATAATTCCCCTCGAAAACTTCCTCTGCAGGATGATAATGAATTCAGCAACAAGTCATTTGAAGGCTTGGTAACCAATATTGCCAAGGGTGACATAAGGCCGCGTGTTGTTCTCGATGAACTGATGCGTCTCGACATGGTCGAACTGGATCCGGATCATAATGTGATACTCAAGACCAAAGCCTTTACCCCTAATCGTGGGCAGGAGGAAAAGCTTTTCTTCTTCGGCAAAAATATACAGGATCATTTATGTGCGGGTGTTCACAATTTAAGTGGAGAACAGCCCCCCTTCTTTGATCGCAGCGTTTATTATGATGAATTGTCAGCAGATTCTGTTGCTCAGCTTAAAGAACTTGCCGATGAGTTGGGCATGGAAGCGCTGATCAAAATGAATGAAAAGGCATTGGCTCTGCAAACTGCAGATCAGGGATCAGCGGATGCCCATTTCCGAATGAATTTCGGGGTTTTTAATTACAATGAGAATTATCAGGCTGATTCGTTGGCGGCATTGGCAGATGACCAGCAAGATGAAATATCAGATCCCCGCAAGCCATTAACCTGATCGCTGGAAAACGTAGGTATTTGCTCATAAACGCGATAAAATGAAAAAATGAAACGCAGCACCACAAACATAGCCTCTAAAGCAACCATCTTGGTGGAAAACCACTCTCTTGTGGCTTCCCTGCTGGCAGTGCTGTGTCTTGCGTTTGCTGTTAATTATTTCCTGGTTGGACCTAGCAGCGATGGCGGTAGTGGTTTCGGTGGCACAGGTAAAGCCGGTGGCGAAAGCGGCTTTGGTGGAACCGGAAAAGGGCCTGATATGGGTCCAGGGTTTAAACTCGGCGCTAATGACCAGGATTCTGCTGACGGCCAGGACTCACTGACTGATACTTTGCCTGGTTTTGAAGAATTCCGTGATGGGGCCAACTCTGAAAACTCACTGGCAATGTCGCTACCCGCACTTGCAAGCGATAATGGCTCAATACCCCAGACTTCCGAGTTCGATATTTCGATGTTGAAACTCACTCCACAACCTGATTTCCTCGCAGAAATAACGCCAGACAATCGCTCTGCAGAGTCTGTTGATACAGACATCTCATCTATCGTAGAAACTATCTCATTGGTTGAAGTGAAAGTAATTGATGAAGTTAAGGAATCGACAGACTTTGACAGCCTTGTTGGTACTGAAATCAATCAGCTGGCTGATGAAACACTGCTCTCCAGTCTGGATATTTTGAACCGCCTGATGCTCGTTGAAGCACAAGCCAAACTGTTGGAAAGCACAGCCTCGAATAATTCTGCCATTGACGGTGATACTCAGGGAATTACAGACCTCGGCAATGAAAGGATTGCCCTGGCTGATAACACTATTCGCAACAGGATTGCTCTACCCGCAAGACCTGAACGTCCAGACCGTCTTAATGTCCCGGCCCGTATCGCACCGGTACAACGGGTTAATATTCCTTCCCCGCCTCCGGTGCGGCCAATGCGTACCCTGTCAACAATATTAAATCGTTAAGCACGCTTTAAGCGTTGTTGCATCAGACTAAACCGTTCAAAGGCTTTAATCTGCCCTCAAATAATTACTGATTCTTACCCGTTTCCGAAATTTATAGCCTTGTTAAGGCAATCGATTAAGGCCTGCTGCTGTTTCAGGGCAGGGTGTAGGAGGCTTGCAAGCCAAAGGTTTGATCCGCACTGCTCGCTGTAAAGCCGACTATGGTATAGAGCATGAAATTCCATTGCTTACCCAGGTTATAGGACACAAACGGCATTAATTCATGGCTCTCAAAGGCATTGCTGGATGCCCGTTCACGGTAATCATATATGAGACCGAGGAAGGTATTATCGCCATATTGGCGCATCATTCCCAAAGAGGCATAGAAGGAGTTCTCAAGATCGAACAAGGGGGTTTTTCCACGTTGACGGTAACCTAGCGTAGAAAAATAGGTATTTCTTTCCAGCGTTGAATAGAAATCGAGCTGATAACCCAAATCCAGCTCTCCGGTACCCAGATCCCTGGTTTCATCTGCCGTGGGCAGTTTTGCCTGCAAGGTGAAATCTACAAATACCCAGTCATTGAGTACAGGAGGAAATTGATAAGTCGCTGACAAAAATACATCGCCAATCCCCTGCTCATCAACAAACTCATTTACCTCATCACGTCCACCACCGATATTACCGGTTTCGAAAAACACATCACCAGGTCCCTGCAAGGCAAGATAAGGCGCCGTCACTGATAATACCCAGGGAAATGTCGTTAACTCATAGGAAATCGGGAAATAGGTAATATCAGTTTCTTCAGTTGAACCATAATCACCCTGACTGAAATAAGAACCCAGCGTGAATTTGTGAACTTTAGGGTCATCCTGGGCAGTTGCTGACTGATTGATTAGAAGAATTAGCAGGACAATGAGACTTCGGGGTGACGGGACTATTGCGAGGGACATTAGATCTTTCATGGGGAGGTTCCAGCTACAGCTTTTTGGGATAGGCCGTACCCTCTATAGATACATTAATCGGGTAATTTGTTAACACAGAAGCTATAAAATTGTTAACGGGTAGGCCTAATTACCATCACCCGACTATACAGACTGCATCTATAGAGTAAAGATACGGACTATTAATACAATTTGAAAACTCTTGATATTCACCACCTCCTGTTTATTTTAAATTACAGTACAAGTTTAAGAGGGAAATTTTCCCACGTCAATGTTTAGTTCATTTGAAAAGACCATAAAGAATAAAAAAGTATAAAAAAGTGCTATACCCCATTGAATTTATTAGTATTGGGTGAGAAGTGTGAGTTATATCGCAAACATGGAAAAATTAGTTAAAACCATGAAAAGCTCTAATAAACAGAAAACGCCTGTAATTAAGCTGACTATATTACTTGCGCTCCTGTCATTCTCACTTACTAATCCTTTGACCTATGCAGCAAGTGAAAATGACAACGTCATCGGTCAGATGAATGCAATGATCGCCCAGGGACAATACAATCAGGCCTATACTCTGGGCCAGGCCAGTTTGTTTGACCTTGAGGGGGATCCTGAATTCGACTTTCTCTATGGCCTGGCGGCTCTCGAATCTGGCAGGCCTGATGAAGCTGTATTTGCCTTTGAACGTATTGCCTACATTTATCCGGATCAACAACGTGTAAAACTTGAGTTGGCCCGGGCCTATTTCACCAGCAATAACCTCACCGCAGCCAGAACCCTGTTCAACGAAGTACTCGCCTCTGGTCCTGGCCCAAATGTCAGTGCCAATATCCAGGCTTTTCTTGATTTGATTGAGCAGCGTGAAAACGCTGTCAACAGTACCTTTACCTGGTATGTAAACTCCAACATTGGCAGTGACTCAAACATCAACAGTGCCACTGAACTCGGCGTTATAGACACCCCTATTGGTGATGTTGAACTGAGTCCCAGCGGCCAAAGTATTGATGATAACTTCATGGATCTTGGTGCAGGGTTTACTATAACTATCCGTTTAATAAAAACAGTTCAGCTTTTGTGCGGGGGAACTTCAACCAGCACAACAATTTTTCCACCAGCGAGTTTGACATTGATGTGCTCTCAGCAGAAACAGGTTATGCGGTAATACGTGAAAATGTTCGACTGTCAATGTACGGTCGCTTCCAGCGCGTTAACCTGAATGAAGAGGAGTTTCAAAGAAGTTCAAGCATTATGGGTACCATGCAACGCAATGCAGGGGATGGCTGGTCCCAGGGCATTACAGCGGCGTATACCGCCGTCAGATTTGATACCGGGCCCAATCCTGACAATAACCTGAGAGATGTTAACCAGATGTTGTTATCCGGAAATATCGCCAAAGCTGCCGGCAGGTTTTTACATAATGTCAGTGTTTATTATGGTGATGAAGATGCCCAACGCAATGCCGGGAAAAATAATGCCCAGACTTTCTATGGCATTGCCTTTTCAGAACAGATCCAGTTCCGTCCCGGCCATATCCCCTACGTACGCGTATCCTTTCACAAAAGTGAAAACAAGAGCGTAGCACCGGTATTTAATATTGATCGGGAAGATGACACGTTCTCAACTTCTTTCGGCTGGATATGGCAGTTCAACCGTAATCTGAATATCACGACTGATGTGACTTACACGGAAAATGACAGCAACATAGATCTTTATAGTTTTGACAGATTAAAGTACCAGACCGGATTACGTTACCAGTTCTAGTCTTTGCGCTAGCCTGCTCTTCCTTGTCTCGGCTTATTCTTTTTTATTCTTCCTATACTTTCTATTCTTCGCCGTCGAACTTTAGTGATGCTGAGTTAATACAGTATCGAAGCCCTGTCGGGTTTGGCCCATCATTAAACACATGCCCCAGGTGTGAATCACAATTGCTGCAAACCACTTCAGTTCTGGTCATGCCAAGGCTGTTATCTTTGATCTCATTAACACCCTCATCGTTTGCGGGCTTATAAAAACTCGGCCACCCCGAACCGGAATCATACTTTGCGTCTGAATCAAACAGAGCTTCGCCACAGGCTCGGCAAAGATAAGTGCCCTCTTCGCCAGTGCACTTCCAATATTCACCCGTAAAAGCTCGTTCTGTGCCTTTGTTTCGGCAAATATTGAATTCTTCTTCAGTTAACAACGCTTTCCATTCATCTTCAGTTTTATTGATTTTGGCCATGGCTATATAATTCCGAATTGGGTTTCTGTAAAATTCGCTCCCCTTCTACCTCCGGTAGAATACCATATCTAACCGGTTTATTTGTCCGGTCAACATTGGATGCGTGTCTATGAGTTCAATATTACAAAGCGAAAAGCTTCGCCATGTCTGCTATGAAATCAGAGGCCCGGCCTTGCAGGAAGCAAAAAAACTCGAGGAAGAAGGACACCGAATTACCAAATTGAACATTGGTAACCCAGGTGCTTTTGGTTTTGAAGCCCCGGAAGAAATATTAAAGGATGTGATTCTGAACCTGCCAGAGTCACAAGCCTATTCCGATTCCAAAGGATTGTTCTCTGCCCGCAAAGCGGTCATGCACGAAACTCAGCGTCTGGGTGTCCCGGGTGTAGATATTGAGGATATTTACCTTGGAAACGGTGTCAGCGAGTTAATCGTCATGGCAATGCAGGCGCTGTTGAATGATGGCGATGAAATACTTATCCCTGCACCGGATTATCCACTGTGGACAGCCGCTGTAACTCTCAGCGGCGGTAAAGCCGTGCATTATCGTTGCGATGAGTCTTCTGACTGGAATCCTGATCTTGAAGATATTAAAAGCAAAATAAACAGCAGAACCCGTGGCATAGTCGTTATCAACCCCAATAACCCTACGGGTGCTGTATACACCCCTGATCTGCTCAAGGGAATTGTTAAGCTGGCGGAAGAAAAAGACCTGGTTATTTTTGCTGATGAAATCTATGACAAGATCCTTTACGACGATGCCAAGCACACACCATTGGCGACCTTGTCTGAAGACATTCTGATTGTAACTTTCAACGGCTTGTCAAAATCCTACCGGGTAGCCGGCTTTCGTTCAGGCTGGTTATTCCTGAGCGGTGCAAAAAAACCTGCTCGGGACTATATTGAGGGCCTTGAAATCCTTTCCAATATGCGTCTGTGTTCCAATGTACCGGCTCAGCAAGCCATTCAGACTGCACTTGGTGGTTATCAGAGTATTAATGAATTAATCATGCCTGGCGGGCGTTTAAGGGAACAGCGTGATATTGCCTGGAAAATGCTGAATGATATTCCAGGTGTCAGCTGTGTTTTGCCTAAAGGGGCGATTTATCTTTTCCCAAAACTGGATCCTGCACGCTTCAATATCAGGAATGATGAACAGCTGATTCTTGATTTATTGCTTCAGGAACATGTACTTATGGTTCAGGGAAGTGGTTTCAACATTGATGACAAACAACATTTCCGTATAGTATTTCTGCCTCGCGAAGACACGCTGGTGGAAGCCATTGGCAAACTGGGCAACTTCCTCGAACATTACAGCCAGTAAACTAGCTTGCCTGAAACCCCACTTGCTTCAGTTTTTCCAGGATTGCAAAAGGGATGGTGTTGGCTGCAAGAGCGTAGTCTGAAAACTCTCTGCGGAAGCAGTAATTGTTTCGCATTAAATCAAAACTTGTAGCTAACTGCTGTGGGCTTTGCCCGCGTTCAATAAAATCTTTTTCTATCGGGTACGCATTCAAAATATTAAGACTTATTGTCTCAATATCTGTGTTCCCTGTTTCGCCTTGCATTAACAAACGGGACGGTGAGTCTTGATCTCCCTTATTTGCTATTGAAAAAAACCTGCAAAAATCATCAAAAATTTTACGCGTGCCGTTCAACTTGCCATTAGTACTGTAACCAGCAATATGGGGAGTCACCATATGAACCTTATCAAGAAGAGAGGGATTTATGCCTGGCTCCAATTCCCAAACATCCAGTGCTACCTTTAAATCCGGTGTTTCTTGCAATATCTCCAACAAGGCCTGATTATCGACCACTTCCCCTCTGCAAGCATTAATCAATAACGCATCATTGTTTAATCCAGCCAATCGTTTACGGTTCAGCAGATGATGCGTGGGGTGGTCTCCCGTATAAGTAAGCGGTGTGTGCAAGGTGATAATGTCATGTTGTAATACATTTTCTAGAGAAGCAAAGTTGGGGGCCAACTCATGGTCAGAATGCAGAAATGGATCATATATTGAAAAATCCATACCAAGTTTTTGCAACCTTGCGGCTAATCGCGAGCCAACATTGCCCGCACCAATAATGCCTACAGTTTTCTTTTGCCAATCAACCTGATAATGAAGATTGAACCAGGCCAAAGCTGCAAAAAAATAATCGACAACTGCATTGGCATTGCAGCCTGGAGCATGCTCGAAATGTATTCCTTTCTCCTCCAGTATAGGCTTGTCAATATGATCAAAGCCGCTACTTGCACTACCAACAAATTTAACTGACGTATTTCCAACAAGTTCCTGATTAACTTTGGTCACAGTTCTTACCAGTAATGCGTCAGCATCTACCAGATGCTGTTGAGAAATCTCTCTACCAGGAAGTAAAACAAGCTCTCCCAGGCAGGAGAAATAGTCTTCAACCTGATAGATATCCTGGTCAGCAATTATTTTCATTGGCTTTCAGTTTGCGCTAGTTTTCTGTATGAAGCAGTTATCAGGACGACGAGGACTTGCGAATAGAGTAACGGTAGACCTTGTCATTTTCAGCAGAACTTAACAGCTCATGTCCAAGAAAATGACAGAATTTGGGCACATCCCTTGTTGTTGAAGGATCGGTTGCGACAAGTACCAGCACTTCCCCCTCATTAATTTCGCGTATTTTTTTATGCAGCAACATGACCGGCTCAGGACAAAAAAGTCCTCTAGCATCCAGCAAATGCTCGGTCGAATTGCTATTTTCAGAGGTCATCTGGCAGCCTGTTAGATTTACGAGTTTGTTGAAATACTGACGAGCTTTATCCTGTTTGCCATAGCATCTGTTGCATTGCCTGGCTCCGAAGAATCTCCATGTTGCAGCTTCATTGCAGCTTCTCTTTCAGCTTCCAGTGAGTGGAAATCAAACAGGGAGGTATCGGCAAGATGACTGGGAGCAACATTGGTAATGCTTTTAAATAACACATCAAGCCTGCCCGGAAATTTCTTTCCCCACTCATTCAACATTTTTTTTATTTCCTGACGCTGCATATTTTCCTGACTACCACACAAATTGCAGGGGATGATCGGAAACTGCCTGAGTTCAGCAAATTTGGCTATCTCCTCTTCCTTGCAATAAGCCAGCGGTCTGATGACGATGTGTTTTTTGTCATCACTTAAAAGTTTTGGTGGCATGGATTTCAGTTTTCCACCAAAAAACATGTTGAGAAAAAGCGTCTCCATTATGTCATTTCGATGATGACCAAGAGCTATTTTGGTTGCGCCGATTTTTTCTGCCAGAGAATATAAATTTCCCCGTCTCAATCTGGAGCATAAACCGCAATAGGATTTACCTGGCTCTGTTTTTTCCATGACTATGGAGTAGGTGTCTCTCTCGAGAATATGATAAGGCACACCTATAGACTCCAGATATTCAGGCAGAATATGTTCTGGAAATCCTGGCTGCTTTTGATCCATGTTGACAGCAATTATCTTGAAATCAATTGGCGCATGCTTTTGCATATTCAGCAGAATATCCAGCATCACATAGGAGTCTTTACCACCCGAGAGGCAGGCCATGACGACATCGCCATCGGCAATCATTTTATAATCTGCAATAGCTCGGCCTGTTTCCCTGCGCAGGTTTTTTTGCAGCCGATTGAGGCTAAAGGTTGTTTTTCGAGTATCTTTCATTAGAGTGGTAGCAGTATCCAAAGGGACGACAGTATAATTCCTGATAACCCTAATTGCTATTGAGAACACACGTGCCCTGCTACCTTCTTCCAAAACGTCTATTGCTTGCAGCTACCATTGTGGCGGGCTTTTTTATGGTACTTCCCTTGTTGGTTCAGGCTCAATCTGAAAATCAAGCAGTCATACTTCAGTATCATCATGTCAGCACATCGACCCCTCCGGTCACCAGTCTTAGCCCGGAATCTTTCATTCAGCATATGGATTATCTTGAAAGCAATGGATTTACAGTGCTGCCTTTGGAGGAGGTCATTCTTAAATTAAGAAACGGTACTTTACTGCCAGACAAATCTGCCGTTATTACCTTCGACGATGGTTATGCCTCCGTTTACGAAGTCGCCTTTCCAGAACTACAAAAGCGCGGCTGGTCATATACTGTATTTGTTACTTCCGGGCTGGTGGGGACGAATGACAGGCTCTACTCCACCTGGGATCAGATCAGAGAAATGGCAAATGCCGGGGCAACCATCGCTAATCATACGATTGATCATCCTTATTTGCTGGAGCGTGAGACTAACGAATCAGACGCTGCCTGGCTGGAGCGAGTGAGAACGCAAATAGTGATGGCAGAAGAGACAATAGCGCAAGAAACCGGACAGAATCACAAGATACTTGCTTACCCGTATGGGGAATATGATCCCGACATTCAATCGCTGGTAAAAGAACTCGGCTATGTCGGAATAGCCCAGCATTCTGGCCCCATCAATGCCAGCTCGGATTTTACCGCCCTGCCCCGCTTTCCTTTCTCTGGTATTTACGCCTCCATGAACAGCTTTCCCACCAAGGTATCAAGCCTCACTTTCACGCTTGACTCTTTTTCTCCCTATAGTCCCTTGACGTCAGAGACTTCACCACAGGCAACTCTGGATTTTAGTGATGAGCAGGCTGGCTTGTCGCAACTAGCCTGCTTTAATAATAATTCAGTAATGCAGGTAATCGCGCTGAATATAGAACAGGGGGTCTTTGAAATTAGAACTGAGGTAGAAAACAAAAGCCGCCGCTTTCGCTATAACTGCACTGCCCCGGGGATCAACGGCAGGTATTACTGGTATTCCATTCCCTGGATAAACCCGGCAATTAAAGAGTAGAATTATCTCTGGATAGCAAATTATTGCTATATATCATGTTTTGCAGTTCATCGATGTAGTCGTGTCCCCTGGATGAATAACTTTCAAGGCCATCGGTGAGCGAGGCGCCATCAACCGGTTTATTCTGGACTCTTAACTGCTGCCTGATTCGTCGCAACATCTGATAACTGGGGAAAGTATTCAGGTTGTGTATATAGGCCAGCACAGAATCCTTTACAGAATCAAAACTTCTGACTTCGTGGGTAGCGCCTGCCCGGCGCCGATTTGGCACCAAACCACAACCATCAGAGTAGCACCACTGACCAAAATAATTATTACCTTGCTGGGCAAATCTTGACGTACCCCAGGCTGATTCGTTGGCCGCTTGGGCCAATGCCAGCGAAGCTGGTATTTTATCCACACGCCGCAACAGTACTGTCAGAAACTCCGCGTCGGTCAGATCATCTGTATCCAATTCATATAACTCAGCCAGTGTGGAGAGATACCTCAAATCAGAAGCAGACAGCTCTTCGCCTTGCTGCATTTTTGCCTGGATAGCGAGAACACGCTGTCTTTGCTGAATTATTTCAATATTAACCTGATCTACAAAGGGCTCAATAAAATTGAAAAAAGACTGCTTTTTCACCTGCACATCATTGATACTGGCAAAATCGGGGATTTCATCAGGTAAGTCCGGGATTTCAATGACAAGAGGCTGTGGTTCTGCAGAATCTTTAAGTTTGATAGAAATGGATATGGATATAGGCAGGAAAAACAACAGAACAATGAGGCAATAAGTCAGAGAAGTTTTATATGCACTCCAGGATATCTGCATTTCTGTGTTCTCTTCTTTCCTCTTATGCTCTTTATATGCTTCTAAAATCTTAACACAGATAATCAACTAGCTTCACTATATTCGAACCATACGAGTAAAACTCGGGAAAAGTTCATAATTTAATATATCTCTTTGATATTTATATATTTTTTCCCGCGCATAAGGGGGAGTCAGGAACTGCCAGTTCCTGAGCCCACTCCTCAGGGGTAAAAAGATGCAGGGCTAGTGCATGCACTGGCCCTGAAAGCTCCTCGCTTAACAGTTTATAAATAAATTGATGGCGCTTGACCGGATTCAGCCCGGCAAAATGCCCTGATACCAGAATCAATTTGAAATGGGATTCGCTTGCGGGGCCAGCGTGCATATGACTTTCATTGATCAATTCCATGTGCTCAGGCTGGCAATTACTGGTGAGCTTTTCCTTTAGTTTATTTGTTTCTTCCACGACGACTCGGCGCTCCTTTTTTGAGACAATGCCTCCCTGTTTTTGGTAGGGGTAAAGCATGCAAATTGGCTGGTATCCGGGACATATGAACAAGGCCCGAAAGGACATTATACATGTCCTTAAGAAAGTCCATGCGGTTCTTGAAATCGTCGATGCCCGCCTGCCCTATTCCAGCGAAAACCCATTATTACACCAACTAGCTGAAAACAAGCCAATGCTTAAAATCCTCAATAAATCCGACCTGGCTGATCCCAATATCACCCAGGTCTGGCTTGACCATTACCGGCATAATCAAATCTCGGCGATGACGGCCTGCGGTAAAAATCCCGGGGATATACGCGCCAGAGTTATTCAGCATTTTTCAGCCTTACAAAAAAACACCAGGCCTCCATTTCGAATCATGATCGTCGGGATTCCCAATGTTGGTAAATCAACACTCATTAATGTGTTGTCTGAAAGAAAAATTGCCAAGACAGGAAATGAGCCCGCCGTAACCAAAGGCCAGCAGCAAGTCATGCTGAATGATAATTTTGCCCTGCTTGATACTCCTGGCATGCTCTGGCCAAAGATCGAAGATCAGGATTCGGCCTATCGTCTTGCCGTCACCGGGGCAATCAAGAACACTGCCTTTGAATTTGCAGACATTGGGCTTTACGCCATTAGCGTGCTGAATGCAAATTACCCTGACAGGCTCACCAAGCGTTATGGCTTTGACACAGTTGACGCAGAGCCTGTTGATTTACTTGAAGAGCTGGGAAGAACTCGTGGCTGTCTAAGCAAGGGAGGTGTTGATTTCAACAAGACCGGAGAACTCCTGCTCAATGAAATCAGAAGCGGTAAACTCGGCTTACTCAGCTTTGAATTGCCGAGCGATATCAAGGAAGTGCTCATCGAAGAGTCTGATCAATAAATCTGTTAAAGCAGGATAAAGGCCCTGCCGAGTACCAGCAAAGCTGAAATGGCACATAGCCCCAGCAAAACAGGTCTCACCGTCTGTTTATCTATTCTTCGCTTTATTGGGCCAGACAAACCTACCCCCGGTATTACACCCAGCAACAAAATCGCACTATAGATCAGATCCTTGAGTTGGAACTTTCCAACAATGATTAGTGCTGTGAGAGAAACCATGCAACCCATGGTAAACAGGATCGACAGGTTTGCCCTGAGTGCCGGCCCCCTGGCATTTTGATAAACCAGAGCCAACGGCGGCCCCCCAATAGATGACATTGTACTCATGAAGCCGGAGGCTATGGTGGCCAGAAATACATTTCTGGGGCTTGCGATGATATTGGCATGTATCAGGCTTAGCAGGACCGCCAGTAATACCAGAGAGCCAAAAACCAGGTCATAAGTGGCAGCTGAAAGGCTTCCTATCAATAACGCCGCTGGCGGTGTACCGATCAATCTACCGAAAAGCGCCGCCTTTAGATTAGATAGATCAAGCGCATGTCGATCAGCATAGGACATCCATATAACCAGAAAAAAAGCCGCTACAATAAGAGGGCCAGGCACAAAACTTCTGCTAACCAGGACCAGTAGTGGCGCCGCTATCATGGCAAGACCAAAGCCGATAGCGGACTGAATAGCCGTCCCAATGGCGACAATCGTTATAGCGAGGGCAATATCCAGCAGCGAGAGATCGAGAGAAGATAATAAATCCACAGAATCAGATATCTTTAGCTTTTCGGGCTTTGAATTCCTCAGTGGAATTGCTTTTCGGGAAAGGTTCATCGGGAACCGCGATACCCAGGGCCTGACAAATTGGTTCCCAGCCATCAGCAACCTCCCAAACCAGCAAGCGCTGTGCAGGTACCTGTTGCCTGACATTTGCTATATGCGCATTAAAGGCAGCGATAGACTCCTCCTGCCGCGAAAACCCATTAGGATAGATACTTTTGTAGGAATCCAGCATCATATTCAGCCATGCTCTACGGGCCGGACTAAGGTCTGCAGGTGGATTTTGTTTTACCGGTAAAATAGTTGTACTGGCACTTTTCCACCAGCTTTCAGCATCGCGAACGGAAAGAATTATCAGCGCATCCGGATAATAGGCACTAATGGACTGCCATTGCGTAGAGACCGGCTCATCAACAGCGGCAACATAGCCATTCAATACCCTGTTCCATTCTACTGGCTCGCCACGCGCTGCCGCGTGCCAAAGCGGTGTATGTTCATCGAGATGATTAAACAACTCTGTCATGTGATAACAGGGGCCACCGAGCAGTTTTTCCAGGGCAATTTTAAGTGACATGGTGCCGGTTCTACCAAGACCGGCACCAATGACCTGAAGACTCATTTTAGTAATGCCTAACGCGGGTAAAATGGTGGAATCTTGGCATCATAATTTACCCAAACAGATTTCGGTTCGGTGTATTCATGCATGGCAAAATGCCCCATTTCCCTGCCGTAGCCGGAATCCTTGATGCCACCAAATGGCGAGCCCGGGTGGAAACGTTTATAGCAGTTTATCCAGACCATACCGGCTTCCATTGCCTGAGCCATCTTATGTGCCCGGGTCAGATTATTGGTCCATAAACCACCACCAAGGCCATAAATACTGTCATTTGCCTGGGCTAACACTTCCTCATCGTTTTTGAACGTAGACACTACAACAAAGGGGCCGAACACTTCTTCCCGGCTTACTCGATCAGAAGCTTTGGCACGGACAATAGTCGGAAGTACAAAGCAGCCTTTCTGCAAAGCCGGATTATCCGGCTGTTTGCCACCCAGAAGAATTTCTCCTCCCTGCTCTCTGGCAACATCACAGAAACTTAGTACACGTTCCTGGTGCATTTTTGATGTCAGTGGACCCATCTCTGTAGTCGGATCCAGAGGATCTCCCTGCTTGATTGAAGCCGCCAGTGCGGTGAATTTTTCAAGAAACTCTTCGGCGATGCTTTCGTGTAATAACAATCTGGACCCTGCAATACAAGCCTGCCCCTGATTGTGGAAAATGGCGAACGCTGAGCCACCAACGGCAGCATCAATGTTGGCATCTTCAAACACTATATTGGCGCCCTTGCCACCAAGTTCCAGTTGAACCCGCTTTAGATTCCCGGCAGAAGCCTCAACAATTTTTCTGCCAGTAACAGTAGAGCCGGTAAAGGATATTTTATTGATTCCCGGATGCTCTGCCATACATTGACCTGCAGTATGACCAAAGCCTGGAACCACGTTAATGACACCCGGAGGGAAACCAGCTTCGCGCGCCAGTTCTGCCACTCGCAGAGTTGATAAAGGCGTAAGCTCTGCCTGTTTCATAACAACAGTATTACCAGCAGCCAGCGCAGGCCCCAGTTTCCAGCTGGTAAACATCAGGGGGAAATTCCAGGGCACAATCTGGCCGACCACACCCACCGGTACCCGCTGCACATAATTCAGAAAGCCGGTATCCACGGGGATAACCGTACCTTCGTTTTTATCAGGCATACCTGCGAAGTAACGATAGGTCGCTACCGTGCGCATCACATCCAGATTGTGCGTATCACGAATCGGATGACCGGTATCCAGAGACTCAACCAGTGCGATATTGTCACGATCCTTTTCTATGGCATCGGCCAGCTTACCTATCAGAACGCCGCGGTCAGAAGGATTCATCGCAGCCCAGGCCGGGAAGGCATCTCGTGCGGCTTTAACTGCTCGATTTATGTCTTCTTCTTTGGCTTCAGCAACATTGGCCAACAGGGAGTTATCATAGGGATTAAACACTTCAAAAGTGCCGCCGTCAGCAGCATCGACAAATTCATTGTTAATAAAAAGTTGGGTCTTAAATTGAGCTTCTAGCATCGATTATCCCTGCATTTTTTCTGTTTACTGGATTAAAAATAAGTCCGGCCTGCATTACCTTATAATAACTCAAGGCATTGGACAGGCCGGCGATTACGATGGATGGAGCCCATACGGGCACCTTTCCAGCTTGTTATTGTAGTAAGGTTAAAATAGCCAATGGGCTATCCATGCTTACCAACGACTGGCGGTAATCGGGAATGGCTCCAATTCACCAGTAGCATATTTTTCCTCAAGTCCGGGAGTTCCATTCTCAAGTACCATCAGCATGGAACGCTTCGGAGAATACCCCTGATGACGTATGTCAGCAGGCATGGCACAGATGTCGCCAGACTTCATGACAATACGTCCACGTGGATTTCCGGAGTTTTTATCCTGGATATTCCAGTGAATTTCATCAGTTAACTGAATGAACCACTCATTACGATCATTGCCATGGATAACCGGCAACATATGTTCTTCGCTGGTTACACAACAGATACAGGCACGGGTAATTGAGGTAAAAGAAGGATTCCAGGTCACATCGGCTCGAGCAATATGGTCAAACAGGTTGATGGCATGAATCTGTTCTTCAAACCCTGGTTCGGCTTCGATATCAGGTAAATCATAATCAAGGTCTGCAAAAGCACGATTAATCGGGTGCCCGGTTTCATCAGAACGCGGTTGTACATCGCCAGCCAGTCCCAGCATTCGTCGTGCTGGTTCAAAGCCTCGAATAAGAGGACCTGATGCTTCCTGCTGCTTGGCACCAAGTGGTGAACCGGTTTCCAGAGGAGCACTTAGCGGATCATAGCCTTCGTTAATCCAGTTTGTGGAAATTGTTTCAAAAGCGACACGAACGTCATCCGTATTGTAGGTTTCCAGATAATCAACACCGGTGTCTTTGTGGCCCTTGCTATAAGCACCGGCATAAATATCTACGGTACCGTAATGGTTCTGGGTGCCAAACACATCATCGAAGAAAATCCAGCCGTAAAAGAATCCCCAACCGATGTCACGTACCATCGCCCTGAGAAAACGGTCAACTTCCATGGTGTGAACACCTTTAGGCCACTCAATATGGACAAAATAGGCATCTCGGGTAAATTTAAATTCGCCGAACTGAAAACTGCGATAACCCAGAACCGGATCCGGTTCCGAGGCAATGACAGATACTTTCTCTGGTGTAACTTCAGTATTCATGATTTATTTCCTCTCTAGATTATTCGCTTAGTTCAGCACACAAATTTCGGACCATTTCTCAACGCTTTCCGGTCCGGCCATGGTTTGAAAAAGCACCACGCCAGGATTTGCGGATGTTAATCGGTAAGCTGAGCCCTGAGGTAACAGGACCTCATGGCCACGACGGGCAGTAACTTTTCCCATGCGTTTGCCTTTAGGGTCCGCTGCGAGTCTGACAGCACCAGCTTCATTAGCAGGTTTCTCGTCGTCTTCCAGCTGATAAAATTCAAATTCAATTTCGCCTTCCATAACAATGGCAAACTCATCATGAGGTGCGGTGTACCATGGCGATGCACCTTCTGCCCGGGTTACTTCTGCACAGTATTCAAGGTTGGAGGCAACCATGATCCTTTCATAAGGTGAAGAGCTGTTACAAATTTCAAAAATATTGGAAAAGGCATAGTGCTTGAGATCATCATTTAACTCGATGCTCCCTTTCTCGTAAGAGTCCAGGGACCCCACCATAGTCTTATAACTCATTTAATTCCCCTTCTAGGTAGTAAAATAGTATTAACGTATTATTTAAGCAGTGTTGATGTACAGTTAAATTCGAAAAGTTTTTGTCGGGTTTTGACGCATATTTGCCTGTTCAAAACAGCTCTTGATTATTATCAACACTGAAATCAATCTCTCCTTGATCCAGATCACTTCCTTTAAGGCCTGCTGCCTTTGGCTAAAATGTCTCGCTCATCCAAAGTGCCTACGTTACCAGCCCCACAGCTAAACGATAATATGAATATAAACAGCAGGAATCAAGCTATCTCAAGGTCCAGAGTAACACGGACTGCAGTACCTCCACGGCCATTCTGCTTTTCTCCCCAGAATGGCTTAATCACTTCAACTTCTGCCTACATATTTCTATATTTTCGATTATCGCTAAGGCAAGGCAAAGGTATATTGCCTGCTCTCAATACCTGGGGGAGTCCCTTCGAGAAAGCGGGCCTGCCCTGCGGTAGTTACAGAAGTCCCTGTTCCGACAGAGACATATTGTTTTCCATTGACGCCGAAAGTTATCGGATAGCCGGTGATGGAAGAGCCCAGATTAACTTCCCACAAGACTTCGCCGGTCATCTGGTCAAATGCGCGAAAATTGCCCTCAATATCCCCGCCAAACACCAGCCCACCCCCTGTGGCGACCATCGACATCACCGTGCCCGCGGCTTCATACTGCCAAAGCGTTTCTCCGGTTTCTGCTGAAATCGCAAATACGGTGCCTACATTGGTTCTGCCTTCGGCCAGCTTTTCTCTGGCGAAGAAGCCATAAAGTTCCTCTGAATCCGCTTCTGCAGTAGTGACGGTAAGATCCATGCAGGTATTCTGAACACCATAGTACATGGCATTGGAGAGAGGACTATAGGCACCTGCCCACCAGTTCTTGCCACCACCGGTAGAGGGGCAAATTTCCCGCTGCTGGCCTTCCTCATGAAACAGGGCCTCGGGATTTACATTGGCTTTTCCGGTTTCTCCGTTAATTTCACTTATTACGTTTTGAAAAACAGTGGATCTGGCCCAGAGAAACTCTCCGCTTTCCCTGTCGATGGTATAAACAAGGCCTGTTTTCCCTGGAATGCCGGTAATAACTTTATATTCTTTATTCGGGTCAATATCCGGATTGATCCATGGCACCTGTTCTGCATCAGGAGCAACGCGGGTATTTACCAGCAAACGTTCAAAAGGATGGTCAAGATCCCAGTGATCAACCACATGCTGATAGTGCCATTTTAAAGTGCCATCTTCGGGATTAATCGCAAGAGTTGAGTTGTGATAAAGATGTTCCTTGTCATTACCGCCGAGAAGAAATTTTGGGGATGGCGCGGTCACGGATGTGCCCATATAAATGAGATTAAGCTCCGGGTCATAACTTGGCGCCATCCAGGCACCTACATGCCAGCGCTGTTCCCAGTCCAAATCCCCCCAGCTGTCGTTCCCATCGCCGGTGGGACGCTGGATAGTATAAAGTTTCCAGATTTCTTCCCCGGTGTCAGCATCATGGGCGGCAATGAAGCAGGCATCAGGTCCTGCAGGGGGCAAACAGTTTCTGCCCGATACCGCCATGCCGTTAATGATTATTGGTCCATTGCTCTGCTGCGAAGGATGAGTACGATAATCAAGAATACGGGTTTCCCATTTCACCGCGCCCGTGTGGACATCGAGAGACACGATATAGTCATCATTGCTGGTATAAATAATGGATTGGTCATGGATGGCAATATTACGCATTGTGGCATTTGCACCAATGTAATCACCAAGATCCTCTGGCATTTCCCGCTTGTATTCCCAAAGCATGTCACCGCTCACCGCGTTAAATGCCTGTATCACATCTCCAGGGTTAGGCAGGTACATAATGCCGTTATAAACCAGGGGCGTACCTTCCTGTATTCCTGACGTCATTTCAGTGGACCAGAGTAATTCCAGATTCCCTACGTTGTCGTGATTGATCCCATCGAGGGGGCTATATCCCCAGGAGTTCAAGGTTCGACGCCAATGTAGCCAGTCCTCAGGGTCAGGGTTCTCCAATATGTCATCTGTAACTGGCTCATAATCCGTTAGCTGGGCAACTGCATATCCGGCAGGTAATGAAAGTGTTGAGGCAAGTGCGAGGATCGAAAATAAATTTTTTCTGGACACTGAATTTCCCCTTTTTGGTGTTGAATACTGGCAGGCCATCGATATGGCTGTAGCTGTCTCAACCCTGTTTTTGGTGATTGTTTTTATATTATTGCTTTTGTTTGTCCTGAAAGCCATTTGACAGGTTTTATTCAGGATTTTTGTGCGTCGACAGTAGCAAAGTTTATTTGCGCTGTCACTCTACAAACCCCCGTATAACAGCTATACTTCAAGCCTTTGCCAAACCAAGCCCGGACCCTATGCAGTTAAACAAATCTTCGCAAGCTACAAGCAATTCTTCTCCTAAAGACTCTGCCTCTTACCCCACTTTCATTCTTAAACGCAATCAGCGACTGGATACGCTGAACATTACCGTTGAGGAATATGAACACAGGGAAACCGGCGCTGTGCATTACCACCTTGCCAGCGATAATCCGGAAAATGTTTTTCTGGTGGCTTTGCGTACGGTACCCATGGACTCTACAGGGGTGGCCCACATCCTTGAACATACCGCACTCTGCGGAAGCAAAAAATACCCGGTTCGCGACCCTTTCTTTATGATGATCAGGCGTTCCCTGAACACCTTTATGAACGCTTTCACCAGCAGTGACTGGACAGCCTATCCTTTTGCTAGCCAGAATCGAAAAGACTTCAACAACCTGCTTGACGTCTATCTGGATGCAGTTTTCTTTTCCTCACTCAATGAACTGGATTTTGCTCAGGAAGGACATCGCATTGAATTTGTCGAGCCGGACAATACCAACTCTGCACTGGAATACAAAGGTGTTGTATTCAACGAGATGAAAGGCGCGATGAGTGCCCCCACCTCCAGAATCTGGCAACAGGTATGCCAGCACCTTTTTCCAACTACCACTTATCATTACAACAGCGGTGGCGAGCCCACAGATATTCCCAGCCTGAGCTATCAGGATCTGAAGTCATTTTATGAAACCCATTATCATCCAAGTAATGCTATTTTCATGACCTATGGTGACATCCCTGCCTGCGAGCACCAGGAACGCTTTGAAAATCTGGCTCTCAAGGAATTTAAAAAGCTCGATATCCACATTGCCGTAGACGATGAAAAGCGTTTCAAGGCCCCCTTAAGAGTGAGCGAAAGCTACCCGCTTGATGAGCCGGACAGCACTAACAAAACTCATGTCGTGGTTGCCTGGCTACTGGGTAAAAGCACGAACCTTGCGGAAATGTATAAAGCACAGTTACTTTCAGGAGTCTTGCTGGACAACAGCGCGAGCCCGATTTTACATGTGCTGGAAACCACGTCTCTGGGACGCTCTCCTTCACCATTATGTGGTTTGGAAGACTCCTATCGTGAGATGAGTTTCATGTGTGGGCTTGAGGGCTGCGCTGAAAACACTACGGAAGAAATTGAATCACTTATTATTGGAGCCCTGGAAGATATTGTGGCCAATGGTATTGATCAGGACAAGGTTAAGGCGGCCTTGCGCAGTCTGGAACTAAGTCAGCGTGAAATCAGTGGTGACTCCTATCCCTATGGCTTGCAGTTAATCCTGTCAGCACTTTCAACAGCTACCCATCGCGGTGACCCAATCGAATTGCTCGATATAGATCCTGTTTTGCTGCAACTGGAAAAAGATATTCAGGATGAAAACTATATTCCCAATCTGATCAAGGAATACCTGCTGGATAACCCGCATCGTATAACCCTTACTGTGCACCCTGATCCAGAGCTTGCGGACAAGGTAGCCAATGAAGAAATAGCAAAACTTGCCAGCATCAAGGACAAGCTCGATGAAAACGACAAGCAGGCTATTGTTAAAAGAGCACAACTGTTAAAGCAGCGACAGGAAGAAGACGATGACCCATCTGTCTTGCCCAGCGTGACTCTGGATGATGTCCCTGTGGAAATCAACTGGCCAGAATCCGAACATCTTGAAGTTCCGCTGAAAGACAAAACCTTCCCGGTGCGCTTTTTTGCTCAGGGAACCAATGGCCTGAGTTACCAGCAAGTTATTCTGAATATGCCTGCCCTGGATGAATCCCTGACCAAACAGCTCCCCTACTTCACCAGTTGCATGCCAGAATTGGGTATCGGCAACAAAAGTTACCTGGAAGTACAAGCTCTCCAGTCAGCCATTAGTGGTGGGGTAAATGTTTACAATACGATACGCAGTGACATCAATGACGAGCAGTCCTTCAAAAACTATCTGGTTTTATCAAGCAAGTCGCTCTATGCGAACCAGGACAAAACCAGCGATCTGCTACGGGATACTTTCCTGCATTGTCGCTTTGATGAGCATCAGCGCATCAGGGAATTAATGGAGCAAATCAGCTCCCGCAAAGAACAAAGTATCACCAGTCAGGGGCATAGCCTGGCCGTCGGTGTTGCCTGCAGCAACATGAGCCCTATTGCCTCAATGAATTATCAAAGCTCAGGCATGGCTGGTATTCAGCAACTCAAACAACGCATAAAAGATTTCGAGAATCCTGACAGCCTGGCTGAATTTGCCGCCAGTTTTGAACAACTGCATAGTCAAATTCTCAATGCAAAGAAGCAGTTTCTGCTAATTAGCGAACAACGTGAAAAAGAAGCGCTGCTGGGCAGCATTAAAAACACTTGGGAAAACACGCTGGATACGCAAGCCCAGACGTCACAATTTTCCTTTCCCCCTTGTCGTGAAAGAGTTGAAGAAGCATGGCTTGCCAATACCCAGGTTAATTTCTGCGCTATGGCTTTTCCTTCAGTTCCTGTAGGTCACGAGGACGCTGCAGCCCTGACAGTGTTGGGCGGCTTTCTCCGCAACGGTTTTCTTCATCGCAGCATAAGGGAGCAAGGTGGAGCCTATGGCGGTGGCGCCAATCAGGATTCAGGTACAGCCTCGTTCCGCTTCTATTCCTACCGGGATCCGCGCTTGCTGGAGACATTGGAAGACTACAAGCGCTCAATTGACTGGATGCTCAAAAACAATCATGAGTCCAGGGCTCTGGAAGAAGCCATTCTTGGGGTCATCTCCAGTCTGGACAAGCCCTCCTCGCCTGCCGGCACTGCCAAGCAGGCTTTTTACAATGAGCTCTTTGGCCGCGGCAAGGAACAACGGGCAGCCTTTCGTCAGCAAGTACTGCAGGTCAGCATTGAAAGCCTGAAAGGTGTCACCGAAAAATACCTGGCGAACCAGCAGCCCAGTATCGGCATCATCAGTAATAAATCTCAATCAAGCCAGCTGGAATCACTTGGCCTATCAATTTGCCAGCTTTGACATACCCGCTATTACAGGGTCCTGATTTCAAATTAGTTTTTAAGATTTTTTGTAAAAAAGGAGCCAGCATAGGGGGCGAATAGTTTTTTTGGGCTCATCGAAGGGAACTTAATCGCTAAATTGATATCTTATTAGTGGGAGGCCATTGAGTTGTGGTAGCAGTATCATGCGCTTCTCTCTTGATTTGAAAAGCCTGGTGTAAACCGGGCTTTTTTTTGCCTTCCGTTTCATGACATTCCCTATTTTTTATTTTCATACTTCTTTCATGCCTGCTTTAATGTCATGCTTACGCTTGTTGATTTTTTGCTACAGGCCTTTCCCTACTCAGACTGGATAACGGTTTGAAATCTTTCTAATGAGCAAACTGCAAAACAAAAAAGACAAGCAAGCTGCCACCCGCGTTACTCTGATCGGTGCGTTGCTTGACCTGGTATTGGGGCTGGCAAAAATCATTACCGGAATTGCTTCCAACTCACTGGCATTGATCAGTGATGGTGTACATTCCCTGTCTGATCTTCTCACAGATGCCTTTGTGCTGATTATCACCCACATATCTCATGCAGAACCAGACAGAGATCATCCCTATGGACACCGTCGATTCGAAACACTGGGTACTATTGCACTTGGCATCGTTCTTTTTGCTGTTGCCAGTATTATAGGTTTTGACAGTATTGAAAGGATTGGTGGTGATTCAGCACTGCCTATACCGGGCTGGACTGGTCTGCTGGTTGCCCTGGCCAGCATAGTTTCCAAAGAATGGATCTATCGTTACACCAAAAAAGTGGCTGAACTTACCAACTCCTCTCTTTTACTGGCGAATGCATGGCACAGTCGAACTGACTCATTTTCTTCCATTGCAGTTCTGGTGGGAATACTAGGCTCCATGCTGGGGTACCCGGTAATGGACGCACTGGCAGCTATTTTTGTTGCCATGATGATTGCCAAGATTACCTGGGACCTTGTTTCATCGAGTCTCAGAGAGCTGGTTGATACCGCTTTACCAAAGGATAAGGTCAATGCTATTTACGCCCATATAAATCAACTGCAAGGGATAGTTGATGTTCATGAACTGCGCACGCGCCAACATGGCGGAAGAAGTTTTGTGGACCTTCATGTTCAGGTGGATAAGCGCATTTCGGTCTCAGAGGGGCATTTTCTTGCCGATTACATCAGTGACTCAGTGAAAAAGGCATTTCCGGATATTTCTGACATTGTTGTGCACATAGACCCCGAAGAGGATTTAGAAGATACGGAAATTCCGACACTCCCCATACGTGCGGAAGTAGAGAAAGTGCTGTATTCACGCTGGCAGCCTATTCTGAACAAAGCCTCAGTAAAAAGACTGGATCTGCACTATCTTCAAGGCCAAATAGAAGTGGATCTTTATATAGATATAATTATTATTAACAGTGAGTTAGAAGATATTCTTAACAAATCACTTAAAGATATTGAATGGTTTAAAAAGCTTACTGTTTACGGGACTTCTTAATCGTTTCATAGGCACTTTTTATATCCTGTGCCTTGCGGTTGGCCATTTCCATCATTTCTTCAGGCAAGCCTTTTGACACCAGCTTGTCCGGGTGATGCTGGTTCATCTGACGACGGTAGGCTTTCTTGACCTCCTGATCACTGGCACTCTTGCTAATACCCAGTAAATCATAGGCGTCCTCCAGACTCATTCCGAATGTATCAGCTGACTGGACATGGCGCTGTGCCTGCATGCGCTGCAAAATTGCCCTGTACTGCGCTGGAGAAAAACCCAGTGCGGAAGCCGCATATTCCAGTATTGTGCTTTCACTGGCATCCAGAGTGCCGTCAGAAAGGGCAACCATGATCTGGATTTCCATGAACATCTGCAGCAGATTGGTGCGGCGGTGGCACTCTACTCTGAACTGTTGCAGTACATCATTGACAGGAAAACCTGCTTTTTTACCTTCATTGAATAAACGTTGAGCAACCTTTTTCTGCTCGGAATTCAGACGCATCTGACGCATCAGGTCTTCTGCGACAAAGATCTCTGTCCGCGAGACCTGCCCATCTGCCTTGGCAATGTGTCCCATCATGGAAAAGGTAGTAGTAAAGAACGCGGTCTGGATGCGTTCTACGTCACCAGTGAATGCTGTACCGGCAGCAAATGAACCCAAACCCTTATCAAAGTTATGGCCAAAAGCGGCACCAAAAACAGCACCCAGCGGCCCACCGAGCATAAAGCCCAGTCCACCCCCGATTATCTTGCCCCACCAGCTCAGAAGAGTAACCTCATAAACCAGTTACGACCCAGTTCCTTTTCACATTGGGAATATTGACGCTGATAGAGATTGGCATTGGCCTGAACTTTGCGACTGACATCAATCAACCAGCTTTTGCTGTTGTAAGTGCGCCTGGCAAAGCCCCCATTACCTTCATGATAAGCGAGGTAGTGGTTGTAGGCGTCTTCCTGGCCTATGCCATTAATTCGCCTTGAATTACTGGTATACCAGCCAACAAAATCAACAGCATCGGCAAAACTTGAGCGTCTGGCCCCCCAGTTTCCAGCCTCTTCCTTATATTGAGTCCACGTATCATCAAGCACCTGGGCATAGCCAAAAGCTGATGAGGGACGTCGCCATGGAATAAAGCCCAGTAATTTCATGCGCTCCGGTTTCGCCTTGGCATCAAAGAAGGATTCCTGCTGAATGATCGCCATTGAGACATAGACCGGGGTCATCCAGCGACGTTCAGATTTAACTGCTGCCTTGTACCAACTGCGCCGCTCTTCGAACATGCTACAGATATTCGTAGTATTTTGAGGCGGTGATGACGCGCAGGAGATCAGCATCAACAGCTGCATAGAGGCAACAATGCCTTTTATTCGTTCCATTAATGTCTTTTACCCGATTTTGATCCGGCTTCCACACAGCTGCGATGATCTCTGATGTGAGCGCTACTGTGACAGCCAATTCTGTCTTTTCTGAGACAATAATCTGCGCAAACAGGGATTTTGACTGTCTACGGCTTAATCGGGCTACTTTACCTTTTTTTGGGGCTACTTGTCATGCTGCTCAAGCAGTGACAAAAACTCACTTTCATCGATTACCTTGACTCCCAGGGACTCGGCTTTGGTCAATTTTGAACCAGCCCCGGGCCCTGCGACAACACAGGTGGTCTTAGCCGATACACTGCCTGCCACTTTTGTACCAAGTTTTTGCAGTTTTTCCCTGGCTTCACTACGCCCCATGGATTCAAGAGTGCCGGTAACTACAAAGGTCTGGCCTGCAAATGGCAGTTCATCAGCTTTAACCGGCTTTGTTTCGGCAGGACATACACCCGCCTTAAGGAGCGCGGCAGTGACATCAAGGTTGTGCTTTTCATCGAAAAAAGCGCGAATATGATGAGCCACAATGCTGCCTATATCCGGGATACTGACCAGCTCATCCTCACTGGAATCAATAATGGCTTTTAAAGTGCCGAAATGGCTGGCCAGTGACTGTGCTGTGGCCTCACCTACTTCTCTGATTCCCAGGGCAAAGAGTAAACGTGGAAGACTCACCTGCTTGCTGTTTTCTATGGCAGCAAGCAGATTATCGACGGATTTCTCCCCCATTCTTTCCAGCGCCAGCAGAGGCTCGCGCTGCAGGGAATAGATATCCGCAACGGAAGTCAGAATCTGCTTATCCACCAGCTGTTTAATCAGCTTGCTCCCCAGCCCATCAATATCCATCGCCCCTCTTGAGGCAAAATGAATAATCGACTGGGTGCGTTGAGCACTACAAAAAAGACCGCCAGTACAGCGCATCAATACTTCGTCTTCGATATGCTCAATCTCGGAATCACAAATGGGACAGGTCGCAGGGGGCACAATGGGTTTTGCATCCTTGGGGCGCCGATCTGCGATAACCGAAACTATCTTGGGAATGACATCCCCTGCTCGCCTGATTATTACAGCATCTCCTACTTTGATACCCAGACGTTGAATTTCATCCATGTTATGCAGGGTCGCATTACTGACGGTTACCCCGCCGACAAAAACAGGCTCCAGTCGCGCTACCGGGGTTATGGTGCCGGTACGTCCTACCTGAAACTCCACCTCTTTCAATACGGTGGAGACTTCCTCCGCGGGAAACTTATAGGCCATTGCCCAGCGCGGAGTTCGTGCATTCATTCCCAGCCGTTCTTGAAGGTCGAAATGATTGACCTTGATCACCACGCCATCAATTTCATAATCAAGCTCATTACGCCTGGCCAGCAAGTCCAGGCAATAGGCATAACTGGACTCCACGCCCACACAGGTTTTGCGTTGAGGATTAACCGGCAAGCCCCAGTCATCGAAGCGATCGAATACTGCACTCAGGGTATCAGGCAAGTCACCTCCAGCCACCAGACCATAGCTGTAGCAGTACATGGTTAACGGACGCCTGGCAGTAATTCGGGAATCCAGTTGCCTGATGGTACCCGCCGCGGCATTGCGTGGGTTTGCGAATACTTTTTCCCCCGCTTTTTCTGCCTGGGCATTCATCCTGGCAAAACCGGACTTGCTCATATAAATCTCACCTCGAACCTCGAGGACCTTCGGGATTTGCTTGCCTTTGAGCCTTAACGGGATGTCAGCAATAGTCCTGACATTATGTGTGATATCCTCTCCCGTCGTACCATCGCCTCGGGTAGCCGCGCGTGTCAGCACGCCATTCTCATAAAGCAGACTTACCGCAACACCGTCAATCTTGGGTTCACAGCTGTATTCAATAGCCTTGTCGCTATCGAAGCGTTTATGAATTCTTTTTTCGAATTTCTGCAAGGCTTCTTCATCAGTCACCTTGTCCAGGGAAAGCATGGGGATTTCGTGGGTAATCTGGGTGAAGCCGGATAACGGTTCGCTTCCGACGCGCTGGCTTGGTGAATCCGGTGTTATGAGCTCTGGCCAAGCCTTTTCGATTTCCAGCAAACGATCAAACAGCTGATCATATTCCTGATCAGGTATTTCCGGCGCATCATGGCGATAGTAAAGCGTGCTGTGATGTTCGATTTTATGACGCAGCTCCAGGAGCTCTGCTTTCAGGTCTTCGGGGGGTGCTGCCATAGTTGCATCACCTGAGAAAAGTTTTCATGCGTTGATTTAGAAAAACTAAGGTATATACGAAAAAAGGGTCCACGATTTCAGCGCGATATTGCTACTTTCTAGCCAGCATCTCGAGCTCGAAGTCCCGAATGCGCTGCCGGCTATGCTCAATGGTTTGTCTGGTCAAGACGCTACGATTTTCATCTTTTAAAAGGACATCCATTTCATTTTTCAGCGCCTCGGCAGTTTTCAGCATTTGTTCAAAACACGCC
>JAHEHN010000094.1 GCA_024644515.1 Gammaproteobacteria bacterium
CAAGTTGTTCGCGAACCTGGATATTCCCGTTATCTAGAGCCCCGGATGGTCAGGAGAGCGTTAGTCAGAGGTCTTCGCAATAATATTGCCCCGGTGCAAACCACATTCCTTGGCCGTTGCTTCTTCCCACCACCAGCGGCCTTCACGTTCATGCTGGTTTGGACCAACAGGCCTGGTGCAGGGCTCACAACCGATACTGATGAATCCCCGGTCATGCAAACTGTTATAGGGCACGTCAAACATGCGAATATATTGCCAAACCTCTTCAGAGCTCCAGTTGGCGAGAGGGTTGAATTTACTTAGTGGCTTGTCCTTGGTGGAAAAAGTCCCGTCCAGTTCCATCACCGGGACCTCATTTCGCGTATCAGGGCTCTGATCGCGGCGCTGTCCCGTTATCCAGGCATCGAGAGTAAGCAACTTGCGCTTCAGGGGTTCGATTTTTCGGATACCGCAGCAGTCATGATGATCATTGTCATAGAAGCTGAACAGGCCGTTTGCTGCAACGAAGGCTTCCAGCTTTTCCTTATCCGGATACATAACCTCAATTCTGATGTCGTAATGCTTACGAACCTTTTCAATAAACTGGCAGGTTTCCGGGTGCAGGCGGCCGGTATCAAGAGTAAACACCTGTACTGCCTTGCCGAGCTTTTTAGCCGCTTTTGTGGCCATATCAATGAGCACAACATCCTCGGCACCACTGAAAGAAATTCCAATATTATCAAACTGTTGCAATGCAAAATTAATAATATCGCGGGGCGCTTTTTCAGCGTACTCGGTGGCTAATTGATTGATTTTGCTGGTCGGGAAAGTCATGTTTATTGCCATTCATCCACTGCCTTAAATTGGCAGGCATTGTACTATGCGGTGATATTACTTGAAATCGCTATTTTTACAATCACTTAGCAGACAAACCTTAGATACTATTTAAGCAAGGTTCCACGTGAAAAAAATCGTTTAAAATTAATAACTTAGCCCTGATATTTTGCGATTGACCGCAAAATATGGGGTTGTTTCATAGCCATACCACTACATGTGGTAGCTGGCCTGAAAAAACTGCAGCTTTTCGAATTGCATGCCTTGAGTGAAACAGAGAGAATGGCGCCTTTCATATTATCCCCACAACTTATTTGTAATTTACGACGGCGATTTACCGCGTAAAAAAAGGAGTTTTCATTGGAAATAGCATGCCTGGACCTTGAAGGGGTTCTGATTCCGGAAATATGGATAGCCTTTGCTGAAAAAACCGGCATTGAGGAACTTCGTGCCACTACCCGTGATATTCCCGATTACGACCAGTTGATGCAGCAGCGCTTGCACTTGCTAGCCCAGCATGAACTTGGCTATCAGGAAATCCAGGAAGTCATTACCACACTTGAACCCCTGGAAGGCGCCGTTGAGTTCATTAACTGGCTCAAGGAACGCTTTCAGGTGGTAATCCTGTCAGATACCTTCTATGAATTCTCACAACCATTAATGCGTCAGCTGGGATTTCCTACCTTGCTCTGCCACCGCCTTGAAATTGGTGAGGATGGACGTGTTGAGAACTATAAAATTCGTCAAAAGGATCCCAAACGCCAGTCAGTGAAGGCTTTCCATGGCCTCAAATACCGCGTCATTGCCGCTGGTGACTCCTATAACGACACCACCATGCTTGCGGAAGCCGATCAGGGTATTCTGTTCATGGCACCGGAAAACGTCGTGGAAGAGTTTCCCCAGTTTCCTGCGGTGTTCACCTATGAAGACCTGAAAGAGGAATTCATCAAGGCTAGCGAAAGACCGCTAAGCCTCTGAATCCGGATTGAGCATTAGCGCAAGAGTGCGCAGCATATTCGCAGTGGCGCCCCAGATATAATAGTCCTTGTGCTCAAGAATATAGAAGTCGCGGCGCTTGCCGTCTCTCTCCAGAAAATCCACTTGATAACGGGACAGATCATTGACCAGTGAGAGCGGTATGGAAAATATTTCCGCCACCTCGCCCGGGTTTGCCGACATGACCGGCAAGCTTTCCATCACCCCCAGCACCGGAGCAATAGCAAAACCGGAGGGGAGGGTGATAGTTTCCATAATGCCCAGTATTTCCACTCCTTCTTCTCTCAGGTCAATTTCTTCCCGGGCTTCCCGTAATGCTGTGTGTACCGGGTCTCTGTCGGCTTCTTCCACAGTACCACCGGGAAAGCTGATTTGCCCTGCATGGTTCGTCAGAGAGCTACTGCGTTGGGTTAGTATTATTTCCGGCTCATGAGAGCCCTGGTAGATCAGAATCAGGACTGCTGCCAGACGATGCCTGTCACGGTATTTTTCAAGGGAATGATCAGTGCCAAGACCAGCAGTAAGATTTTTAAGTTCGGTGATTGAAAGAACAGTCACGGCGAGTATTTATATTTCCATGAAAGGGGAATCCTGCAGCTTAGAATTCTGCGCTGAGAGCGTCCATAAAGAGATTTATCTTGTCCAGACTTTCCTGGTATTCCTGCTCACCTATTGAGTCAGCAACGACGCCACCGCCTCCCCAGCAATGAATTTTTTCACCTTCCTTTATCAGCGTGCGAATGCAGATATTGCTGTCCATGTTGCCGGAAAAATCTATCCAGGAAAAGGCCCCGCAGTAAACTGAACGCATGACACTTTCCAGCTCATTGATAATTTCCATGGCACGAATTTTTGGTGTGCCGGTAATTGAGCCACCGGGAAAGCCGGCTTTTAACAGGGCGAAAACATCGGACGCTTCTTCCAGTGTTCCCGTAATAGTACTGACAAGATGATGCACATTGGTAAAGCTCTGGGTTTCAAAAAGATCTGAAACTTTAATACTGCCGGTTTCACAAATCCTGCCAAGGTCATTACGCAACAGATCAACAATCATAAGATTTTCAGCTTTGTCTTTGAGACTACTTTCCAGATCTTTCCGATTAAGCAAATCAGTGGCTGCATCCTTGCTTCGCGGGCGCGTGCCTTTAATAGGCTGTGTCATGACTTGCCGATTTTTTACCTGAACAAATCTTTCTGGCGAAAACGACATAACGGCCTGGCTATCATCTTCCATAAATGCGGCGAATGGCGCCTTGGCGATGGTCTGAAGTCGCGTGAATGCGGTATAGGGATCGCCGGAGCAGGAAGCGGTGAAACGTTGGGTCAGATTAACCTGATAACAATCCCCTGCCAGAATGTAATCGATGACCCGTTGATACGCAGCCTGATACTCATCGCGGGAAAAGTTTGAGGCGAATTCGCCATCGAGTGAAAACGTCCCAGGCGGGTTTGTGCCCTTTTTCTCAAGTGCTTCAATTACTGCGGTACGAGTCGTCTGCGGACAACTATCCCTTATCACAAGATGGCTCAACTGTTTGAGATGATCGATAACAATTACCCATGAGTAAATACCAATCAGCATATCCGGCAAATCAATATCCCGGGAGCGTGCGTCCTCTATGGGTATCCAGGGGTGCAATAATTCATAGCCAAAATAGCCAATGGCACCACCGGTAAAGGGCAGGTCATCTGTGCGCCTGGTTTTATGTTCCAATGGAAATTCCTGGCATAGAACATCAAGAGGGTTACCCGTTCTTGTAACACTGTCCTTGCCTGCCACTTCTATCAGCGTGGCTTTTCCATGCGTGCGCAAAACCTTGTCAGGGGCCGCACTGATATATTCAAAGCGTGTGTCTTTTCTTTTCCTGTCGTCACCACTGGCCAGCAGCACGGGAAGGGGGAGATGCCGGATCTTTTTGAAAGCCGGATAGGGTGTAGTTTCATAGGGCAGGGAACTTACTGAATAATTCTGATCTGCTGCCATTGTCATGCTGTTCTTTTTCAAGGGCAATTAGTCGGTCTGGGTAAGCCTGCTATCTTGCAGGCGAGCAGAGCCGGATACTCTGGAAAAAGTTTCATCAGATAGATACTGCTGCCCTTGGCGGAGCCATACTTTTCTTTCATCTGTTTTACCAGAATTCTCATCATCGGTGACAGCTCATGTTGCGCATAAAATTCTCTTAACAGGGTAATGACTTCCCAATGCTCATCAGTAAGTTCTATATTTTCCTTTGCCGCTATAGCCTCCGCCACGGTCTCTGTCCAGTCAGAAAGATTGACAATATATCCCTCTTTATCAAGGGCTATTGGATTACCGGCACATTCAAGTTCTTTCGCCATAGTGCAACTTTTTTGCATTAGCCCCAGCTAACTACTTTATCGTATTCAAGTGAGAGTGAAACAAAACCGGACCAGTCGACGCGCTCAAAAAAGGGGAGCATTCTGTCAGAAACGCCACGGACTGCCAAATCGTCAGCCATGGCATACTTTTTTACTTGAGGGAGTGTATCCCAAAGTTTTTGATTTTCCCTGCAGCTTAACGCGGCATATACCCCATCTTCAATTAACAAGACGGCATCTTCATCGCTGAGCAGCGACAGACAGCGGTGCAGGGCGTCATTACTCTTATTGATGGTATGAAGAATCATCAGAGCACCATCACCTGATCAGCACCAGCAATCAAGGTTTTTATATCTTCACTGGTGACGACATCAACGGCCAGCACAAACTGTGACGGATCAAGATCATATTTATCCACAGCTTCCTGATGCACCATGATGCTGTTGACCTCGTAAAGTTCGAGCGCAGTGATAACCTTGCTAATATTTTTTATTCCTGCAGCATCAGCTTGCTGATTCTTGAGCAGCTGTAAAACCCCGGCATCCATAAATACTATTGAAACTGCCTGCTCAAAGGCTGCAGCTGCCAGCGCTATATCCAGCGCTGCACGTGCCTGCTGGCTGCCATAGGGCGAAGAGCGGGCTATGATGAGATAAGAGCGGGGTGACTTAGATTGAGACATATCGGGCACGTTTTTAAGCTCTACTGCACAAAGCTGACAACACGATCAGATTGACCGGCAGCATCAATCAGCTGTCCGAGCCCGCTAACGGCAAAACCAGGCAGCAGATTGTGGGCATTTTTTTCATAGCGATCAGCTTCAGCTTCATCTAGAATGCCGCGTTTAAGTGCAGAAGCAGCACACACCACTGCATCAATCCCATGCTTGTTGATAAGCACCTGCCATTGTTCGGGGATATTAATTTCATCCTGCGGTGGTACACAAAGAGAGGAACCATTGCTGGCACCATCCTGGTAAAAAAACAAACGTACAATTTCATGACCGCATTCAAGCACGGCTTCGGCATAGCGAAGGGCAGAGTGGGAGGCGTTTGAGGACCAGGGCGCACCATGGATAACAATTGAAAATTTCATTGGTGAAAGAGTTTAACGGCTAGAGACTATTACTGGCTATAACAAACTTTTAATAAAGCAATTGTAGGTAATCAGGGATATTTAAAATCAAAAAAGCCCTGCATGTTAGGCAGGGCTTATCGATGATAGTAAAACCTGACTATCTCTATCTATTCAGCTCATTCAGTCTCTGCTGCCTGACAATACCGCCAGTAAATGCAGCAGGTGAATAAAGATATTGTAGATATTCAGATACAGGCTCACGGTGGCACGAATATAATTTGTTTCACCGCCATGAATTATTCTGCTGGTATCAAACAGAATCAATGCAGACATGATCATGATTACTGCTGAAGAAATGGCCAGCGAAAGCGCCGGAATTTGCAGAAAAATATTTGCCAGCATGGCAACAATAACCACTATCAGGCCGGTAAAAAGGAAGCCGCGCATAAAGCTGAAATCCTTACGCGTGGTCAAGGCATAACCTGACAGGGTAAGGAAGATCAGACCGGTTCCGCCCATGGCCTGCATGATCAGCATCGGGCCATTGGAAAAGGCGGCAACATAATAATTAAGCATGGGCCCCAAAGATGCGCCAAGACAGCCGGTAAAGGCAAAAATAGCAATAAGCCCGGTGGCAGAATCCGCAGACTTGTGCACCCAGAATAACAGTCCAAAACTGACCAGCATGAGAATCAGGGCAGCACCCTGGGGAATATTCATGGCCATGGAAATGCCTGCAGTTGCAGCGCTGAAAAGCAGGGTCATGGAAAGCAGCAAATAGGTATTCTTTAATACCTTGTTTGTAGCAAGAATCGACTCCTGACTTTTAAAGCCAGTGCCAACCTGGTTGTCTGCCCTGTAACCATAATCACTCATTTTTTAACTCCTTAGATAGTAGGATATTGAATTGATTCACTTACATATAATGGGGATAAACCCCCGAAAACCAATGGATTCATCATACTTAGACCGGGTTTAAAAGCAAGAAGTTTCAAGTTGGGAGATATTAGTGTTTTCAGCCAGTTTCTGGTTGACTGAAACAATGATTAAGGTAAGATTCACCCCTTTCGCGGAGGGGTGGCAGAGCGGTTGAATGCACCGGTCTTGAAAACCGGCATAGGTTAATAGCCTATCGAGAGTTCGAATCTCTCCTCCTCCGCCATATATAAAAACCCGGCTCTTTAGCCGGGTTTTTTATTGCCCGGGATTTTTAGGCAAAATACCCTCACGCTTATGTAAAAAAAGCGCCCAAAGGCGCTTTTATTATGAACCTGGCAACGAATTACTGGTTTCTCAAGGCAAGCGACACATCACTTTGCTGCAGGCTCAGTATATCCAGCAGTATTTTTCCGCTTTCCAGCAGGTAAGGATCGGCATCTTCATCATCTTCACTGATGAGCTTATCCGGGACCACAGGGTCAATACCTGCGGTATTCTCAATAACTTCCTCTTCCTCGTCAGCTTCTTCATCCATGGCGGCCGCCGATTCAAATGGTTCCTGGCCTTTGGCAAGGCGCCGTGTATTGGTTATCTGTAGACGCCATTGGTCCGATTCTTCACGCTCCGCAATCAAATCAGCTTCGTTAAGGGTAAGCTGATTTTTCTCTTTGTTTTCCAGCGCTCGCGCTATCTGCGCTTCAATGAAGGTGAAGTCCGGATCAGACTTGCGACGATTTTCATGAGCCGTAATCAATTCCGGCAGTATGGTTTTCAAATCGGAATAGGGACGATAGTAATTCGGATCGATAGTGTCCCAGGGCAGGGCAGTAGGCAGTGCACTTTCGCCAATGCCTTCGGCAGTGTCATACAGATCAGGCATCATGATATCCGGCATCACGCCCTTATGTTGGGTACTCTCACCGGAGATGCGATAAAACTTGGCACGCGTAATCTTCATCTGACCTTCACCCAGCGGGATCAGTTCCTGAACGGTGCCCTTGCCAAAGGTCTGACTACCAAGCACGATGCCGCGCTGGTAATCCTGAATGGCTCCAGCAAAAATCTCTGAAGCGGACGCACTCAAGCGATTCACCAGCACGGCCAGGGGGCCATCATAAACAAGCTCAGGATCGGAATCGCCCTGAACGATATTATTGCCATCAGCATCACGAACCTGAACGGTAGGCCCACGGCGAATGAACAAGCCAACCAGAGAGTTCGCCTCTGACAGTGAGCCACCGCCATTTCGACGCAAATCAACAACAACCCCTTCGACGCCTTCGGCTTTTAACTCCTCCAGAAGATTGCGCACATCACGGGTACTGCTGCGATAATTGGGATCCCGGCGCTGCAGGGCCTCAAAATCTATATAGAAAGTAGGAAGTTCGATAACACCGATTTTGTGGGTTTCACCGCCATACTGCACTTCAACAATTTCTTTTTTCGCCGACTGGTCTTCCAGCTTTACAGTATCGCGGGTGATTCTGATTTCCTTACGCTCCAGAGAGGATCCAGTGGGTAAGACTGAAAGCCTCACCACAGAACCTTTTTCTCCACGAATCAGTTGCACCACATCATCAACACGCCAGCCCAGCACATCCACATAAGGCATGTCGCCCTGTGCTACACCGACTATGCGATCAGATGGCTGCAGCTCTCCGGCCAGGTCCGCAGGCCCACCACTGACAATACTGACCACTTTGGTATATTCATCTTCTGTAGTGAGCACCGCACCGATGCCCTCCAGGGACAAACGCATGCTCATATTAAAATTCTCAGCCGCTCTGGGCGCGTAATACTGGGTGTGCGGATCAAACGTCATGGTCATGGCATCCATATAGCGCTGGTATACATCCAGGCCATTGGTTTTCAGCACCTGACTTAGCTGGGAGCGATAGCGCTTGCTTAATTCTTCGCGAATATCTGCCATTGATTTATCTTCTTCGTCAAGCTTCATGGACAACACGCTGCTTTTGATGCGCTTGCGCCACAAGTCTGTCAATTCAGCATGATCTGCAGGCCAGTGGGCCTCAGCACGATCGACGATAATGAATTCGTCTACGGTAAAATCAAAGTCGGAAGGGTCTTCCTCGATTCGTTTCAGGCTGTAAACCAGCCTGTCCATTAACCGCTGGCGATAACGATTAAAAATGAGATAACCGAAATCAACATTGCCGGCCTGCAGCAGATCATCCAGCTCTGTGCGGTATTGCTCAAACTCATCAATATCTGCCTGGGTGAAGTAGATTCGTGTGCCATCCAGAGTCTTGATAAAACTATCCAGCATCTCACTGGAAAACTCATCATTAAAGTTTATTTCGGAATAATGATTTCTGGTCAATTGGCGAATAATATCCTGTGTAGTTTCACTGTAAGCAGCCTCCGGACTTAACCCCTCGAAAATCACATCCACATCGAGAGGAATATCGGCTGGCAGGTATAATGGTTGTTGCGCCTGAACCCCGCTTAAACCCGGGGTCGCGGTAAAGCCGAATACCAGGATAAGAGAGAAAGCCTGATTCAATGTGCGATTTTTCATAATACTGCCTTATATAAATGTGACTCTGTGATTCTGTGATTTAACCAGCCATACGGCGGATACAGTTAAGGTGATCAGGAGCAGGGCAAATAGAGCCGACAAGAACCTGTCGTCATAAAATTGCCTTACATCTTACTATCTTATCCCTGAATTTTGGCAAAAAAATGCATTCCTTCTTCAGTTTGGGTTCAGTCCATGAACTTCAAGGGTGTTTACGTAAATTTTACTAATCCGGTTTGATTCTTTTCTTGCGCGCAGAGGCATGCCGCTCATTGAGCTGTACATCAATGTAGCGATCAGTAATGGCACTGGAACCATGTCCAGCGTCATCACGTACATGTTCACGGGGTCGATGCTTCACATCCTCGGAAATGCCGGTATGACGCAACCAATGCACCGTTGCTGCAGTAAGTTGTTGTGCCTCTTCCACAAAGCCATCCTTGCGCAGGTTGGCTTGTGCACCATCAAAACAGGCCTGCACAATGCCACGAATTTGCCGGGTACTGGTGATGCCGCCCTTACCGCGTGCCTTATGAACCAGGGGCGTATATTCACCAGGTGAGGGCAGTTCAGGCAGTCCTCGGGCCAGTCGATATCGTTTCAGGGCTTCCAGCATGGAGTCGCTGACTGATATCTGGCGCTCCTTATTCCCCTTACCGACGGTTCTGAACCACCAGTTACCTTCCAGGTCGCGCTCAAAATCACCCATTTTCGGGGTCCAGCGGTCAGTTTCAACCAGCTCAGATATACGCAGATACATACCAAACAGGGCATTCATGATAAATAGTGTGCGTTCGTGAATATTGTCTTCAGCCGCCATTTTTTCTGCTGTTTCCATCACATAGCTCCACTGTAACTGGGAGAGACGGCGAATAGCCTTGGTGGACTGGGTTTTTCTCAGGAATTTTCCTTTCTGACGAATCTGGGAGACCGGATTAAATTCAAGATATTCCTCTTGAATCAGAAAGTTACAGAAACTACTTAAGACGCCAAAAATACTCTGGATGGCGCTTTGGGACAGGAAATAGGGGGCTTCTCCGGGGTTTTTGGGGTGTACCACATAGGGCCTCCAGTCAGGGTTAGGCACCCTTTCACCCCCCTTGAGCTCATATCTGGAGACATTTTTTTCGCCAATCCATGTTTTTGGCGGGTTACTGGCAAACTCTATATAGCTTTCAATATCCTCACGCCTGATGCTTTTCAGCGATTTTTTGGCAATCAACCAGCACCAATGCAGGAAATGCTCAATTTCACGTCGGTACGTGGAAAATGTGTCCGGGCTGCCACGATAGGAATACAGGAACTCACTGGCGAGTTGATAATCATCTGTCGCATTTTCAGGTTCATCCTCAAGCAGGTGCTTTACCGTGGCAATACGATGCTTATAGGGATTCGCCATTTCTTCCAGGGTATCGAAAAACGGCACTGGTGGCGTAGCAGATGACATGAAGCGTTAACTATCCTTGGTTGTAAATTTTAGAGACTTACAGGCGTATTATCGAAGAAATCTATATATAGAAACTGCTTTATATTATTGAGGTAACTATACGTATATAAATATTTAATTGATATAAACGCCCCTATTTCGAACGTCTCACTATTTCCGGTAATAAAGATTACCGGAAATAGTGATGCAGGTCTATAGCCCCCGTTCTATTGATTATTGGTATTACTGCAAACCAGCAGCGAAACCAGATACCCTTCACCCCAATTCATGTTCTCAGGTTCTGGCTTGACGCATGGTTACAAATTCTTCTGCTGCTGTTGGATGTATACCGATGGTGCTGTCCAGTTGCGCTTTTGTTACACCACATTGCATGGCAACGGCCAGGCCCTGAATGATTTCACCGGCATCTGCACCCATCATATGCATGCCAACAACCCTGTCGGTTGCCTTATCGACTATCAATTTCATATAAGTGCGCTCAGGGTTACCAGAGAGCGTGTGCTTGAGGTGACGAAAATCGCTTTCAAAAACCTCTATATCGCCATATTCAGCTTTAGCCTGTTCTTCACCAAGCCCCACAGTGCCGACATTTGGATGACTGAATACTGCTGTTGCAATATTACTGTAATCCATTGTTTTTTCTTTATTTTTAAACAAATTTGAAGCCAGAACCATGCCTTCGGCGATGGCAACAGGCGTTAGCGCTATGCGGCCAACAACATCGCCCAGGGCATAAATTCCGGGCTCTGTAGTCTCAAAATGCTCATTTATGGCAATCGCACCGTTGGGCTGAAGTGAAACACCGGTGTTTTCCAGGCCCAGGTTTTCTGTATTGGGCTTTCTTCCTGTGGCATACAACACACAGTCCACAACAAGACTGTTTCCTTCTTTAAATTTAACGTGTAACTCATTGTCTTTCTTGGTTATTTCTTCCACATTGCTCTTCATTAGCATAGTCATGTGGCGCTCACTTTCAAGATACAGCTTTTCCCGTAAATCCTTATCAAAATGTTTCAGGGGAATTTCACCTCTGTAAGACAAGCTGGTATCAGCGCCCAGTCCGGCAAAAATACCTGCGAATTCAAGGGCTATATAACCACCTCCAACCACCAGTATGCGTTCGGGAAAGCTGGGCAGGTCGAAAATCTCGTTTGAAGTAACGGCCAGCTCGCTACCGGGAAATTCAGGGACAAATGGCCACCCCCCCGTGGCAATAAGTATTTTCTCACTGCTTACCTTTTTGTCGCCTATTTCGACCATATGCTTATCAAGCAGCCTGGCGCGTCCGTTATATAAAGTAACGCCGGAACCATCAAGAAGTGTGTCATAAATGCCATTGAGGCGACTTATTTCTGCAGTCTTGTTGTCCCTGAGCACATTCCAGTCAAACGCAGGCACACTTCCCTGCCAACCAAAGCCTTTGCTGTCGGTGCAGTCATAACGAAAATGTGAAGCATAGGAATAGAGTTTCTTCGGTACACAGCCAACATTGACACAGGTACCCCCCATGTAACGATCCTCTGCTATAGCCACCCGGGCACCGTAGCGGGCAGACATGCGGGCGGTTCTGACACCACCGGAACCGGCGCCAATTACAAACAAGTCAAAATCAAACATCAAAAACCTCTTTCCATGGACGTTACAGGGGACTTTACCGCGCGTAAGGCTAACCTTAATTGAGGGTAATTCCCATAGTTGAGAGTCTAAAAATATACCTATTTGTTTGGGAAACGTTTAATATTAAATCGTGGTGATTTTTTACATACTTGAGCCATGAGTTACTGAAAAACGTTTAAGGAATATCAGAAAGGGATTGAATAATGTCTGATTACAAAGATGACAATCAGGAAGCGTTGAAGAATTTGATTTCGGGTGATGACAAGCAGCAATCAGACTTCAGACCTTCTCCAGCATTAATTGAAAAATTCGTTATCCGCTTACCCAAGGGACTGCGTAAGAAAATAAAGCATCTGTCTGAGCAGAACCGTCGCAGTATGAATTCTGAAATCATCATGGTTCTGGAGCAACATATCCAGCAACACCTGATGGATCATACTGATCTGGCTGAAACCAGCGCAGCTTCAGGCGGGGGTGACAATGCTGGAAGAGAAGCCCAGGGACTGGAGAAGCCTACGCAATACGAGTTGGCAAAAAGGCTTGAAAACCTGCCTGAAGAAAAGAAACAGGCCTTGCTGGAGCTCTTGGGTTAAAGTTTAAGAGGTTAAAAGTTTAAGAGGTTAAGCACCTGAACCCAGGCTATCGATAAAGCAGCTTGATATCAGCAACACGGCTTTTTCCTGAGGCATATGATGTGCCTTTTTTGCTGGTAATTTCATCGCCGGTTTCCCGATCGCGTTACTTTATACTGACCTTTATTAGCAACATATTCCTATGCAGAGTTTGCAACTTCCTCTTGAGTCCGGACATTCATCTGAAGTGATGGAAAAGCTGTCGCTGCCGGATGCAGAAATTTTCATGACACCGGAATTTCTGCCCACTACTGAGGCCGACCACTATTATCATAGCCTGCTTTCACAAACACCGTGGCGCCAGGATCAACTGAATTTTGGCGGAAAGGCAGTCCCTATTCCTCGTCTGCAGGCCTGGTATGGAGATAAAGACAGCCGCTACGGATACTCAGGTCTGGCACTGAGCCCCCTGCCCTGGACGCCCTTGCTTGAGGAATTAAAACAGCGGATTGAACAGTGCAGTGGTAGCGAATTTAACTCTGTACTGTTGAATTATTACCGAACCGGCCAGGATAGCGTGGCATGGCATAGTGATGATGAAAAAGAGCTTGGCTACGACCCTGTGATTGCATCTCTAAGTCTGGGGGCCACCCGGCGCTTCGAGCTCAAACATCGATTCAGAAAAAACATAAAATCATTTTGTGACCTTTCTCATGGCAGTCTTATTGTCATGGGAAAAGGCGTTCAGCAAAACTGGCAGCACCAGATACCGAAACAGCCAGGCAGCGAAGGCGCTCGAATCAATCTTACCTTTCGCAGGATTATTAAGGCCTGATATCAGCAGCCCTGAAGCAAAAGCCATTCACACAGACCATCATTTTTTTGATAAGATTTCCCTTTTTGCAGCTCTGCCAAATATTATCACTCTTTTCTGGCCAGCTAATTCAGCCACAATTCTTAAGTCCCTGCTGACCTCACACTCCCAACTATGGATAAACCAGTGAACCGCTTCATACTCCTACTCTCATTATTCATCTTCCCGATCTCTTTAACCTTTGCCGAGTATCAGCGCGCAAGCCAGGGCATGGTGTCCTCACGATCGGATATTGCCTCCGAAGTTGGTAAAGAAATTCTGGAACTGGGCGGTAACGCCATAGACGCAGCCGTTGCAACAGGATTTGCGCTTTCCGTCACCTACCCCTCTGCCGGCAATCTGGGCGGCGGTGGTTTTATGGTAATTTCTCTGGCAAACGGGGAAGTGCTAACGCTCGATTATCGTGAAAAAGCCCCTGCTGCTGCCTATCGGGATATGTTTCTCGATGACAAGGGCGATGTCGATAGAGAACTTGCACTGAACAGCCATCAGTCAGCAGGCGTTCCGGGATCAGTGGCTGGATTACTTGAAGCCCTGGATCAATATGGCACCCTGAGCCGCGAACAGGTACTGGCCCCGGCCATTCGTCTTGCCGAAGAAGGCTTTATTCTCAACCAGGAAATTTCCGGACAATTTAGAGGCCACTTCAATAGTTTTCGAAAATACCCTGCCTCACTGGCAAAATTCTCAGCCAATGGATCTCCATTAAACGCCGGCGCCCTGTGGCGCCAACCAGACCTGGCGCTTACCTTGCGTGCCATTTCCGAACAGGGGCGTGGCGGATTTTACAAAGGCACTGTCGCGGATTTAATAGTGGCAGATATGCAGGCAAATGATGGCTTGATAAGCCATGAAGATCTGGTCAATTACCAACCCGTCTGGAGAGACCCGGTTCATGGAAGTTACCGTGGCTATGATGTCTGGTCGATGCCAGCACCCTCTTCAGGAGGCGTGCTGCTGGTTCAGATGCTCAATATGCTAGAGCCATATGATATTGGCGCTTTAGGCTGGGGTAGCACAGATACTGTCCATTTAATGATTGAAGCCCAGCGCAGGGCCTATGCCGATCGCGCCGAGCATCTCGGTGATCCGGACTATGTTGATGTTCCTTCTTCCATGCTGACCTCCAAGGAATATGCACGTCAGCGCTTTGCCAATTTTGACCCGCAGCTGGCTGGTGATAGCGCCACTATCACAGCAGGAAGCTGGGGCGAAGAGAGTCCGCAAACAACACATTATTCGGTGGCCGACGATGACGGTAATGCCGTCTCTGTAACAACCACGCTGAATCGCTCTTATGGCAATCACATAGTCGTTCCCGGTGCCGGCTTTTTGCTAAACAATGAGATGGATGATTTTTCCAGCAAGCCTGACTCACCAAATTCCTATGGCCTCATTGGTCGCACTGCCAATGAGATTCAACCTGGCAAGCGCATGCTCAGCTCCATGTCACCCACCATCATCACCCGCAATAACAAGCCAGTGCTGCTAACCGGCTCGCCCGGTGGCTCAACAATCATTAATACCGTGTTACAGGTAGTAATGAACGTCATTGATCATGGCATGTCACTGGAAGAGGCAGTAACCAGCCCACGCTTTCACCACCAGTGGATGCCCAATGTTGTACGCTACGAAATTGGCGCTATCAGTGACGAAGTGGCTGGCGAACTGGAAGCCATGGGGCATCAGGGCTTAAGTGGTTCACGTCGTACCATTGGAGAAGCCAACTCGGTAATGTTTGAAGAAGGCTTTATAGATGGCATGTCTGATCCGAGAATTGTTGGCGGCGTGGCCGGTTACTAGATATTGAACCCGACGCTTAACACCATTGTGTTCCGGTTCTGATTTCATGCCCGAACTGGACCATCAGGATATCTGTATTGTCGGTGCAGGCGTTGTTGGCCTTGCCATCGCACACAAAATTTCCATCCATCCTGTTTTAGGAAAACGATCTGTCGTGCTGCTTGAAAAAAACAGGCAGTTTGGCCAGGAAACCAGCAGTCGGAACAGCGAAGTAATTCATGCCGGAATCTATTATCCTACCGGCTCCCTGAAGGCACGCTTGTGTATAGATGGACGCCAACAGC
>JAHEHN010000159.1 GCA_024644515.1 Gammaproteobacteria bacterium
TAACTTGTGACTATCTTTCATTTAGCCACCACCTTGCCCTGTGCTGTCTTCGGAAAAAACTCGCCAAAAAACGGATATTCACCCGGCGGTAGCGGGCCAATAAATATTACCGTCTTGCCGTTCCCGGGGATTACTTTTTCACGGTTCAGCTCATAGCTTTCAAATTCTTCAGGTGTGGGATCGTTGTTAATAATGAACAGACGAACTTTCTGATTGGCAGGAACTTCAACCGTGGACGGGTAGAACAGATGATCACGAATTTCAATTTGAATCTCAGGCGTGGCAGCTGACACGGCACTGGCAACGAGAAAATTTACCAGCAGCAACACCATGCCTGATAGAAAGCTATTGTTCATAACTCTTTCCCTGGAAAACTTACCTTGAATGCCGTGCCCTGACCAAAGGAAGAATCAGCAACACTTACCTGAGCCCCATGCAGATTGGCAACATGACTGACAATGGTGAGTCCCAGACCACAACCTGGTAGTGTTTTATCATTCGGGTTTTTTTCATTATGGTAAAAACGCTCGAATATTCTCTCTCTTTCAGCTGCAGGAATCCCTTCACCGCTATCTTCAACCATCAACTCCATGCGATCACCCTTGTTTTCCACGACCACCCGAATACTGCCTTCTTCTGGTGTATATTTACTGGCATTACTGAGAAGATTGGATACCAGTGTTTCAAGGGCAAACTCTTCACCGGTAATAGAGCAATGGTCTCCTAGCAACTCCAGCTGCTGATTTTTATTTTCAACCAGCGTGTATTGCTGAGCAATGACATTTTCACAAACCTGATAGAGGTCAACTTGCTGAGTGTTTTCAGCAAACTTGTCCGGCGTCATTCTATACAGGGTTAACAGCTGCTCCACCAGATGCTGCATGCGTTCCACGCCGCCTTCCAATTGGCGCCAGGAATCATTATCCATATCCATTTCCTGGGACAGGTTATGCAGCTGTACTTTCAGGGCACTGATAGGTGTCCTTAACTCATGGGCCGCATCAGCAGAGAAACGTTTTTCTCTTTCTACAGACTGGTTCAAACGCGCCATAAAACTGTTGATTGACTGGATAACCTGCTCCAGTTCGCGACGGGCATCGGAGGCATCAATAGCGCTTAAGTCATTCACGTGCTTGTTTTTGAGCTGAGTAGAAAGTGTTGTCAACGGCTTCAGGCCCTGACTGACAATAAACCAGACAAACAGTCCTATCAGCGGAATACTCAACAGAATCGGCATGATGGATTCAAGGACTACGTTTTCTGCCAGCACATAACGCAGATCTGTTCGCTCCGCTACAATCACCCAGCGCCCGTCTGTGCTTTCCTGGCGACTGAAGGTGCGCCAGCGATAGCCGTCAAAATTACTGAAATTAAAGCTATTACTGAACTCTGCAAGCGGCTCCTCTGGAGCATGATATGACTGGGCGACTATTTCGCCATCCTGCCAAAGCTGAAAGGCCAGATTATTTCCCAGCCGCAGTTCTTCATGGTTATCGGTAACATCCAGGCGACCGACGAGGCTGGCAAAATCCAGCAACTGGCTGTCCAGTAACAGATCTGCCTCCTCCATACTGGATTGATAGCCGCGCAGGGCGGCAACAAAATTAAACAGGGTTAGCGTGGCCAGTATTCCGGCCACAAGAAAAAAACGAATGGAACTCAAGCCCGCCCCTCGGCGTGAATTTTATAGCCCACGCCACGAATGGTCTTTATAAAATCATTACCCAGTTTTTTTCGCAGACGATGAATATGAACTTCAACGGCATTACTGGAGACTTCCTCGCCCCATGAATAAAGTCGGGTTTCCAGGGTGCTGCGGGTTTGCACCCTGCCAGCATTCTCCATCAGGCTTTTCAGCAGCATGTATTCCTTGCGCGCGAGTTCTATTTCCTTGCCATCGACACTGACCAGTTGAGCAACAGTGTCCAGACACACATGACCAATGACAATCTCGTTAGTTTTGACAGCAGCGATTCGCCTTTCCAGAACGCGTAACCGCGCCAGCAATTCGGTCATCTCAAAAGGTTTAACCAGGTAATCATCAGCCCCATTGTCCAGCCCGGCGACCTTGTCATCGACACCGTCACGGGCCGTGAGCATCAAAACCGGAAGCTCTTTATCCTTCTTGCGCGCTTTTTTGAGAACAGTGATGCCATCAATATCAGGCAAGCCAATATCCAGAATCACAATGTCGGGTTTGTCGAATTCAATGACATGAAGCGCAGCCTCACCGATGCCCACATGATTGACCACATAACCCTGCTGCCCCAGGGCTTTTTGCAGGCCCCTGGCAAGCGGTTGATCATCTTCTACGAGGAGTATTTGCATGGGCGGATGTTACCTTAATTCACCACGGGCGTATTGGATATGCATCAATTGATTGCGTCGCAAGTTACAAGTTACAAGTTACAAAAAAGGCGATCACAGATCGCCTCGTCGGATGCGCTACGCTTATCCGACCTACCGGAATACCTGTATGCCTGCAGGTTTCACTAAACCGCCCACCTTTATCATTTATCCTTTTTCCTTTATCTTTTTCTTTCCGACTATTTCTTCCCGTCTATTCCCGCCAGTGCTTCCAGAATTTCCTGCTGCCGACCTGAATCCGCCAGTGGACGATCCGGTCTTGCTTTAGCCTGCTGGGCTTTTTTCAGATAACGGCGGGCTTGATCATAGCGTTTCTCTGAAATAAGGTAATTGCCATAAAAATAATTACTATCAATACCGTCAGGATTTAGAGATAAGGCCTTGGTCAAAAGTTCCTCGGCTTTTTTATCATCACCAAAGCCTACCGGCCATCCCGGGACACTGTAATACAGGGTTCCCAAACTGGTATAGGCGGAACCATCAAGTGCATCAGGATTCAGGGATAATGCTTTTTCAAGATCAGCCCTGGATTCCTTGGCCAGGGAAAGTGCGCCCAGGCCGCCTTTGGCACCGGCATAGGTTGATTTGATAATGCCACTCCATATCCAGCTTTCAGCGGCCTTCGGAT
>JAHEHN010000101.1 GCA_024644515.1 Gammaproteobacteria bacterium
CGCATTTGAACTCATCACCGGTGTTAAAAATACCGGCAAATACTTTCTGAACCACGGTGACATTTTACCGATACCGACGTTGCCTCCCAGTTTTTGCTTGATATAGGGAGCTGCAGACAAATGATCTGCATGTACATGAGTCTCAATAATCCACTCAAGGCTGAGATCATGCTCACGAATCCAGGCAATAATCTCATCTGCCCCTTCGTAGCTGATAGTCCCCGATGCGTATTCCAGGTTGGTGACTGAGTCCACTACTGCACAGGAAAGTGAGCCTGGATCCTTAACCACATAGGAAAAGGTTTCCGTTTCCTTATCAAAGAACGCTTTTACTTCCGGCTTGATCTTCATATCCGGGACAAAGGGCAGCTGGGATATCATTTTTTCTTCCTCTCACGTTTTGGAAAAGTACACAGACATCGACGAACTCTTTATGTACTGTCAAACAGAGCCTGGTGAATATCTTTTCAAGATTACTATGCTAAATCTTTGCAGTTTTCATGCCACTGGCGCCCCTACCTCCAAAACTTCATATCTAATTGTTTTTATTGAGTTTATTAACGACTCCCTATGATCGGCGAAAACTACAGGGACGCCAGAATTGACAAATTTGCCATTATTGGCAGAATAATTTGTCAATTTCGACAAGTCTTTTTCTATTAATACACCCCCTCTATATCAGACGATGGCATAACGAGAAGTTCTGTTGGATTTTCCCCGGTAAAAAAATGACTGACTTTTATATGATGATCCTTTAATGTTCTACATGGCACTTTCTTCAAGAACTAAATCTGGATAAAACACCACATCTGTTTATATCAACGAATTCTTTTCAGGATTCTGCGCAACGCTGAAGCACTCATACTATGGAAAGTTTAATTCAGGATGCCAAACAGCTAATCATCGACTATGGTGAAAAAGTTGCACAGCAAAAACTGGATGAAATGCTGGATAGTCTATGCGAAGACGCCATCATCACCATACCGAATTCCTTGCCACTTGAAGGCAAAGCTGCAATCAGGGAATTTTACGAAACCAATTTTCGTAAAGGTAACTATCACTTCAAGCTTGAATTCACCGATGAAAAAGAAGTGGCAGAACTGGTATTCATTAACGGGCTTATGGACAAGAATTTTACTTCGGCAGAAGACCGAAGCAAAACAACATATGATTTTTTCTTCATTCTTAAAAAGGAAAATGATGTCCTGAAAATTTTTCAGATGCGCGTGGTGTGAATCCCTTGTTGGGCTATAAGCGCTTACATACCTAAATAGGCTTGCCTGATACGATCATCATTTTGTAACTCGGCAGGATTACCGCTCAAAATGATTCTCCCCGCTTCCAGTACATAGGCACGGTTGGCAAAATGCAGTGCCTCTGCCACCCGCTGCTCCACCAGGATAATACTCAACCCGGTCGTCTTGTGTATTTCAATCAGACGCTCAAAAATTTCATCGGCAATTGTCGGTGCCAAGCCCATTGAAGGCTCGTCAAGCATCAAAATATCCGGGTTTGCTGCCAGACCTCGCCCAATGGCCAGCATCTGCTGCTCCCCCCCCGACAAAGTACCAGCCAGTTGCTGCTGCCTTTCGCCCAGCACTGGAAACCAGCTCACTATTTTTTCAAGGGTCTGCCTGAATTCAATCCCGGTTTTATCCACATAGGCACCCAATTCAAGGTTTTCCAGCACACTCATACTCGGAAATACCTGACGCCCCTCAGGTACATGAGCCAGGCCCAGGTGTGCGCGTCTGGAGGCCTCTACCTCAAGCAGATTGCTGCCCTTGTAAGTGATGGAGCCTGATGCTGGTCTGACGATGCCAGAGATGGTTCTAAACAGGGTGGATTTCCCTGCACCGTTGGGCCCAATCACTGAAATGAATTCGCCAGCTGATAACGAGATATTAATGTCGTGCAGGACCTTGGGCCCACCGTAACCAGCGTTGATATTGGCAAGTTCCAGCAGAGTCGATTCAGGCATTTTCCAACCATTTTTTCCCGAGATAGGCTTCAATGACCGTGGGATTTTTGACGATTTCTTCGGGACTGCCCTGGGCCAGCAAGGCGCCGTGATCAAGCACCACAAAGCGATCCACCAGCTGCACCATGGCCTGCATGCTATGTTCAATAATGACAATAGTAATACCCAGTGCCCTGACTTTTTGCAGTACTTTCAGCATTTCCTGCATGGCCTCGGGATCGAGCCCTGCAAGAATTTCATCCACCAGTATCAGACTGGGCTTTGAGGCCAGTGCCCTGGCCAGTTCCATCAGGCGTAATTCCTTGTTGGTAAGGTTGGCGCCCGGTAAATCACACTGCTGCTCCAGGCCCACCAGAGCAATAGCCGCAGAAGCTATCTGCCCGGCGGCTTGCCGACTTGAGGTATGGACATAAGCGCCGACGATAACGTTATCCAGCACCGAAAGATGGGTAAAGGGTTTGGCCACCTGGAAGGTACGGGCAATGCCCATGGCGCAGATACGATTGGGACGCTTGTTCACCAGCGCTTTATTTTGAAAGTTTATGCTGCCCTTATCGGGTTTGACAAAACCATTGAGCAGATTGAACAGCGTGGTTTTTCCGGCCCCGTTAGGACCAATAATACCCAGCAGCTCACCCTGCCTGACCTTGAAAGATAAAGCGTCGGTTGCCTGCAAACCGCCATAGGCTTTGGAAAGATCGGAGACTTCCAGAATGGTCTGATTCTTATCATCATGAGTGACCGCCAAAAGCGATTCATCCGCGCTGAAATCTGCAACACTGGCACTGGATCCCAGCATGCGAAACTGTCCTGGTCTGAGCAGTGAACGCACTTTCCACAAAATGCCTTCCGGCGCAAAAAGAATTACCGCAATAATGGCCACACCATAAATCACGCCCTGAATGCCGGGAAAATCTGCTGCATAACGGGCATAGAGAATTTCACTGAGCGGAACCAGAATAATGGCACCAAGTACCGGGCCCCACAGCGTTCCTACACCACCGAACATGGCAAAAATAAGGGCCTGGGCAGACACCAGCATGCCAAATACGGCTAATGGCGTCACTACCAGTAATACCACCGCATAAAAGCCGCCGGCAGCACCAGCCAGTGCCGCGCTGATAGTGATGGCCACCAGTTTCCAGTAAAGCGTATTAATACCCACCGCCTCTGCAGCCTCTTCATCCAGTTTGATGGCCAGCAAGGACATGCCCAGCCTTGAGTGTGAAATCAGGGTGGTGATTACGAGGGTACAAAGCAGCAACAGCAGCCCCAGCAGAACATAATAGAACGGGTTTTCGAACTGCATATACATCAACGGGGCTTCGCGGTTCATGGGTAAAGCCACTTCCTGGTAGCCCAGCCATTCAAAGATATACAGCAGCGCCAGGGGATAGGCCAGCATGGCCAGGGCAAAATAATGTCCGCGCAGTCGGAAAGTGGGAATGCCCACCAGCAAACCCGAGACACCACCGGCCAGCGTAGCAAGCGGTATGGTAATCCAGGGATTAAGCTCCCATACCACCATGCACAGGGCCACCAGATAGGAGCCCAAGCCAAAAAATGCGGCATGGCCAAAACTGATCAACCCGCTATAGCCGGAAAAAAGATTCCAGGAAAGACCCATCACCGCCCACACCGGGACGATGGTCATGATCAGGAGATAGTAGGAATTGCTGACCAGTGCGGCCAGCACAATGTAGACGAGTCCAAACAAGGCGATGTGGAAAAAATCTTTTCTGACACCGGAGACGCTCATGCGGTTCTGTCCTTTTTACCGAAAAAGCCCTGGGGACGGAACAGAATGATGATCAGGAAGCAGATAAAAATTACCGTGTTCTGTAACTGGTTGGGCAGAATGATGGCCGACACCTGCTGCAGCACACCAATGCTAAGTCCGCCCAGAAACGCGCCCCGGATACTGCCCAGACCGCCCAGTACCACACCGGCATACATAATGATCACATACTCGGTACCAATATAAGGCTGGAACGGGGCATTGGATGCCAACAGTCCGCCGCCGATGGCGGTGATGCCAACGCCAAAGCCAAAGGCCAGTCGATGGGCGCGATCCACATTGATGCCCATACAGATGGCCGCATCGGGGTTATCGGCTGAAGCACGCAGTGATTTACCCAGACGGGTTTTTGCCATCAACAGGCCAAAGCCGATCACCACAAAAACCGCAAGAATGGCTGAAACCGTTTGCGCCTGATTGACAAACACACTGACCCGCTCGCCGATCATTGGCCCCCACTCCCAGGCACTGTAGGATAGCTCGTTGGACACAGATACCGGAGAAGAACCAAACAGAAACAGACCGCCGTTTTGCAGTACCAGGGCGATACCCAGTGTCAGCACCAGTTGCGCATAATGCCCCTGGGCTTCCAGCTGACTGGCCTGGCGACCGGTTACGGCATTAATCAGCAGGCGATGCAGCACCAGCCCTACCAGAAACACCGCCGGGCCTGCCAGCAAAGCCAGCAGGAAGGGAAACCAGAGTCCATCAAAAAAAGCATAGCTGCCAAACCAGGCAAAACAGAAATAGGCAAAGTACATGCCCAGCATCATGAATTCACCCTGGGCAAAATTGATCACCCGCATCACCCCGAAGATGATGGTCAGCCCTACGCACATCAAGCCATACATGGCACCCATCAACAATCCCGCAACAAGGGACTGGAGAAAGTTTTCCAGGTACTGGAGAGCGTCCACGGAAGCTTAGCTTGATTTCGAGCTTTTACGGAAAGGCATGGATAACAGGAACAACCAGGTAGAGAAACTCATCATTTTCATCCCTTTGCGCGCTTCTTCCGGATTAAGCCTGGCAGTCATTGGCATCGATTGAAAAATCTTGCCTTTGACTACCAGCCTGTTTCCGTCGCGCTCAATGGCAGAGACATCCATTAGTTCACTGCCATCCTGCGAATAGATCTTCATGCTTGATAACTTCCTTAATAACTGCCTTTATAACTACCTTGATTAATTACTGTCGTTTGAATTTTTAACTGATTATTTAATCACCGAGTCAAAGTCCATCCCCATCTGATCAAACATGGTGATGGCAGTACCACGACCGGCGCCAAATACTCCGCCACCTGGATGCTGGAAAGGACCTACCAGGTATAAACGCTCAATACCCGGCACCAGGTTTTTACCCAGCTCGGGGGTCGGGCGATGAGCACCAAACTGATAAAGATAAGGCGCCACCCCATGGATATCACCTTTCTGGAAACTGGCGGATGTGCGCTCCATGTCCAGTGGTGAATCACAATGCCAATCCAGAATAATATCGCGACTCAGGTTGGGTACATAAGGCTTCATACTGGCCAGCATGTGATCGGCAAAGGCGTCCTTGTGACGATCCCAGGCCTGGGCTCCACCGTCCGGATGCTCATAGGGACAATAATCCCAGGCATGCATGGTGGCTTTGCCTTCCGGTGCCCGCGAAGGGTCTATATTGGTGGCTGAGCCAAGGGCACAGAGAGAATTTTTGGGAATGCGGCCATAACGCAGATCATCAAAGTGGTCACGCAGGATATCAATGCTGTCAGGCAGTAATTCGATCATCATGGCTTTCTTTACATGATCGCCAGCAGCGAACTGCAGGGGCTCATCCAGTGCGGCATGAATAGTGAACACACAGTTGGCAGACAGCTCAACGTTGGCGGCTGTTTTAGCCACAAAAGGATCCAGACCATCAACCATTTTTGGCAACAGGTGAGGATGAATGGCACCGATCACTGCATCTTTGGCTTTTATCTCACGACCATCATCAGTAACCACACCGACAGCCCGGCCGTCAGACACCAGGACCTTGCTGATTGAGGTATTGGTGATCACTTCACCGCCATGATCCTTGATGCAATCCACCAGCGACTGGCTGAGCATGCCGCTACCGCCCTTGGCAACACCGATCCCGTATTTTTCCAACCAGCCTAAAAACATGAAGGGGCCAATACCGGTACCCTTCTCTTCCGGCCCGGTGAGATTTTCGCTGACCATACGCAGGAAATGCAGACGCACACGCTCATCTTCAAAATATTCCATGACGATGTCGTAGGCACTCTTCATCATCACCGACATGATTTCCTGACCTTCCCGCGACTGATCCATCATCGCGTACATGGCGCCAATAGGAGCCGGTGGTGTATACAGGGTACCTACCAAAGCAGGCAGATAAGCCGCGGCAGTCTCGGAAAAGCGGCGATAATTCTCCGCGTCTTTTTCAGAAAACTTGGCGATCTCGGCAATGTTCTTTTCCCTGTCCGTATGAATGGCCAGGGTTTGCCCATCAGGAAAAACGGAAATCATGGGAATTTCGGGGTGGATATATTCCAGACCGTATTTTGACTGCAGGCCCAGTTCATCATTGGTGATCAGCGGGTTGGCCTGAATAAAAATATGTGCCATGGAGTGCTGGTCATGTTTGAAACCGGGCAAGGTCAGCTCACGGGTAACCACGCCGCCACCAATCCAGTCATTACGCTCAAGTACCAGTACTTTTTTTCCGGCTTTTGCCATGTAGGCAGCCGCTACCAGACCATTATGGCCAGAACCGATAGCCACAACATCATATTGATCAGACATTTAAATCCCCTTTTATGAGTCTCAAGTTACAAGTTACAAGTTGCAAGTCACAAGCAAAATGAGTCAGTTTGAACCTCGCAGTACCTGCCAACTGACTGTGACCTGTGACTTGGGACTTGCGACTTGCGACTGCTCTCATGTATCTTGCAAAGCAATAATTAAAACCTAAATTAACAGACCAAGCATAGCAAAGAAATAGGGAGCATGTTCATATGTCAGATAAAGAAAAAAACAACGAAGAATTGGTAAAGCGCTTCTTTGAAACCCTCAGCGCCGGTGATCTGGAAACCCTGCGCGGAATGTTTCGGGAAGACGCCTGCTGGACCGCCATGTCAAAAGAAATTCCCGGTGCCGGCCCCCATCCCGGTCGCGACCATATCATTGATGAATTCCTGGCGCCGGTTAGAGGGCTTTTTATTCCTGGCGACCCGAAGGTCATCATTCACAAACTCACAGCCAAGGACGACATGGTCTATGCTGAAACCCAGGCCATCGGAAAATTCCAGAGTGGCAACGAGTATGACAATCTGTATTGCTGGGCCTTTGAAATTAAAGACGGCCAGGTTGATCAGGTAAGGGAATACATGGACAGCCACTACATCATGAATGTCGTGGCATAAGTATTGTCGTAAGACCTTAAAAGGCTATCCTCACAACAGGGACGATTATTTCAATTCGTCCCTGAGTTTAATCAACTGCGTGTGGTAGTACTCGGCATCGCCATAGTCAGCAAATTTATTGTAATGGCGATGACTCCCCACCACTCTGCGCGCATGTTTGATCGGGCACCAGTATTGCTCGGTTCTGGCAATGACTTCCCGGGTATACGCCGGGCTGGGTTATAAGCTCACCGATAATACCAGCTGGCAGTTTGGCGTGATGCGCCAAAGCACATCGGCCTATGACAAAAACCAGCTGATGTTCAATCTTTTCCATCATTATTAAATGTAGTGCAAAGTGTGCCGGAATTTCTTTCTGACATCCTTACTTTGACAGCAATGCCCGAAAATTCCCGGGGCATGACGAAGGCGTACTGATGATTACAGGTAGTACTTAATATAACTATAAGGAGTTTTGCCTGACCAGGGCGATTAACAAGGCTATTCAGACAGCTTCACCATGACGGTCAGCTGTGGTCTTTAATATAGTTACGCTCGTATTCTGCCTGGGCGTGATCCTTTTCTTTTTTAATACTGCTGGCCCGGCCTCTTGCTTCCTGAAAGGATTTCGCACGGGATCTGGAGGTGCTGACAGCAGCGCCGGTAAACTGCTTCTCCAGCTCGCTGCTGTCGCAAGATGGGCAGTTGGGTGACTCATTCAGTTTGACGATTTTTTCAAACTGATGACGACAGGATTGACAGATATATTCATATATTGGCATGCCAATAGAATACACCAGATTACCTGCTTCTCAATAGTATCTTTATGCAGAATACGACCGCAGTCCCTAGGATCAGGGAGAGTTCGAAAAATTGATCCATCAGGGCGCTTTGGCTGTATACAAACCTCATGTGCCAGTGTTGTTTTTACCCCCATCAGCAGACCTGATTAACGTTATACTATGACGCCATGAGCGATGACACCCGCAAGATAATCCATTGCGACTGCGACTGTTTTTATGCCGCTATCGAAATCCGTGATGACCCCTCTCTGGCTGGTTTACCGGTTGCCGTGGGGGGTTCAGAGGATCGCCGCGGTGTCATTGCTACCTGTAATTACGAAGCTCGCCAATACGGCATCCATTCTGCCATGGCCTCGGCAACGGCAAAGCGAAAATGTCGTGATCTGATCATCATTCCCGGCAATATGGAGAAATACCGCGCAGCGTCCCAGCAGATGCATCAGATATTCAGGGAATACACCGACATTATTGAGCCATTGTCCCTGGACGAAGCGTTTCTCGATGTGACCGGCACCACCATTTGCCAGGGCAGCGGCACCCTGATTGCGCAGGAAATTCGGCAGAAAGTCCGACAGGAAATCGGGATTACCCTGTCAGCCGGTGTGGCACCCAACAAGTTTCTGGCCAAGATCGCCAGTGACTGGGACAAGCCAGATGGCCAGTTTGTAATCACGCCGGATAAGGTCGAAGCCTTTATTTTAAAACTCCCTATTGGCAAGCTTTTCGGCGTTGGTAAAGTGACGGCCCGTAAAATGGATTTACTGGGAATAGAAAATTGCGGTGACCTGCAAGACTATAGCAATTTCGAACTGGTAGAGATGTTTGGCAGTTTTGGTGAAGCCCTTTATAACCTTTGTCGAGGTATTGATGAACGCGTTGTCCAGACCGAGGGGCGACGCAAATCCATCAGCGTCGAGCATACCTTCCCCGAAGATTTACCAAGCCTGGAAAGCTGCCTGGATACGCTTCCGGAATTATTGGTCATGCTTGAACAGCGTATCGAAAACTCGAAGAAAAAGGTCACCATTGGCAAGCAGTTCGTTAAAATCAAGTTCAATGATTTTATCTCAACGACGGTAGAACAAAATGCCAATACACTGGATCTGGATACCTTCAAAACCCTTTGTAAAACAGGCTTTGAGAGAGGCAACAAGCCGGTACGTTTGTTGGGGCTGGGTGTACGCATGAAAGAAGCACCACTGTATACGCAACTGGAGTTTAGTTACTGATGTCTCGTTACCGGCCCCCGCGCATACCCATGTCCGCCTATATCACCCCGGAAGGCTACAAGAGACTGAAAGATGAATTGCATTTCCTGTGGAAGGTAGAGCGTCCCGAAGTCACCCAACAGGTCTCTGCAGCCGCAGCCCTGGGGGACCGTTCGGAAAATGCAGAATATATTTATGGCAAAAAACGTTTGCGCGAAATAGATAGCAGAGTGCGCTTTTTACGCAAACGCCTGGAAAATCTAACCGTGGTGGATCAGTTACCTGCGGATACCAGCAAGATTTATTTTGGCGCCTGGGTAGAGTTGTATAAAGACGACGGCCAGACTGTTAACTATCGGCTGGTCGGGCCTGATGAAATAGATCCGGCCCTGAACCATATCAGCATTGACTCGGTACTGGGCAAGGCCTTGCTGGGGAAACATCTGGATGATGAGGTTATGGTTGATACGCCGTCCGGCACCCATCAATACGAAGTCATTGCAGTAAACTATGCTCCCCCGGAGCCTGTGTAATGCTCAAAGTCTCGGTAATCGGCTATCGCAAGGTGTTGGGGACCAGTATCACAATTCCCATTGAAATGCTGAATGCAGCAGATCTTATAAATCGTATCGAGGGAGGAAGCCAGGGGCGGCTTGCCTTGCAACTGGTAAGCATGGACGGTGGCAATATCCAGCTCAATGCCGGACTGGAACTGGTGTCAAGGCTGAGCCTTGCCGATATCGACGATACCGACATAGTGATATTACCGGCCTTGTGGGGCAATCCGCTGGGCGTTGTCAGACAGTACCCTGCCCTGAATGAGTGGTTGAGAATGCAGCATGAGAAAGACACCAGTCTTTGCGCTGCAGGCACCGGCAGCTATTTTCTGGCAGAAGCGGGCCTGTTAAACAACAAGGTGGCAACCACGCACTGGTATTATTTTGACCAGTTCAGCCGCACTTATCCTGAGGTCTTGCTGCAACGTGATCGCTTTATCACCAAGGCAGGTAATATCTACTGTGCAGGAAGCGTAAATTCAATAAGGGATGTAATGCTGCACTTTATTGAAAATTATTATTCATCCCATGTTGCGGACCAGGTATCGCGGCATTTTACTCATGAAATAAAGCGCTCCTATACCTCAAGCTTTTTGAAAAACTCACCGCAGAATTATCATGATGATGAAAATATCATCGCCATCCAGGAATGGATGCACAGCTGCTATCACGATCAAATTACGCTGGAGTTTGTTTCTGAAAAATTTGGCATCAGTATTCGCTCACTGAATCGACGCTTCAAACATGCCACCGGAAAATCACCAATGCAGTACCTGCAGCAACTGCGTATTGAGAACGCCCAGGAACTGCTTAAAACCAGTAATCTGAGTATTGCAGAGGTGGCCTATAATGTCGGCTATCCTGATAACAGTTATTTTTCAGCCCTGTTTCGAAAAGCGATTTCGGTTTCGCCAAAAGAATATCGCAACCTGGTACGCAAAAAACTATTCGAGGTGAATACCTGACGCAGGTTGAATGGTGGCAAGGTGAAAATAAACCAAAAAAAAACACGGGTAATGGCCCGTGTTTTTTTCGAAAATACTTACTTAACTTTATTAGTGATTAGCGGCTTAAGATTTCTGAAACTCTTCGACATTCACAATTTCGGCCAATTCCGGCTCGGTTAACTTATTGGGGATACGACTAAGGCGTCGTTTCTTTTCGTTCAATTCTTTAATCTGCCGCTCTACCGCATCAAAGGTATCGCGAATCGCAACGTAGATATCTTCGTGCGCATGCTTGTCATGTTGGTCATGATTCACCACGATGTCGTGGTTGGGGATAAGGGCTTCTACGCCCACATGGTAGACCTTGCCTTTGTGATGATTATTGTGGGGGGATTCTACTGTTACTTTAAGACTGAGTATCTGGTCACTAAACCTGCCCAGCTTTTCTGCTCTTTTATGTACCGCTTCTTCAACGGCTTGTGAATGCTCAATATTTCGAAATAGTACCTGTGTATCACTAATCATACATGCGCCTCCTTCTTACGCTATGTGCGTTTATTTAGACACCGCTTTTCTGCATTAGTTAAAACATTTTTCAATTATTTTTAAAATTTAAATTCATGAGTCAACTTAAATGCCTGATCCATACTACTCTGAATGGGGGGGCTGTCAACGAATTTCAATGGTGCCAAAAGTATAATTAACAGCCCCGGAAAAAGTCGCTGGTTTTCCTTGTTTTCCCTTAAAAGGCATGGTTGAATTGGTAGAGTTTATGGGGGCGAAAATATTGCCTAATTTTTATCTGTAAACGCTTTTCTTATCCGCGTTTTTATCTGCGCTATTGTTGCTTTCTCTCTTTTTCTTTCCGACTTTCTACCGTTATTCCAGCGCGTTCACACCAATCTGATATGTGTAATCAAGTTGATTAAATAGTAAAACAATATTCAATATTTATTATTTTTTATTTGATTTCTAAAAACTGTCTGCAAGGTAATGGGAATTATTATCATTGATAAACCATAAAGATTAGTCCTGCCCCTATTTTAGTCAGCAGCATACTTCCAGTGCCATGGTTCATAGGCAATTCCCGCATCATTGTGCTTTGGGAAACTCATACTAAAACCATATTTTTTTCCATGTTCACATAACCAAATAAACGCCGGGCTGTTTTCAAACACTTCTTCCAGGGGCTCAAAATCAGGGGTAGTGATATCAAGGGCGCAACCACTATGATGCTCGCTGAAACCCGGTGCGGCATTTACCTTGAGTATATCTTCAAGACACTGCCCTGCTTCCAGTTTTCGCTGTAACAGATTTTTCTGGTAATCCGCACTACGAAAAGCTGAAACAATCTGTAATTCAATACCGTCTTCACTGGCGGCTTTTTGCATTTCCTGCCAGGCAATAAAAGCACTCTCCTCAAGATAAGGTTGACGCCCAAAAACATCCAGTTCAGTAGCGACCAGCGATTGGCAATCGGGCTGAAAATCCAGCCCACAGGATGACGCGTAGTGTGCCGGGATACCCAATTCATCATGAATGGCCTGAATTTCAGGGGGCGTTTTTTGCTTGCTCATAGGATGGCCGGGTACTCTGTAAATTCCGCGTTTGAATTCAGGAGTGTAAGCAAGTGCGTGCTTTTCGTCACATATTTTGCAGTCATAATACAAAATGGCTATTTTGTTATATTTTATGGCCAATATGCTAGACATATATTTCATAAGGGCTATTATGATGCAGTCTATGATAAGCCAACATATTGATTTCAAGGAAAAAATTTAGAAATGACACAACTCCCTGTCATTACCGCCATGGGCGGTGTCAGCCCAGCGGGCAGAAGCGCCTTCCACTATGGCTATCGCCGCCTGGTTATAGACCGCCTGACTCCTGACAAAGCCCGCGAAACCTTACTTAATATCACCGTTCTTAGCGGACGCATTGAATACAACGGTAGTCATTGGCAGGATCATAGCGAGCAAGTTATCGAACTCGATTCCTGGCTCGACCAGCATAAACAGAGCATTCTGGATGGCACCCTGATTCGCCAGCTGGAACACAATATTTATGATCCCACGCAACAACTTCATCATAATCGAACCCGGTTGTCACCGGTCGAAGGACAGGACAGTCTTTCCTTTACGCTGAAGAAACGCCACTTACCCAATCAGATTCCTGACAACTGGCAGGTCACTGAAGGCGATGGCCATAACCTGCATGTCACTGTCAACGGCCCTCTGGATATGATGATGGAAGACCGCCATAGCAGCCCGGTGAATTATGCCGGACAACTGCCCAGTGGTTTTGATCCGGCACAATTATATCCCTCCAGAAATCATCCACGTGGATTGCAAATGACTATTTATGGCATCTCCGATGCCCTCTATGCGATGGGGATTGACTGGGATGTGATAAGAGAGAAAGTCGCTCCGGAACAAATTGGCATCTATGCCTGCAGCAGCATGAGTCAGCTGGACTACAACGGCAATGGCGGCATGCTTCAGGCTCGACTGCTGGGTAAAAAAGTCACCTCGAAACAGCTACCCCTCGGCTTTGCCGATATGCCCGCAGACTTTATTAATGCCTATGTGCTCGGCAATGTCGGCAGTACCGGCAGCAGCCTTGGCGCCTGTGCCACTTTTCATTACAACCTCGCCCAGGCAGTCAGGGACATTCAAAATGGCACTCACCGCGTAGTGATTGTCGGTGGCAGTGAAGCCCCTATCCTGCCGGAATTAATTGAAGCTTTTTCTACCATGGGTGCCATCGCCGGCGATGAGGTACTTCAGGCACTGGACGGGGGCACAAGCCCTCAATACCGCAACGCCTGTCGCCCCTTTGGCAATAATATCGGCTTTACTCTGGGTGAATCATGTCAATTTTTTGTGCTGATGGATGATGCCCTGGCTCTGGAGCTTGGCGCAACGATCTATGGCTCGGTCAATGATGTCTTTGTGAATGCAGACGGCTTCAAGAAATCCATTGCCAGTCCCGGTGTTGGTAATTACCTGACTTTTGCCCGCGCTGCGGCTGCTACCCGTGCGGTACTGGGAGAAGACAGCTTGCGACAGCGTACCTTTATTCAGGCACATGGCACCGGCACCCCGCAAAACCGGGTCACTGAATCAGCCATTCTTGCAGAAATGGCCAAACATTTTGGCGCCAGCAACTGGAAAGTCTCTGCCATTAAATCCTATATGGGACATTCACTGGGGGTGGCCGGGGCCGATCAACTGGCATCCAGCCTGGGCATTTGGCAATACGGCATACTGCCCGGCATTCTTACCACCAAAGCCCTTGCCGACGACGTGCATACTCAGGGTCTGGATTTTCTTCTGGATCATGTAGAGGTGGGCGTTGATGCGATGGACTCAATCCTGCTTAATGCCAAAGGCTTTGGCGGCAACAATGCCACCGCAGCGATCATGTCACCCGGGGTTACCCGGCGTATGCTGGAAAAACGTCACGGCAAAAAGGCCATTGCAAATTGGCAAAGTGCCAATGAGGGCACACAGGCGAAAGCCCGGGAATACGAACAGCAAACCAATCTGCAGGCCATTAGCCCGGTCTATCATTTTGATAATGATGTACGTGGTGGCGCTGATTTAAGCTTCGAGGGAGAGGGACTCACCCTGCGTGGTTATGGGCAGAAAATCACTCTGGACCTGCCTAATAAATATGCAGATATGAGCGAGTAAGGGTTGTTCTGTAAGGACTTTGACGAGCTGTCCCTGTTAGGGAGAAAGCAGCGATCACCTAATCAAGACTGCCACTGGCCAACACAGGTTGTTGCCACCAGGTGATATCGCGACCTACCGATTCCGCCAGACCTGCCAGCAGCGATGGCACCGCTTCTTCTGCAAGAATAATTTCTACCTGAGTACGTTTGCGACGCCCACTCACCTGCTCTGCCAACGACAAATTCACATGATCGCCATACCCCCTGACAGGATAGGAGGTAAAACCATTCAGATCGCTGATCGATAACAGGTAATCCACCAGATCTTCTTCAAGACCCGGATTGATGTTCAGTACCAGAAGAGTTTGCATCCTGTTTTTTCCGTTTCGCTAATTTAATTATAGTTACAAGTCTCAAGCAGGCGACTTAAAGTCGCCATGTCGAATGGCGCTGCGCTTATCCGACCTACAAAATTCCCGGCTGCAAAACACACCGCCCGAAACGCTTCCAATTCCCCAGCCCCACAAATAAACCACCAGCCAACTTCTTGCATCCTGCATCCTGTCTCCTGCGTCCAAATCAAAGTCGCCATGTCGGATGGCGCTGCGCTTATCCGACCTACAAGTGTGGTTGCTTGT
>JAHEHN010000106.1 GCA_024644515.1 Gammaproteobacteria bacterium
AAGAAAATGCGACAGTGTCTTGCCCTTTCCGGTGTTGCCCAGTCTGCCTATTTGGTCAAACAACTTGCCCAGCATGGCATGGTGGGACAGGACAAACTGAACACCATGATCCGCAGTTTATTTATTACCAAGCCTGCAACCGCTGAAGAAGTCTATGGCTCGGTGAGCCGATTAAACCTGGGCATGCAGATGCTTCAGGAAATCGTCAGGAATGAACAAGGCTCGCTGAAATCTCCTGATGTATTACGTTACTTTCTTGGTCTTTTGCATCTTGAGCGAAAATTGTCAGCCAAAAAAGAAATGCTCACTGAATTGGGCCAACGTCTTGAAGATATGCCACACCTGTCGCTGGACGATCCCGATCTGGCTAATCCGGATCTGATTCGGGAACTTTCAGCTCTGTACAAGGATACCTTGAGCACTTTACCGTTTCGCATACAGGTAACAGGTGAGGCTAATTTTCTGAAGAATGAAGAGTTGGCGGATAAGATTCGTGCTGTGTTGCTCAGCGGGATTCGTTCGGCAGTGCTCTGGCACCAGTCTGAAGGACGCCGGTGGCATTTACTGATTGGCCAAAAAAAAATAGAGCGAAACCTGTTATTACTGATGAATAAGGTGCATGAAATACACTAGCGCCTACCATCCTTGAGAGCGTATTAATCAGATATGGTTTCCAGGTCCAGACCAGGGATGGCGGCAAAAGCATTATTATTATGAGCCAGAAGCCTGGCATTCAGGCTCAAGGCATGAGCCGCTACCATGGCGTCATTCATATTCAGGGATTTTCCCTCATGCATTGCCTGTAATTGAATAGTGGTGTAACTGTCCACCGCAGCCCTGTTCCAGGGCACAACATCTTCAAGACGCTCACAAAATTCCTGAACCAGGGCGACATGATCAGAACGACTATGGGTGAGCAAGGCACCGGCAATTAATTCCGCATAGGTAATCGCGGAGATAACCACTTCATCCCCGTTAACAGACCACTGCTGCAGACGACTTAACAATTCTGACGGCTGATCCCTGATAATCAACCGACACAGATCTGAAGACATCATTATAATCATGATTTCACCAGACGCGGTCTGATTACCATGAAATCCTCATCGGCAGGTTTCAAATCGGCAAAGGATTCCCAGGTCTTTCTGGCCGGCGTAAGAATAATGGCATTACCCTGTTTTTCCACATTGACCGCGTCAATCCCGCTGAACGCCAGTTCCTTGGGTATCCGCACGGCCTGGCTTCGGCCATTGATAAATAATTTTGCCTTGGTTCCCATGACTTAACTCCTGTCGCTTGCCACCTGAGCGCGAAACCCCGGTAACCGGAAATTGACTGAATAATGCAACTATCAGAGTGTTTTTTGATAGCTGGTACCGCAATATCCAGCCCCCCCCCTTGAGATTGCTTCTCAAAGTATAGAAGCGGCCAATAATATGTCAAGCATATACATAACTGAATGCTATTGAATGAAAGCATCAAATAATCAGGTTTATTGAGGCTGGGAACCTGCTATTCAGACTTGTTTTCACATATAATGCGGCTTTTAGACTAGCAACAGCATATTTCCTATGATTTTGACTTCACTCAACGCCATTTCCCCTGTTGATGGCCGCTATCACAGCAAAACCAGCTCCCTGCAGCCCTATTTTAGTGAATATGGCCTGATACGATACCGGGTTATAGTGGAGATCCGTTGGCTTCAAAGGCTCGCCAGTAATCCTGGCCTTGAAGAAGTCCCGCCACTATCTCCCGCTGCCAATAACTTCCTCGAAGAACTGATCAGCAACTTTGATGAAAATGAAGCTGCCCTGGTAAAGAGCAAGGAAGCAGTCACAAATCATGACGTCAAGGCAGTGGAATATTATCTGAAAGAAAAACTGGCAAGCCGGAAAGAACTTGCCGAGATGATGGAGTTTGTCCATTTTGCCTGTACTTCGGAGGACATCAATAATCTGGCCTATGCCTTAATGCTCAAGGAGAGCATGGAGGCAGTAGTTGTGCCCATGATGAACGAGGTTGTTGCAGCCATTCGAGAGAAAGCCCATGACTATGCCGATACTCCCCTGCTCTCCCGCACCCACGGCCAGACTGCGACTCCCAGCACCATGGGAAAAGAATTTGCCAATACTGTTGCCCGCTTGCAAAGACAGATCAAGCTCATTGAAAAAACTGAATTCCTCGGCAAAATTAACGGCGCCGTCGGTAATTATAATGCCCACATTACCTCCTATCCTGAAATAGACTGGCAGGCCAATGCCAGGCAATTTGTTACGGAGCTGGGGCTGACCTGGAATCCCTACACTACCCAGATCGAACCGCACGATTACATCGCCGAGTACTTTGATGGCGTGTGCCGCTTCAATACTATCCTCATCGATTTCGACAGGGATCTATGGGGCTATATTTCACTGGGTTATTTCCGCCAGCAAACCGTCGCCGGGGAAGTGGGCTCTTCAACCATGCCCCACAAGGTCAACCCCATTGATTTTGAAAATTCCGAGGGCAATCTGGGTGTTGCCAATGCCCTGATGCAACATCTGGCCCAGAAGCTGCCTATCTCTCGATGGCAGCGTGATCTAACAGATTCCACGGTGCTAAGGACTATTGGTGTGGGCCTGGCCCATAGCATTATCGCCTACCAGGCTTCCCTCAAAGGAATCGGCAAATTATTGATTGATGAAGCCAAAATGCTGGCCGACCTGGATAACAGCTGGGAAGTTCTGGCGGAGGCCATCCAGACCGTCATGCGACGCTATGGTATTGAGGAGCCCTATGAAAAACTCAAAGCCTTGACTAGAGGCCAATCAATTACACCTGAGATTCTGGCTGATTTCCTTGATACCCTGGAATTACCAGAGGCTGTGCGCGAAGAACTGAAACAACTGAGACCTGAAACCTACCTGGGTAATGCGGCCGCCCAGGCCAAGCAAATCTGATGCTCTTTGACCGCCATGACAGTATCGATATCAATGTTTTTCTTTCCGAATACTGGCAAAAGAAACCTTTACTGATTAAGGGCGCCCTGCCTGATTTCATCGACTTTCTAAGTCCCGAAGAGCTGGCCGGACTGGCCTGCGAAGAAGAAGTGGAATCTCGCCTGGTCTTCAGTAGCAACAATTCCTGGCAGCTGAAACAAGGCCCTTTTTCAGAACGCGACTTTACCTTTCTCCCGGAGCATGACTGGACCCTGCTGGTGCAATCAGTCGATCACTGGCTGCCCGAAATTAAACGTCTGCTGCAGGAAGTCAGTTTCATTCCTTCCTGGCGCCTGGATGATGTCATGATCAGCTATGCAGTAGCCAATGGCAGTGTTGGCCCGCACTTTGATTATTACGACGTGTTCCTGGTTCAGGGACAGGGAATTCGGCAGTGGCAAATAGGTGAAACATGCGATAGCAGCAGTCCGGTTAATACTGATTCCGGGCTGAAAATCCTGGAAAACTTCTCCGTGCAGCATAGCGAAGAACTTCACGCGGGCGATATATTGTATATTCCAGCAGGCTTGTCGCACTGGGGAACGGCTATACAACCAGGGCTTTGCTACTCCATCGGTTTCAGGGCGCCGGACGTCACCGAACTACTGTCTGCAATCAGCCTGCAGGCAGAAGAAACACTGAGTGCGGATAGTCGCTATCGGGATACAGACATTGATCCTCAGCAGCAGCCCGGCAATATCAGCAGCAGCGCGTTGCAACAGGTCAAAACCCTGATGCAGGATGCCCTTGCCAATCCAGACCTGTTAATACACAGTTTTGGTCGACTGATGACAGAACCCCGACTGGCAGAACTATTTGATCCACCCGAACAGGAAATCACTCCGGAAAAAATGGCTGTCATGTTACAAAAAGGGCGCCAGTTAATACCTCACCCCGCTACTCGTTTTGCCTGCCATCATCATGCCGGGGCCCTGTATTTTTTCGTCAATGGGGAGTCTCTTTTTATTCCGGACGTCAGTGACAAACTGGCGGCGCTCAATGATGAATTGCAAAATGCAAAAGGAAGAGCGCTGGATTTGAGAAAATTCCAGCGCAACGAAGACTGCCTGAAGCTTCTTTGCGCCCTTTACAATCAGGGCAGCCTGGTAACAGAATAAGCGTCATGACAACCTCCATCGGCATACTACATCCAGGGGAAATGGGTATTTCCCTTGCCGCAACAGCACTCAATACCGGAATGGACGTCTACTGGTGCTCAGCCGGCAGAAGCGGGGCTAGCAGTGAACGTGCCAATGATCTTGGCATCCATTCTCTGAATAGCCTCGAGGCGCTCTGCAATACCTGTGAAATTCTGATTTCCGTGTGCCCTCCCCACGCTGCCATGAACGTGGCGGACGAGGTCATTGCCTGTAATTATCAGGGCATTTACGCCGATGTTAATGCCATTGCCCCGACAACCGTCAAGACTATCGCTGCTTCAATGGCAAATGCCGGTATTGAATTTGTGGATGGCGGAATTATCGGCATGCCTGCGACACAACATGGCACGACCTGGCTTTATCTGTGCGGGAATAGTGCCGACAAAGTTGCCTCCTGTTTTAGCGGGGGCCCTCTGGAGACCAGCGTATTAGGGCCTGAAATTGGTAAAGCCTCCGGTCTGAAAATGTGTTTTGCTGCCAATAGCAAAGGCACCGCTGCGCTGCATACAGCGATTCTCGCTACTGCAGAGACCATGGGTGTCAGAGATGCTCTAGAAAAACAGTGGGCAATTTACACCCCCGGCTTTACCGAAAAAAGCCAGGCACGTATTCGTCAGGTCGCCAGAAAAGCATGGCGCTTTAGCGGTGAAATGAAAGAAATTGCAGCGACAATGGAAGCCGCAGGGCTGCCCCGAGAATTTTTTGATGCTGCCGCGCAAGTGTATGAACGACAAAAGTCTTTAAAAGACGCCGGCCAGGAACCAGAGATAGAAGAAATTCTGGAAAAGGTTACAAAAAAATAGGCAATACACTTGCCACTTGGTATTGCTTGTTCGCGACTGGTGGACCACTTTCCCGGCCTTGAAAAAAATACCTTGAAGACCAGAGAAAGTGATACCAGAAAAGCACAAGTATTTGGATTAAAAGATTAGCCCTGATACTTTTTAAAGATTACTGACGAACACCTTCTATAGCCAAAATCAGGGAAAGCGTTCCAGCATTAATGCCGTATGCCGCTGTATCAAGAGCCATTTCACCTTCAAAGCCAACACGATAATCACCAAACGGTGTCTCGCCCTCGCCTGTGCGAACCGCTTCAAAGCTGATGGCTTTGCTCATACCATGCAGGCTGAAGGTACCATTAACCCGGACTCGACCATTGCCAAGATCTTCTACCGAGGTACTGACAAATTTGGCTGTAGGGTAGCTTTCTACATCCAGAAAATCGCTGGTTTGAAGATGAGTATCTCTGGCTTCATGGTTTGAGTCGATACTGGCTGGATCGATATTGACTTCAATCACTGATGACTCGATGTCGTCAGCATCATAGGTGAAATGCCCGGTGACATCGTTAAAGCGTCCCCACAGGGAGCTGATGCCAATATGGCTCGCCTTGAAACTGACAGAACTATGCATTCCAGCACCGGTCCCATCGATGACATATTCATCAGCCAGAGCTGTTACAGCGAAGTTGGTCGCAAGGAAAGAAAACACCAGTGGCAGTAATACTGTCTTATTCATTTTCATTTTGTTAATCACCATTTAGACATTTGGAAAATTTAAAGGCGTGCAACATACACCATGTTTAGCGTTGAAGTCCAGATTCCATGTCTGGAACGTACAATGCCTATCTGATGTACTTCTTATATAATACGCCCTCTCAATTTGATCAGATGATTATGCAAGCTTACTCAACACACCGATTTTGCGTAGCGCCGATGATGGACTGGACAGATCGCCATTGTCGCTATTTCCTGCGCCTGTTCACAAAGCATACCCTGCTATATACCGAAATGGTGACTACTGGCGCGCTTTTGTATGGGGATGCGGAACGATTTCTGCGCTTTAACGCAGCCGAGCAGCCTGTTGCGCTGCAATTAGGGGGCAGCGATCCGGATGAACTGGCGAAAGCAGCCATTATGGGTGAGCAGGCTGGTTATCAGGAAATCAATCTGAATTCCGGCTGCCCCAGCGATCGTGTGCAACGGGGCAAGATCGGCGCCTGTCTGATGGCAGAACCCACTCTGGTAGCAGAATGCATGGCAGCAATGAAGGAAGCCGTTGCCATACCGGTCACCATCAAATGTAGAATAGGAATAGACGAAATTGATTCCCTGGAACACCTCAGCCATTTTGTTGAAACCGTATCTGCAACTGGCTGTCACTGCTTCATCATACATGCCCGCATTGCGGTGCTGGCAGGTCTCAGCCCAAAACAAAACCGGGAAATCCCCCCTCTTGACTATGAACGCGTATTTGCCATCAAGGAACGCTTTCCCGACCTTGAAATTGTCATTAATGGCGGTATAAAAACTCTGGAAGAAAGCCGTCATTTGCTTGAAAACGTCGATGGCGTAATGATTGGTCGTGAGGCATACCAAAACCCCAATCTTCTCGCCCGGGTCGATCAGCAACTGTTTGATAGTGATTACCCGGTGATGAGCCAGGAAGACGTGCTGGCGCAATTTATAGACTATGCCAAAAACGAACTTAGACAAGGTACGGCCCTGAAACATATGACTCGCCATGTACTTGGTTTGTTTCAGGGACAACCCGGCGCAAAGCGTTTTCGTCGCTACCTCAGTGAAAATGCACACAAACAAGATGCAGGTATCGACATACTTGAAACCGCAGGCAGACTTGTACTCAATAGTAACAGCTTGATGGAAACCCCAATTCAGGAAGTATTATGTTAAAAGCCATTTCCAGGTTTTTTGAAGCCAATTTCAGTGAGCTGGAGCAAGAAAGTGTATCCAGCACAGCGCATCGCCTGCAACTGGCCAGCGCTGCCTTGATGATTGAACTTTGCAAGTCAGATCAGTCAATAGATGACACGGAAACCAGCGCCTTGGTAGAAATATTGAAAACCCGCTTTGAGCTCGAACCAAGCCAACTCTCAGAACTGATGGAACTGGCAGAACAGGAAGCACGCGATTCAACATCCCTTTATCAGTTCACCAGTCTGATGAATGAAAATTTTGAATATTCAGAGAAGGTAACCATGGTTGGAAATATGTGGGAAGTGGCTTTTGCTGACGGAAAAATTGACCGCTATGAAGAACACCTTATTCGCAAGGTTGCCGATCTGCTCTATCTCTCTCATGTAGACTTTATAAAGAGTAAAAAAATCGCCAGAGATAAATACGAAAACTGAGCTTTTAGAGAGGATGGCCTGGAGGAATGTCTAACGCCCAGCCTCTAAAGCCGATACCAGTTCCTGGAATTCAATCCTGTTTTCATCGCTAAGCGTCATCAGCGTCTGATGCGCTTCTATGACTTTTTGTTTCAATGAATCCTCGTTTTCATCCAGCTGACACAGTTCATCAAACTTGCCATCTTTATTCAGCGGTTGTTCTAATATTTCACAGATAAGGTCGAAACTCATACTTGTAAGTATGCGGGTAATATCGGAATTAGTAGAAATAATAGTAGGACTGACATTGAACCGATTACGCAACTGGATTGCCATTTTGGCCAGCAATCCAAGTGCAGTACTATCAATCCCCTGTGTCTCAGTAAGATCAACAATCATCCTGTCGAGTATAGGTTTTTTATAGAGAGAGGAAAAATAGGCATCCAGTGCTGCGCCCATAAGAACCCGCACATCGCCGACAAACTTCAGGATGGGAACGTTATTAACATCTGCGACCAGAATTCTGCCTTTATTCATAGCCTTGTAGCACTTAGTACCGCAATATCATCGGGAACCTTAATATCCCGGTGTAAGTTTAAACCTGTTTTGACCTCTTTAAAATCACCTTTGCATTTACTAATAACATCAAGAATCCTGCTTTCTTTTTCGGTCATATCTTTTTCGGGCAAATATTCCAATATGCCATCGGAAAACAGGAACAGGGCAAAGTCATCACTCAGGACTATCTTTTCATTAAAGTATTCCGCCTCAGCTACCAGGCCAAGGGGGAAACTTCGCTTGGCGGGCTCAAGAAATTCTGCCTTTCCGTTTTGATAAATAATCGGCAACGGATGATGACCTGCAATACTGTAAAGAAGAGTATTGTCCTTGTTATCCAGAATCCCCATACAAACTGTTATGTGCTTTTCGAGGCCCGTATTCAGCAAATCACGATTTAATAATTCCATGATATGTGCCGGGGTAAATTCTCCGGCAAACCTGCCGCGAATATAATCCCTGCGCATCTGGGCGATCCGAAATCGCAACAGGACAGTGACAAAGGCGGAGGATGAACCATGACCGGACACATCTCCAATATAAAACAGTACCTGGGATTTGGTGATAGGTTGATAATCGACGGAGTCGCCACTGAGATAAAGGGAGGGAATTACACGGTGATCAAAATGAAAGTTATTCAAATCCTGTGGCGGAACCGGCAGCATTCGCATCTGTACCTGCCGACCGGCTTGCTGATCCATCTGAAAAACCTCTATACGCTCTTCAAGCTCCTGATTTATTTCTTCCAGGTTTTTTCTGTAAAGATTGTTTTGCGCAATCAGCCGGGATCTGTTCAGGCTGTTTTCCATGGAGATCATCAGCATTTCCATATCATCAAGTGGCTTGAGCAGGTAATCGCTGACACCTAGACGCATAGCACGGATCACATCGTCAGTATTTCCCTGATCACTAAGAATGATAATAGGTTGAACCGGAGCTTGGGCAAAAATGGTGGAAATTGTATCGAAGCCACTATTATCAGGGATGTCAATATCATAAATAACCAAAGCAGGACTGCAGGAATGAAAGGCATTTATACCCTCCTCACTGGAAGCGGCCTGAACAACTCGGTAATTATTATTTGAAAGGTAAGAGGCAATACTCTCCCGGACAACCGAATCGTTGTCGATTACCAGTACAACAGTATCTTCCCCGTTTTTCATTTACAAAAAAAATCGGAACCAGTCCGATTGACAGCATGCATTTACCGAAATAGCGGCATATGACTTTATTAACAATGTAAACCAGTAAATTAAGGCAATTTCTCGAGACTAAATCACAAATAATCGATTAGAACAGACCTGTCTCTGGGGTACCTGTTTAGCTGACCTTACCCTGAATCTACTCCGCTTGGGAGTTGGAAATACCTTACTCCCTTCTCACACAGCGTGCAATACAAGAGCGTTAATAGTTTCACAAAATCTGCCGAATTTGGACACAAACCGGAAAAATTGAGGTAGAGTATTCCCAACAACGTAGTTCATCAGGATGGCTTATGGCTTACGCTTATGAAAAGCGGAATTTTGAAAGAGTTAAAAGCAAAACCGCTGTTTCTTTATTTTTTGGCACTCCTCCAAAATCTCTGGAAGGGGTGTGTATTGATATCAGTGATAAAGGCCTAGGCATAGATCTTGAAAGCGTCATACCCATTGGTACCGAGTGCCGGGTAAAAGTGCATGATGGTCATAAGAACAGCCAGCCCTATCAGGCTCTGATAGAGATTAAAAATACCCAGCCCCTCCCCAAGGGACGCTGTCGGGTGGGCGCGCTTATCATTGAAATATTTTAATGTTGATCCAGGGGCAAACAGGCGTCTTGTATTCCCTTTTTAAAATATTCTTTATCTAATGTCTGCTTCTACCTTCTTTCTTCTTTCTTCTATCTTCCATGTCTCTGTCTAGGTCCGGCACAACTAAAAGTACTTGCATCGCCAGACTAGAAATCGTCCCATTCATCAATCACCTCACCATCAGCAACAAGATATTCTCTACGCTGAAGGTGAGCATTGCGCACAAAAGTATATTCATCCCCGCTGATCATTGATTCCGCAGCCATGTAATATAACCTTGTATCAATGGTATCAAGTGCATAAAGCGTATTGCGATAAGCTTCCTCATCCACCCAGAATATTGGATTTAAAAGGTAGTCAGGGAGAAACCCGATGGCGTCACGTAAAGTACTATTACCCAAAAACGGTATAACCAGATAGGGACCAGTTCCAAATCCCCAGACCCCCAGGGTCTGCCCAAAATCTTCATGATTCTTATACAGTCCAAAATTGGATGCCACATCAACAACGCCAGCAATGCCCAGGGTGGAATTGATAATCAGCCTGCAGGAATCTTCCAATGCGCTGGCCATTTTTAACTGCAACAGGTCATTCGCAATTACATTTACATCATCAATATTATTAAAGAGATTACTGAGCCCACGTTTGGCAAATTCGGGTATTACCTTGTCATAGCCCCTACTTACGGGCTTCACAATTACCTGATCAAAACCCTGATTAAATGCATACAAATCACGATTAACCCTGATTAAAGGATCAACATCATCTGATTGAGTCTTGCCCACAGGAAGATAAATAAATAGCAAGAAAAGCAGCACAGCAAATAAAGCTTTGCACTGTTGAGGGAAATTACTGTGCGAATGCAGAAGTAACATGAGAAATAATGATTGCCAAAAAAGGCGGCCTTGCCCTCCCGTGAAAAAACCTTTTAAAACCCCGGCTTGTAATTATTGTTATATAAAGCCGCGGTTAATAATAATTTAGATTGAATATTATTGCCCCAAAAAAAAAGTAGGAAACAGCAAGAGTTTTCGTTCAAGCTCTTCCCATTTGTCGAGAATGTTCTGTAAGCCCCTATTCTATTGCTTTCCAGGCTTTTTCAAGTCTTTTCTCAGAGACCGGATAGCGGGTGCCGAGCACCTGGGCAAAAAGAGAAACTCTGAGTTCTTCCAGCATCCAGCGGAATTCCTCAAGAGCGTCGCTGCTTTTATGCTGGCCGTGAAATAATGACTTGCGCTCTTCATAGCGCCGCCACCATTGCTGAAGCATTGCTGAGTACTCGGCATCACGCGCTTTCTGACCCGGGTATTTCTCCAGCCGTTGGCTGATGGCTGAAAAATATCGTGGGAATTCACCAAGCAACTCCACTGGCGTTTCTACCAGAAAATTTTCGTTAACCAATGCATTTAACTGGTGCCCGACGTCCTGCTGCAATGCCAGATCTTCAAGCTTGTTGTATTTCTCGAGTTGTTTTTTCAACTTTCCAAACTCAGTCAGTATCCGAATCAATAGCGCTTCGAGTTTTGCCGAGGTCTCAATCAGGGATGCCCGCCCTGCTTCGTAAGTGGACTCAAATTCCACTTCGTTTGCAGGCAGCGAAGCATCAAGTTCGAAAGCTGACTGGTAACTGGCTTGAATCAGTCCACTAACGAGATTTTTCTGGCCGCCGAAATTTTTCATCAGGGGGAAAGTAAGCGGATCCTGTAGCAGGTGTTTTTGCAGGTATTTCAATTGCTGGCGGTTCTTGAGCATGTAAAGTCGGGCTACTCCCGCCTGCGTTTGCTTTCTTGCGACAAGCGGCGAATCGGCAAGTTTTAGTGAAACGCTTTCACCCTCGTCTATCAACGAGGGCCATGATAATACCGTTAAGCCGCCTTGCCTGATTTCATGAACAGACTCGAGCTCACCAAAGTCCCAATTCGTGATTCCACTTCTTTCAATCGTAGCTTCAGAGAATTCTGCCATCGCCTGGCGGCTTTGTTCGGCAAACTGCTCTTTTAGTCTTATCAGATCTCTACCACTACCAAGCAGATGACCATTGTCATCCAGTACATTGATGTTCATTCTTAGATGATCCGGCAGGACAAAGTCCTGCCAGTGCTCAATTGGGTTGCTTATGCCAGTAAGACCTTGTAACTGAGTAGCCAAAACTGCCTTCAGGTCACCCTCACCCAGTTTGATACGTGCCAACACGCGATCGATATAATCCGGAACGGGAACAAAGTTTTTTCTGACGGATTTAGGTAGTGCTTTAACCATAGCGATACATTTCTCACGAAGCATACCTGGCACCAGCCAATCCAGATCTGTGTCTTTTAATTGCATCAAAACAGTAACGGGAACATCCACCGAAATACCATCACTTTCCCTACCCGGGTCGAATTGATAATCCAGTTCCAGAGACAGGTGCCCGGCCTGAATCTTGTCTGGAAAAGCCTGAAGATTTACTGCCTCACCCGAGCTGTGCTGCAAGTCATGCTTATTGAAAAACAGCTTTCTGGCATCTTCTTTTGAAAGCCTTTTAGCCCATCGCTCAAGACTGGCCTGATCAAGCACTTCTGTGGGTACTAATGGCTCAAACAAGGCAGCCAGGTCGTCATCTCCAAGCAGAATATCCTTGCGCCGGGTTTTATCTTCCAGACTTTCTATTTCTTTTTTAAGATCAACATAGTGGCGATAGAAATCAAGTCGTGAATTGATCTGGGCAGGGACAAGCGCTTCGCGTATAAATATTTCACGACTTACATGTGGATCTATCGAGCTGTATACGACTTTCCTGTTCTCCGCCAACACCAGTCCATAGAGTGTGACTTTTTCCAATGCGATTACCTTGCCACGACGTTTTTCCCAATGGGGTTCGGCATAATGATATTTAAGCAATGCTTTACCCTGATCTTCAATCCAGCCCGGCTCAACCCTGGCATTCATTCTGGCGAAAAGTTGCGAAGTTTCGACTAGTTCTGCAGCAAGGATCCATGGATATTTCTTTCCATGCAGCTCAGACCCCGGAAACACCCTGAATTTACGGTTTCTTGCACCAAGGTAAGTCTGGTCATCCAGTCGATTTGCAACATTACTTACCAGACCACTTAACAGGGAAAGATGAATTTTTTCGTAACTGGCAGGCTCACTATTTACCGAAAACTTCATTTCCTGGGAAAGCAGCTTCAATTGCCGATGAACTTCGCGCCATTCCGTCATCCTCATATAGGACAGGAAGTGCTTGTGGCAGAACTTTCCAAGCCGGTTTCTTCCCAATGCCTGCCTGTTTTCCTCGAAGAACTGCCAGAGATTTACCCATGCCATAAAATCAGATTCCGGATGGCTATAGCGACTATGTGCCTCGTCGGCAGCCTGTCGCTTATCCTGGGGTCGCTCGCGGGGATCCTGAATACTCAACGCACTGACGATTATCAGAATTTCATTCAGGCAGTTGAATTGCGCTCCTGCCAGCATGATTCTTGCCAGCCGTGGATCGACCGGAAAACTGGCCATTTGCCGTCCTGCGCGGGTTATTTTTCCCTGGCCATTAACCGCATCAAGCTCTTCAAGAATTTTAAAGCCATCCTTGATTGCGCTTGTCTCTGGCGGATCGACAAAGGGAAATGACTCAATATCACCAAGTTTTAAAACCAGCATCTGCAAAATAACAGATGCCAAATTGGTCCTGGTAATTTCTGTATCGGTATATTCAGGTCGGCTGTTGAAATCCTCTTCACTGTAAAGACGTACACAGGTACCTGGACACAAACGGCCACAACGCCCCGCGCGTTGATTAGCACTGGCTTGTGAGATTGCCTCAATGGGAAGGCGCTGGATTTTACTTCTGACACTGTATCGGCTTATGCGTGCCATACCGCTATCAATCACGTAACCAATACCGGGTACTGTGAGCGAGGTTTCAGCAACATTGGTCGCCAGTACTACCCGCTGTTTTGTATGTGACTGAAAAACCCGGTTCTGTTCTTTATTGGTCAATCTTGCATAGAGAGGCAGGACGTCAAGATCCAGAGACTTGTCTTTACGAATAGTATTTGCGGTATCACGAATTTCTTTTTCGCCACTGAGAAAAACCAGAATATCGCGATGAGGGATAGGTAATTTTTTGCCGATTTTACGGATTTCATGAATGGCGCTGACAATACGTTCATCAAGGTCTTCTTCTACATTTTCAGTGGCGCCCTGATAAACATAATTTACCGGATAGGTTCGACCGGACACCTCTATAACCGGGGCATTGTTGAAGTGTACAGAAAACTTATCCACATCAATGGTTGCCGAAGTCACAATCAGTTTCAAATCAGGCCTTCTGCGCAACAGGCGTTTCAGGTAGCCCAGCAGGAAGTCAATATTTAAACTACGTTCATGAGCCTCATCAATGATGAGCGTGTCATATTTATTTAGAAACGGGTCTTCACGAATTTCTGATAACAGAATCCCGTCTGTCATCAGCTTGACGTAGGTTTTTTCATCCGTGTTATCCTGAAACCTGACCTGGTAGGCCACGGCACTGCTACCACTCACTGCCAGTTCTTCGGCAATTCTGTTACACACCGTTCGGGCAGCCAGTCTTCTTGGTTGTGTGTGTCCAATCATGCCTTTAATTCCGAGCCCCATATCCAGGCATAACTTGGGTAACTGGGTAGTCTTGCCCGAACCGGTTTCGCCAGCAACAATGACCACCTGATGTTGGCTAATCAGGTCTCGAATAGCATCAATGGACTGGCTGATTGGTAATTCTGGCGGGAAATTTATTGATGGTAATGCCGATTTTCTGGCATGTGCCTGCTGGCATGAGGCCTGAATTTTTGATTCAAGTGCTTTCAGCTTTTCGGCTTGACCCACCTTTTCCTGGCGTATTTTTTGCAAAGATACGCGGAAATGGTGCTGATCTTTAGTCATACACTGTTGAATGGCGTTTGAGAGTTGTTTTAGCGAGACGGCCACTTTGCTTGATTCAAAAGTGTGATTGTAGCAAATAGTCGCTTATATATTCTTGAATTCCCGGTGTAATCTGAACTGACTGGAGGTGACATAGGCTTCCATTTTTGCCAGCCTGTCCTGCAAGGTGGCAAATTTTCTGGCACAGTACTTGAACTCTCTGCGTTTGGAATAGTTCTTACCGACCAAGGCATCCATAGCCTGGGAATGTCAGGGAATTAAAGAATGTGATTGAGCGCTGTGTTTACCAGTCAGAAGATCCTGACAAGCCTGTCAGTGATATTGTATTTGACCCTAATGCTTCACCCTACCGGCCCCGCGGAGCAAGACCCTCGACTCTTGTTGAAGAGACAGCAGCAGAAAATACCGGCGAAAATGTCAGCGCAGATGACTTTGATTTTGGTGCCATAGGCTTTAA
>JAHEHN010000111.1 GCA_024644515.1 Gammaproteobacteria bacterium
GCGTAATACAGGAGAGGTACGGTGAGGAAAAGAAGTGACTGTGAGGATACTGCCATGGCCGAGTATTCCCTGGCGTGTGCCGTCAGTTAAGGTGACGCGCTGAAAGTCATCACCGGTAATGCCGCTGATACCGTAGTGCCGGGCAAGGCGTTGATTAAGATAAGTGTAATCTGCCGTGAGTAATTCCGTGACCGGCCTGTCCTCGGTCATGATACTGGAAAAAAACAGCGAGGATTCCTGTAAAAAGCCGTTGCGCAGATTTTCATCGAAGTTTGGAAATACCAGGCCATCCGGGTCAGCGCTATTAAGATTGCGCAGATGAAACCACTGGCCGGCAAAATTCCTCACCAATGCCTGGGAGCGTTCGTCCTTCAGCATTCTTGTGACCTGCCGTTCAAGAGTCGCCGGGTTGCTCAGGCGATTAGCCGCCGCCAGATCGATTAATTCGTCATCGGGCACAGAGCTCCACAGGAAAAAAGAGAGACGTGACGCCAACTCCAGATCACTGATGGCAAATACCTCACCGGGTTCTGCATTTTCGGGATCCTGTTCCAGACGAAACAGGAAATCCGGACTCATCAGGATTCTGCGTAATCCCAGCTGAATGCCGCCTTCAAAGGTGCCTTTGGACTCGCGGCCAATGCGAAAGAAGTCCATCAGAATTTCCATGTCGGCGTCATCAATGGGACGGCGATAGGCCTGCCTGGCCAGATTTGACAGGATCTCATTGGCACAGCGTGTTTCACGCGCTGCGCGTTCAGGATAGCAGCTGAAAATTGCCTCTCTGCTGGCTGTTGACTGCTGAGGTGTTTGCCCATTGAAAGGGCCTCTGATAGTGACATGAGACAAAGCTACAATGCCGCCCAGGTTGACCGGATCAAAATTTTCCCGTTCAAAAGGCTGCAGCTGATCCAGTTGCAGGGCGCCGGTTTTTTCAATAAAAGTCAGGGTTAGCTTGTGTTTGCCGGCTGTGACCGGAACCAGCACCCGGGTGCGTGCCTCGATATCCAGTTTGGAGGCCGCGGAGTTTTCCATCATCAGGTTGTAATCGGCATTACCTCCAATGGTGACTAATTTGACGCGTTTGCCATCAATGGCCACCTCATATTGATGGGGAAATTGCAGTCCGCGTATGGCGTCTACTGAATTACCCAGAAAGCGGGAATTGATCTCGTAAAGCGCATCCAGTGGGAAGTGATGTTCGATGGAAGTCCCCCCGCGGGTTCCCAGAGGCAAACCTTCAAGATACTGATCCTGGGACAGTGCGTTGGAGACCGGATAGTGGCTTTCTTCCGGGGGAAAATCCGGGTCGCCTACGGCAATGGCGCTAACCCGATCGGCTGCCGATAAATAGCCTTCCAGCAGGGTGGTAGACATGGTCATGATGTCGGCAATATTGTCAAAGCCGTAGCTGGAATTATCCGGGGGCAGAATGGATTCAATGTTGAGATCAATGTTGAGAATATCCCTTATAACAGTGGCATATTCGGTACGGTTCAGACGGTATAGTCCAGTTCGGCCTGGGTCGGGACTGATTGCGGCATGACTGTCGAGTTGCTGTTCCAGCCAGTTGGTAATGCTGTCATAACCGGCCTGATCAGGTCGCGGCTGGCCCACCGGGGGCATAAGTTGAAGGTTTAACTTGCTAACGACTTTTTCCCACACACGGGCATCATCAGCGACCTTGCCCAGATCCAGTAAATCTAGTGCCAGGCTTCCTTCCCAGTCTTCCAGGTTATGGCATTCAATACAGTAGCCATCAATGATTTCCTTATGGTCAGCTTCCTGCGCCAGCAAAAATGAGGACGCCAAAGTGCTCAAACAGAAAGCAAGGCAAGCATGCATGCAGGTTCGTTGTTGTAGTCTCATCCCGGTGACATCCTCCAGATACCCACAGCGACCTGTTTCAAGCAGGTTTATAAAACCGGGGGCGTTTAACATAAAGGCGCTAATACTCAGAACCCGCTACAGAAAATAGTTTTTCGGCCGGGTGTATTATTTTTGTTTTTCAAGACTAATGCTTGTGCTTTCAAGATACAAGAAAGATGGGTAATACGGCGCTGGCGAGTCAGGAGATAACGGAGAGGGGAGGATAGAGAACCAGAGAGCTTGCAGATTGGAAAAAAAAGGCCGCTAGAATAACCGGCCTTTTTCATGATGTCGTTATTATTTATTCTTCGGAAAAAGAATAAGCACAGATTTTATTGCCGTCTGGATCGCGCAGGTAAGAAGCATAAGCGTTAGGGGCAAAGCTGCGTGGACCTGGTTCACCGGCATCAGTGCCACCAGCAGCTAGTCCGGCTTCATGGAATTTGTGGACCTGAGCTCTGTTTTCAGCAGCAAAGCCGATAGTGCCGCCATTGGCATGACAGGCTGGGTTGCCATCTGATGGAGTAAGAACAACAAACTCCGGAGAACCTTTGCCATACATCATGGCAGTTGGATGCAGGTTACCCAGATTGTCGATGCCAAGCGCACCTAAAGCAGCATCATAGAAAGCTACTGCTTTATCGTAGTCATTAGTGCCGAGGGTTACGTGTGTAAAAATAGCCATAGTCATTTTCCTGATAATTTATTATGTACAGATTTTCCATGTCGTTAAACGACAGTATTGCAGGAATCTGCTTTTCCCAAATACGTCGGGATTGTAACTGTATTTCAAGGCTTACCTCTACTGCTTTATATGCCATGATCTTCCGAGATGCCAAAAACTGAATTACACGGGCCAAAACAGTGGCTTGTGCAGTGACTACAGCCAGTTAACCTGATAGATTTATCGGGCAAGCACAAAGGTATCCCATGCCAGTTAGTTTTACTAAAAATATACAAAAACATTATGTTCTCTGCCGTATGCTGGATGAGGGGACTATGGATGAGGTACTCGACTATATCCACGATCTTGAAGTCGATGATGATTTTAATAAACCATTTTACGAGATAGTCGATTTTACAGACGTCAAAGTACTTGATTTTGGCTACTATTAAAGCAACCGCTTACTCGGGAAATACAAAGCGCTGGCATTAAACAAAGGTTATCTGGGGACTATATTTGTGACCGGTAATGTTTATGGGCAGGCAATTTCCAAAATGTTTAAAACCGCAGGGCACTTCAAGGGTATCAATATTCGGGTTGTGCAAAGACTTGATGAAGCCGTGTTGCTGATTGATCATCTCGTAAATAATTCGCAGACCTAAAATTGGTTTCAGGTATTTTGGTACAGGCAGTAAGGCAGATGATATTTGTCCTCAGAACCGAAAAACCAGAATAAGAAAAACTAAAAATACGACCGTAAAGGGTAGCTTCAATGAAAAAACTCATCCATAGCTTCGTTAATTTATTTTTAGCCAGTTTTGTTTTATTTTCGGCCAGCATTATTGCGGCAGAAGAGGGGATGACGCGGGCGGATTATGATGAGTATCTGGCGCTGTTTAATGCCAACGATCCTTCCTTCATCAAGTTTTATCATCCTGATGTGGTGCTTGAATTGAGCGGCTCTGAAATTCGTGGTGCGCAGGGTATTAAAGATTTCTATGCGGATGTAAAAAAGTACATCAGTGAAAAGGTAGAAGTAACTACTTTTATCCGTGATGGTGACCTGCTTGCTGTAGAAATCCCCACAACATTCACAGTGATTGCTGACTGGGACAACAGTTTCTGGGGGATTCCGCTTAAAAAAGGACAGGTGTTGCGAATTGTCAGCTGGGGAATTTATTATATTGAAGATGGGAAGTTTAAAAGAATAAGAACAGCCAGGTACAAGATGGTTAATGACTGGCAGTTCGAATAACAAAATTTTTTAGGATGTTACTGCACAGCTTTTCAGTAAACAGCATTCACCTTGGATAACACTATGTATTTATTTATTCGTCGCTCTTTGGTCTTGTTTCTTTTCTGTTTTCCGGTATTCACTGTGTCTGCACAGGAAGTTGCCGAGGGTTTGGAAATCTACAATGGCATCTGTGCCCACTGCCATGGCTCAAATGGTCAGGGAGGCACTTTAGCCCCCTCCATGCTGGGTCGCGTAGCGGAAGAAAACAATCAGGACCTGGCTGTTTTTCTGAGAGCGGGTAATCCCGAGAAAGGTATGCCACCGGTAATAATATCGGAGGCGCAAATGCCGGCACTGCTTGAATACCTCAGGTTTCTGGCAGTGAACTTTAATCAGTCTGAAGGGCTGAATCCAACCTCCTTTAATGCCTTGTCTTCAACGCCTGCCATTGAAAACTATCGGCCGGTTAGCCGTGAGATGCTGCTCAATCCCAATCCGGAAGACTGGCTGATGTATTCCCGCACCTATGATGCCCAGCGCTTCAGTCCGCTGGACGAGATCGACCGGGAAAATGTAGGCCGGCTCACTCTGGCCTGGTCTCTTGGTCTGCCTGATGGTATTACCGAAACCACTCCAACGGTTTATGCCGGCGTTATGTATCTAACCATGCCCGATGGTTCTGTTGCCGCACTGGATGCAACTACCGGCGACCTTATCTGGCGCCATATACCGGATGTGGAAGGCAGAGGTGCCGGTCGTTCCAAGACCATGTCTATTTACGAGGACATGATTTATTTCGGTGCTTCTGATGGTTCGGTGATTGCCATTGATGCGGTGAACGGCGAGGAACGCTGGCGCAGTGAGCCTACCGGCCGTGATATTACTTCCGGCACCATTGTCATTGAAGGCAAGGTGCTGGCAGGTGGCACCTGCCGCGAGCGCTCCAGTTGTTTTATTTCCGCCCATGATGCCCTGACCGGCGAACTGGCATGGAAGTTTTTCACCGCACAGGCGCCCACAGAAATGCCCGGTTTTGACACCTGGGCAGGCCTGCCACTGGAAGAAAGAACTGCCTCTACCTGGGGCTTGCCCGGCGGATATGACGCAGAAACCGGCATGATCTACTGGAGTGTGGCCAACCCGTCACCCTATACCCGCTATGAACGCCATGGAGGTGATCCAGGGGCTGTGTCATATTCCGCACCCGCCAATCTCTACAGCAATTCAACCCTTGCCATTGATCCTGATACTGGTGCCCTGAACTGGTATTACCAGCATTTGCCGGGCGATGACTGGGATGAAGACATGAATCAGGAAAGAATCATTTTTCGTACTGCGGTGAATCCGGATCCGGCCCATGTGAAGTGGATTAATCCAGAGGTCAGTGGCCAGGAACGCGATGTCATCGTCAATGTGGGTGAGGGCGGTGGACTCTGGGTACTGGACAAGCACACTGGCGAGTTTCTCTGGGCCATGCCGTTTCCGGAAGAAACGGAAAACTTTCTCATCGAGGACATTGATGTCAGTACCGGTGCCACGATGATTAACCGCGATCTGATTCTGGATGAACCCGGTGCTCATCGCATCATCTGTTATTTCAATACCCGCTCGTACTGGCCTGGCTCCTATAATCCCCAGCGCAATGCCATGTATGTTCCCTATATCAAGAACTGCCTGAACATGACCTCGGCTACACCGGCTTCTGAATCCATGCCTGCCATGCCACAAAGCAGGATTGGTATTTCTGCACCAGGGGTGCCAGCGGAAGAATTGAATGGCATGGCCAAGGTTAATATGGAAACTGGCGAAATTACCTATTGGGTCACCGGACCGGTTCCTACCACATCATCGGTGCTGACCACCGCCGGAGATCTTTTGTTCTGGGGCGATATTAACCGCCGCTTCCGTGCCCAGGACCTGGATACTGGTGAAGTGCTGTGGGAGACCATTCTCAATGCCCCGGTTTCCACCAGTAATATTACTTATGCGGTGGGTGGCAAACAGTATGTGGCAGTTATTACAGGAAACAATTTATCTCATCCAGGTCTTAATACCGGTTCAATGGGGCCAATAAAACTGAACCTGGATAACGGAAATGGCAACAGTGTTTATGTGTTTGCCTTGCCTGATCTGTAGAAAAAATACGCAAGAAAGTTTCAAAATCATGAACCAAAAAGGCCAGCATTTGCTGGCCTTTTTTTTAGCTCAATATCAGAAAGAAAATTTCAGGCCAACATTCAGCAGGCTTGATTCATTATTAATTTCAAAGCGTGCTGGCAGCAGGGAAGCGTTTAGTGATGCTTCATCAGCATCGCGATAGACATAGCTGGCAAAAGCATCCAGGTTGTCAGTAAAGCTATAGCTGGCACCAAGGATGAGCTGATAGACAAAAGTATTATCATCATCACTAATGACGCCGACGCCGGAAGGACTGAATTCAAGATCGGTAGTGGCGGTACCGATACCAACACCTACATAAGGCGTAAAGGCGGAATCAGTTTTGTAATCGTAGTAGGCATTCAGTGTCAATGTTGAGGTTTCCAGTTCGCCCTGACCAGCTGCTACCAGAGCCGCTGTTGATACACCAAGATCACCCACATTGCCTGAAATGAGTACGCCGGCATCAATGGCTGATAGATCAATCCCTGCAGCGGTAACGCCCTGATGTCTGTCGACGTCAGCTTCTGTTTGCGAATATTCCAGTTCAAAACGATAGTTGTCTCGAATCATGCCAACAGCCAGATTAAAAGCATTGCCGTTGTCATAATCGGTCGTCCAGGAAACTGCACTTCCCGCCGGAATGTTTAGTGGAGGAGTTACGCCGGTGACTGCGCCCGTCGTAAAGGCGGAGGTGAAAGTGCCATTGTTGGAAGTGTCATCCTGATAGTTTTGTCCCGCTGAGCCTGATACATAAAAAGATTGTGAAAAAGCGGGGACTGAAAACATCAGAAATGTTTTTACAGTAAAAAGTTTCAGAAGTGATGCATTGCGTTTCATTACTTTCTCCTATGTTGTATTGCGGAAATCATTACGCAGGAGAAAAAAATGCCGATCAAAAAAATACTGAAAAATATTTTTTGGTCGTTCCACCTGACTCAAGCCGGTTTTTACCGCTATTGTATACGCGCTAAACCCTGGGTCAGCTCAATGTAGGTGCCTTTGGGGTCGGTGATAAAAGCAATGCAAAGTTCGATTGCGGCAATGCACTCAGGTGCCCGATTAAAGACTATTCCCATCGCATCCATTCTTTGTGCAAAAGCATCCAGGTCTGCTACTTCAAAACCAATATGGTCGATAGCCGTGCCCTGGGTAGCCAATGGATCGCCATTGGGGTTCTCAAGAAAATCAACACGTCCACCCGGAATCACAGCTGAGGGCATACCGCGTCGCTCTCCGATTTCTGCGCCAAAGACTTCCACATACCATTGCCTCAGCTCCCCGGTATTCGCCGGTGACAGATGCATATGATGAAACATGATGGGTAAGTCCTGTTCAGCGTCCAGAGCCAGTTCAATACGCACACCATCTGGCAGGTCGGCAATAATCTGTCCTACGCCATCGTCCATAAAAAAGCTTGCTTCAACCGCTTCCAGCTTAGCCTTGTAGAGCGCGTAATCATTGATGGTAAAGCCAATATGGTTTGCTGTGGTATTCACTGATGTAGCTGAGGGCTGACCTTCCCGCAGCAGGATGAACATGCCTGGGAACATCAGTGCCTGGAGTCGTCCTGAAGAACGTTCGACGCCTCCCAGCAATTTCCAGATTTCCCGATGTTTGGCGACATTGGGGACGATCAGGTGCGTATGGCCAGAAATCACTCCGCTTGTATTTGGCGAAGGCAATTGAGCATTGGCAGCCATGCCGTTCAGAGCCAGAAGCAGACCGGTCAGAAAAAGTACTCTTGTTTTTATAGTGAGCATTACCGGTCTCCGCAGTGGCTTATTTAGCTTCAGCTTTTACTTTTTAGTTCTTTTCGTCGTGCATGCAGCACTGGTTCAGTGTAACCATTGGGCTGTTCCATGCCTTTGAAAACAAGGTCACAGGCGGCCTGAAAAGCGACGCCATCAAAATCCGGCGCCATATTTTGATAAGCAGGATCACTGGCATTTTGTTCATCGACAATTTTAGCCATACGTTTCATGGACTCCATGACCTGCTCTTCAGAACAGATGCCATGGCACAACCAGTTGGCTATGTGCTGGCTGGAAATGCGACACGTGGCGCGGTCTTCCATCAAACCAACGTTATTGATGTCGGGGACTTTGGAGCAACCAACGCCATTATCAATCCAGCGTACCACGTAACCCAGTATTCCCTGTGCATTGTTGTCAACCTCATTTTGAATAGCTTCAGCAGACAGATTGTTGTCAGTCATTAAAGGAATAGTAAGAATATCATCGACACTGGCGGGTGGGCGGGAAGCAAGGCGTCTTTGGGTTACGGTTACATTAATCTGATGGTAATGAATGGCATGCAGGGTTGCCGCTGTAGGGGAGGGAACCCAGGCGCAGTTTGCACCGACATTGGGATGGGCGACTTTCTGATTCATCATATCTGCCATCATGTCAGGTTTTGCCCACATACCCTTGCCAATTTGTGCTTTACCGATAAAGCCACACTGGATACCGATATCCACATTGGAGTTTTCATAAGCGCCAATCCAGGGTTGTCCCCTCACGGCATCTTTGGGCAGGAAAGGACCGGCATGCATACTGGTGTGAATCTCGTCACCGGTTCGATCAAGAAAGCCGGTATTAATAAAAAAGACCCGTTCCCTGACCGCCCTGATACATTCCTTTAGATTAACACTGGTGCGACGCTCTTCATCCATTACACCAACCTTGATGGTATTGCGTTTAATGTCGAGAGCATCCTCAACGGCATTGAACAAATCGTTGGAAAAGGCAGCTTCTTCAGGGCCGTGCATTTTGGGTTTTACAATATAGATGTTGCCATTTCGACTATTTCGGTAGGGGCTGTTTCGCAGCAGGTCGTGCTTGCTACAGAGAGTTGTAACCATGGCATCAAGAATGCCTTCAGGGACTTCGTTTCCATCCTGATCCAGCACCGCATCTGTAGTCATGAGGTGACCAACATTGCGAACCAGCAGCAGGCTGCGACCCTGCATGGAAACTGTTTCACCACTGGTGCCTTTGTAAAAGCGATCCTGATTCAGCATGCGGGTAAGCGGTTTGCCGCCTTTATCAAAGGTTTCCTGCAAAGTGCCATGCATCAGTCCAAGCCAGTTGCGGTAAACAGCAACCTTGTCATTGCCGTCAACAGCCGCCACTGAGTCTTCGCAATCCTGGATAGTTGTCATGGCTGATTCCATGACGATGTCCTTGATGTCGGCATGGTGTTGTTTGCCAATCTGGCTGTCGCTGTCTATCTGCACTTCAATGTGCAGCCCATGATTCACAAACAACAGCGCTTCCGGAGCTTCGGAAAAACCCTGCCAGCCTACCAGCTTGTCCTGGTTGGTCAGCTGGGTAATGTTGCCATCATTAAGTTCTACCTGGAGCACGATATGACCATCCTGGTTGACGAGTCGGTATTCGCGCACCTGTGAATGCCGGCCACTTTCAAGAGGGATTGCCTGATCGAGGAATTCATCGGCCCAGTCAATTACCGCCTGTCCCCTGACCTCGTCATAGCCTTTCGCTTCGTTGCCAGTAAATGGAATCACGTCGGTACCATAGAGGGCATTAAACAGGCTGCCCCAGCGAGCATTGGAGGCATTCAAGGCATAGCGTGCATTCATCACCGGCACCACCAGCTGGGGGCCAGCAACGATTGATATCTCAAAATCTGAATTCCAGGTGCTTATCTGAAAATCCTCACCTTCTGGAACCAGATAGCCTATATCCAGCAGAAACTGTTTGTACTCGTCACGATTAGCCTGGTAATAAGCCATATCATGCGCTTTATGCCAGTCGTCAATCTGAGCCTGCAGTTTATCTCTTTTATTGAGTAAGGCTTTGTTTTTCGGACCAAATTCAGCAATCAGAGCAGCCAGTGAATCCCAGAACTGATCTGCTGTAATGCCTGAACCGGGCGTTGCTTCTTTGTCGATGAAATCGTACAGCACCCTTGATATTTGCAGGTTATTGGCTGAAATATTGTTAGACATTGATACCTCTGTTTGGAATTTCTGATCATTGCCCTGATCATATCGATGAGTAATCTGATCAGGGTAAAATCTGCTATGAAAGGCGCAAGATTGTATTGTGATTACAGGTAAAACGAAACCCTGTTCGTTCAACTGCTGTTTGTATTCCCGCAGGTGGGAGAAAAGCATTAATATCGAAAAAAAAGTCAGGTATACTCGGCGATTCCCTGATGGGAAAGGAATTATTATAAAAATTTCAATACCTATTTTTATCTATTTATTATCTTATCCCAGGGTCATCTTTAGGAGGATCTATGAAGAAGTTACTAGGCGCTATCACGGTTGGTCTGTTTATTATCAGCAGCAGTGTGATGGCACAGGCACCCATGGCGGGTGAGCGCAAATATCCAGATGGATATATCACAGGCAAGGTGACCAGCGAAGACGGACCGGAAGCGGGAGTCTGGGTCATTGCAGAAACCAAAGAGACCAATACCCCCTACATTAAAATTGTCGTCACTGATGATGATGGTAACTATGTTTTGCCTCAGCTGCCTGAAGCAACATACAACGTTTGGGTCAGGGGATATGGACTGGCAGATTCTGAGTCTGTAGAAGGGCGTCCTGGTGACAGAGATCTAGATCTGACCGCTGTGGTAGCAAGCACACCGGCTGAAGCCGCTGAAGTTTATCCTGCGGATTACTGGGTTTCCCTGATGGAATTTCCTGGTGATGACGTACTAACAGCTGAAGGTGAAGCCAGACAGGGTTTTGCACCGGCAATCAATAGCCAGAAGCGTATGATGCATGAATTTAAAAGCGATTGCGGTTTTTGCCACCAGATAGGCAACCAGATTACCCGTTCTCTGGGTCATATGGATGCTCTGGGTTTTGATTCTTCTGAAGAAGCATGGATTTACCGCACCCAGACCGGTGTTCGCGGTGGCTCCATGTTTGGTAACTTCGCCCAGTTTGGCCTGCCAGGGATGTCCTCCATGATGGCTGACTGGACTGACCGTATTGAAGCTGGTGCATTACCACCAGCACCGCCACGTCCTCAAGGCATCGAACGTAATATTGTCGTTACCTTGCGCGACATTGGTGGTGATACTGATTTCATGCATGATGAAATCACCACTGACAAAAACAATCCTACAGTGAATGCCTATGGGCCGACCTATGCAGTTTCTTCAGGTCATGGTCTTTTGTCTATTGTTGATCCAATCACCAATGACGCCTATGACGTAGTGATTCCAACTCGCGAAGATCCCCGTGAAGTTAATTCACGTTTCCCACCACCGGGACAACCATCTAATTTCTGGGGTTATGAACACTTGTGGGGTCCTGAAAATCCGTCCGATCCACATAATGCCATGTTGGGTCCTGATGGCCGGGTATGGATTACCTCCAAAGTACGTAACAACCAGCCGGATTTTTGTGATCGTGATTCCGGAAACAAGTTTTCTGAATACTACCCACGCAGCTTCAGCAATCGCCAGGCTTCTGTCTACGATCCGGCAACAGGTGAGTTTGAGCTGATTGACACCTGCTTCGCTACGCATCACCTGCAGTTCGGAACAGACCCTGACGATACCCTGTACTTCAATGAGCTGCTGGGTCCTGTTTTTGGCTGGGTAAACACCCGTGTGTTTGATCTGACCCATGACGAGGAGGCGGCTCAGGGCTGGTGTCCCCAGATTATTGATACCAATGGTGATGGCGTTATTACCCGCCCATGGAATGCCTGGGGTGAAGAAGTCGACCCTAATCTCGACACTGAAATTCAGGCCAATATGTATACAGTGATACCTGATCCCAATGACACGAATGTCGTCTGGGGCGCTAATGAAAACAGTGCATTGCACCCCTATGGCTCAATTATCAGGCTGGATAAAGGAAATAACCCTCCTGAAACCTGCGTTTCTGAAGTCTATGCCATTCCTGATCCAGGTTTTGATCCACGCGGAATGGATGTCGATAGTGAAGGAAATCCATGGGTAGCTCTTGCGGGTAGTTCCCACTGGGCTTACTTTGATCGTAGTGCTTGTCCGGTATTAAATGGACCAGGTACTGAAATGGGAACTCATTGTGAAGCTGGCTGGACCCTTTATGAGACACCAGGTCCTAAAATAGGTAATACAGATGTGCCTGCCGATTTCCATTATTTTGGCTGGGTAGATCAGCATGACATTACCGGACTGGGCAAGGATACCCCGATCATCAATGGTTCATGGTCAGACTCCCTGATTGCCCTTGATCCTGAAAGTGGCGACTGGACTTATATGCGAGTCCCTTACCCACTGGGTTTCTACAGCAGGGGGCTTGATGCCCGTGTTGACGATCCTGATCTGGGCTGGAAAGGTCGCAGTATCTGGGCCAACTATGGTACTCACCTGATCTGGCACACAGAGGGTGGTAAAGGAAGTACCGGCAAGATGGTTCAGTTCCAGATAAGAGATACTCCTCTGGATTACTAAGAGGCATTGTTTAAAAAAAAGGGTCGCAATTGCGACCCTTTTTTTATGTTTTTTTTGATGTTCTTTTTGATTTGAATTTACTGAATATATTCATAACTCAGACGAATATTTTTTACACCAGTCATGAGGCTGATAGCGTTAGCAACTTCATCACCTTCACTGCGGGTCACTTGCCCCAGTAAGTGCACGACGCCGTTATGAATCACCGGGATGGTTGAAGGCGACATGGCAGGTATGGTCTCAATAATCTGATCCAGAATAGCCTGGTCACTTGCCTCAAAACTATCATCCAGACTGTCCACAATTTCCAGCTCATTAATCAGGCGCCGAATTTTGTCGCTGGCAAAGGCCGTAGTAAGGGATGCCTGCTGCTTTTGTTCCTGACTGAGCGCCTGTCCTGCAAGCATGACATAGCCATTCACACTGACCACCAGTATGTCAGCACTATCCAGTAGTGCATCACCTTGTATCGCCCGGTTGAGCCGACTGGTAATTTCAGCATCATTGACGGTCGAGTCGTCCCGAGCCTGCTGTGCCTGTCCCAGTGGAATATAACAGCAGGTGGCGAGTAGAAGATATGAAAGGATTCTCATGGGTTAGCCTCTTGTTAACTCAAAACGATCGCGAATAGTCGAATACCAGTTGCCGGCCAGGCGGCCAACAGGATCCAGTTTGGCAATATCTACATAACCATCGTTATAGATGGAGTCATCAATAGCAATGAATTTGATTTCTCCCAGAATGAGATTTCCTGCTCCTTCATGATGGCCAAAGCTGACTATCTGGTTGAGCGTGCATTCGAATACCAGCAAGGCATCTTTCACATAGGGTGCATTGATATTTTGCGCTTCTGCGGGTTCAAGCCCGGCATAGTCAAATTCATCTTCATCGGGCTCCAGCAATGCCGCTGACTTGCTGGCTTGCTGGACCAGCTTGTGGCTCACAGTGCTGAGGGTAAAACACTCAGTGTCGATAATGTTCTGTAAAGTATCCTTGTTGCTACCATCCAGTCTGGGAATTGCTGAAAAGCCGACGATGGGTGGGGTGGAGCTGAAAGCATTGTAAAAAGAAAATGGTGCCAGATTGTTGATGCCATCTTTACTGCGTGTGCCGGCCCATGCAATAGGCCGTGGTGCTACGCCACCGATAAGAAACTTGTACATTTCCTTGTTACTAAGGGTTGAGGTATCTATATACATAATGATGTCTTGCCTGTTTTTTGCGCAGAGAGGTTAATTGCCCTGTGCTGATTAGGTGATTTTATTATTAAATGAATGTCGAGGACCAAATGTCATGCAAATTTTGCACACATAAAGCACCAATTTCAGGCATGCTGGCAAACCTTGCACCATTTTGTAACACTGTTTACGGCGCTGGCGCCAAATCAGGCCAACTGCGCCCATTATGGAGCGGAATCAATCTTGCAGTGAATGACTGGATGAGAATATTGAAAACAAAAATGATTGAATGTGCTGCAACAATAAGCCCCCCAGACCAACAGGCAATATAGTTTTTTCAGGGTCAAAATAAAAGATGAAGCTGGAATATATCGTTGTCTCGGATCTTGATGGTACTTTGCTGGATCACCACACTTACGCCTGGAATGCAGCGCAGCAAGCGCTGGACTTGCTTAAATTGAGGCATATCCCCCTAATTCTATGCAGCAGTAAAACAGCCGCTGAAATGCTGCCACTAAGGCAGGCATTAGACAATCACGATCCATTCATTACAGAAAATGGCGCAGCAGTGTACTTGCCCGCTCCCGGTTCCGATGACAATAATTATGAGCGGATTGAGTTTGGTATGAATCGTGCTGATATTTTGTCTATTCTGGAGAAAATAAAACGTTCTGCTGAGGGTAAAAAGTTTTGTTTTACCGGTTTCAGTGACATTTCATTGTCTGAATTGATGGCGGCAACAGGACTGGATGAAGAAAGTGCTGGAAAAGCCATGCAAAGAGAGTTTGGCGAACCGTTGCAATGGCAGGGCACAGAAGAAGATCTAAAGGAGTTTCAGCAAATTCTGAACAGGCTCGGACTTGATACATTGCAGGGAGGACGCTTCCTCCATGTTTCCGCTGGATGTGACAAGGGTAAGGCGGTCAACTGGTTGAAAAATTATTATCATGAAAAAACCGGATTGTACTGCCAGGTGATCGCATTGGGTGACAGTGAAAATGATATTTCCATGCTGGAGATAGCGGAATTTCCTGTATTGATCAAGTCGCCGGTAAAAGCCTTTCCGGCACTAAGCCATGAACATGTTTTGCGTACAACCGGCTATGGGCCCGTTGGCTGGAATGAAGCCTTGCTTGAATTATTAAACCAAAAACAAGGGACTCAATAATGGGAGACTTTCATCAAAGCGGTGTTATTACCACCTTGCATAATCTTGGCAGCAGACCAGTGGAAGCATTGGAGGCTGAGCTTGTGGAGTTTGCGAAGACCCGGCCTATGGCACTGATTCTGCCTTGCCTGTATTCGGAACTGGAAGGACCGGCAATGGATAAT
>JAHEHN010000112.1:0-11963 GCA_024644515.1 Gammaproteobacteria bacterium
CCATAAGCGAACTTCAGGACAAGGTTATTCCCGGTGAAACCGTGTTTCGCCTCTACGATACCTATGGTTTTCCGGTTGATCTGACTGGAGATATTGCGCGGGAACATGGTCTATCTCTCGACATGGATGGCTTTGAAGCGGAAATGGCGCAGCAAAAAGCCCAGGCCCGCTCTGCCAGTCAATTTGAAACCACCGAGGCGCTCAATATCCAGCTCGAAAAGGGCACCGATTTTGTCGGTTACAACGCCCTGGAAGCTGATGCCACTGTTCTCGCGTTGTTTCATGAAAACCAGCCCGTGGAAAAGCTCATCGAAGGTCAAACAGGTATTGTGATCCTTGATACGACGCCTCTTTATGCAGAATCCGGTGGTCAGGTAGGGGATTGCGGAACGCTTAAAAACGCGAAGCTGAATTTTACCGTCAAGGACACCCGGAAGCAGGGCGAGTACTTCCTGCATATGGGAATACTTGAACAAGGTGAGCTGGTTGTTGGCGAGGCCCTGAGCTGCAGCGTGGATAACAGCCTGCGTCAGCCTATCGCGTTGAATCACTCAGCCACCCATCTGATGCATGCGGCATTAAGAAATATCCTTGGTACCCACGTACAGCAGAAAGGCTCTCTGGTCAGCCCCAGATACCTGCGTTTTGACTTCTCCCATAATCAACCGGTTAGCGAAAGCGAATTGCGCCAGATAGAAACCATGGTCAATCAGGAGATTCTGGCCAATGCGGAAGTCGGAAAACAGGTGATGTCCATGGATGATGCCAAAGAGAAAGGGGCAATGGCCCTGTTTGGCGAGAAATATGGCGATGAGGTCAGGGTTGTCAGCATGGGAGCCAGGACCGCTGAAGGCACAGAGTTTTCTATAGAATTATGCGGCGGTACCCATGTGAATCGTACCGGTGATATTGGCTTGTTCAAGATACTGCAGGAATCCGGTATTGCCGCGGGAGTTCGCCGTATTGAGGCGGTGACAGGCAGTGCTGCAGTGGCCTTGATTCAGGATAATGAAGACAGACTGAAACAGATTGCCGGCGTCTTGAAGTCAGGAACAGATGTCGTCGTGGAGCGGGTAGAACAGCTCAGCGCGGCAAATCGACTGCTGGAAAAAGAGCTGGACCAGCTAAAGGCAAAACTTGCCAGTTCACAGGGCTCAGATCTTGCTTCACAGGCTGAAGAAGTCAAGGGCGTAATGGTACTCGCTGCCATCGTTGAGGGCCTGGATAGTAAAGCGCTGCGCGATACGACGGATCAGTTGAAGAATAAACTCGGTAGTGCCGTGGTTGTCTTGGCTGCAGTCAGTGGCGACAAGGTGAGCCTGGTGGCCGGGGTGACCAGCGATGTAACCGATCGGGTAAAAGCTGGGGCGCTTGTAAACGAAGTTGCGCAGAAAGTAGGGGGAAAAGGCGGTGGCAGGCCAGATATGGCGATGGCTGGTGGAAATTCTCCTGATCAGCTGCCAGAAGCAATTTCACAAGTAAAACAATATGTTACCTCTCTTTTATGACATTTCATTTTCGCAATATCCATTGCAAAAATAAAATAACAGTTAAGAAGAAATTCGGTTTGTTAACATTAAAAGGTTAGTGTCAATATTATGTTGATAGTTCAAAAATACGGTGGAACCTCGGTGGGTTCCGTCGAAAGAATCAAGGCAGTGGCTGAAAAAGCAGCTGCCTGCAAGGATCAGGGTAACCAGGTGGTTGTCGTGGTTTCCGCCATGAGTGGAGTCACCAACAATCTGACTGCCATGGCCTATGAACTGCAAAAGGAGCCATCTCTTCGTGAGATGGACATGTTGCTCTCTACCGGTGAGCAAACAACGATTGCCCTGCTGAGCATGGCTCTTCAGGCAATAGGTTGTCCGGCTCGCTCTTATACCGGAGGGCAGGTAAGGATACTCACTGACAGTGCTCACACCAAGGCAAGGATTCGTGAGATTGATGACGAAAAAATTCGTCATGATCTGGATCAGGGCAAGGTGGTTGTTGTTGCTGGATTTCAGGGAGTTGATGAAGAGGGAAATATCACTACATTAGGGAGAGGTGGTTCCGATACTACAGCAGTAGCGCTTGCAGCAGCACTAAAAGCTGATGAATGTCAGATCTACACCGATGTTGATGGTGTCTACACAACCGATCCCCGCGTAGTTGAAAATGCCAGACGACTGGACAAAATCACATTTGAAGAAATGTTGGAAATGGCCAGTTTAGGCGCAAAAGTACTACAGATTCGTTCTGTAGAATTTGCCGGAAAATACAATGTACCGTTACGTGTTTTATCTTCATTCGAGGAGGGATCGGGTACATTAATAGTCTCAGAGGAAGATTTAATTATGGAAATGCCTTTAATTTCTGGCATTGCGTTCACCAGGGACGAGGCCAAATTAAGTGTGGTAGGAATACCTGATGTACCAGGTATGGCCTATCAAGTGTTTGGTCCTATCAGCGATGCAAATATAGAAGTGGATGTTATTGTCCAGAATATTGGTGCCGATTTAACAAATGACATTACTTTCACAGTACAGAAAAAGGACTCAGAAGCTGCGGCCCGCATTCTGGAGAAAACTGCGACAGAGATGGGCGCCAGGGGGGTTAAAGTTGATGATAAGGTGGCAAAAGTATCACTGGTTGGCGTAGGAATGCGCTCTCATGCCGGTATAGCCAGCCGTATGTTTGAAGCATTGTCAAAGGAATCGATCAATATTCAGCTAATCACTACGTCGGAAATCAAGATTTCCGTGGTCATTGAGGAGAAATACCTGGAGACGGCAGTAAGGGCTTTGCATAATGCATTTGGTCTGGAAACAGCGCCAGCGTAGTCTGAAAAAGCAATAATCGCTAAGCCATGAATGAGGTTGAATCACACGTAGTCCATTTTTAAATGTTCAGCGTAAAAAGGCTTGGTTAGATTAGCTTGCAAGACACCATGTACCGCCCAGCTTTTATAAAGTATGAGCGGACAAGGAAACTTAGAGGAACTAGTAATGTTGATTTTAACCCGCCGCGTAGGCGAGACACTTATGGTTGGTGACGAAGTCACAGTAACTGTCCTGGGTGTGAAGGGAAATCAGGTACGTATAGGTGTGAATGCACCTAAGGACGTTGCGGTTCACAGGGAAGAGATCTACGACAGAATCAAGAAAGAAGGGGATAGTGGGGCGACTGAAGCTGAAAGCGACGATGACAGTATCGGTAACAGCTGAATTTTATTAGTTAGCAGTAAAGCTTCGGAAACAAACTCTCAAATCTTTATTTTCTAAAGAGAAGACAGGTATTTTAAAGGCAACAATTTCCTGAAATTTACCTGTTTCAGGCTCCACCAATCCCATATGCTTATGATATGATTGCGCGCTTGCTGATGAGGTGATGCCAGAGCTGTTTCCAGCAGGCATGCGCTTTTCAGCGAATATAAATATTTGGAGAGGTGGCCGAGTGGCTGAAGGCGCGCCCCTGCTAAGGGCGTATGGGTTAACACTCATCGAGGGTTCGAATCCCTCCCTCTCCGCCAGAATAAAAAAACCCGGTTTTCAACCGGGTTTTTTTATTCCCGCGAAGCGGGAGGTTTGATGAGAACCCTTGTTCGAAAGGCGCGACAGCGCCGCAGACGCACGTTTTATAGTGCGCCCCGCAGGGGTGAAGTAATTTGGCTCAGCCAAATTGCGAATCAATCCCTCCAGCAAAGACTTTGCTCCTTTCAAACGAAGCCTGACGGTCAATTTGACCGGGCTTTTTGCATTCTGGCTACGAGGGAGGACTTGGTTCAAACCCTTGTTCGAAAGCTGCGATAACAGCGCAGACGCACGTTTTATAGTGCGCCCCGCAGGGATATCTCACTGGATAAATGGCTTAGGTAATTGGGAAGGCTATGGTGTTATTTTGCCTGAAGGTATTTAAGTATTGTAATTTGGCTTACAGGACGTGTTTGATGCCGCACTGGATCAGCGCCTTTTCGAAATATGGGCTATTGATCCCAATGGGCCAGACGATAACAGCAATTATCCCGACCTGGACCCACGCCCGGGTCCCAATGTACTTTATCCCAATGGCGATGGCGCTACCTACGGTGGCTGTACATAAGCCAGCCCATGCTTTTTGGATGGAAGTAATATAGTGGGTACGGAAGCTGCGGCAACTATTAGCGGTAGTGACACGTTTACCACGCTTACGCCGCGTATCGCACTGGAATGGCAGGCACGAGACAATATGATGTTTTATGCCGCGGCCACCAAAGGCTTTAAAGCCGGCGGTACCAATGACACTGTTGCTGATATCAATACCCCTTTCCAGCAAGAAGAACTCTGGAATTATGAGTTGGGTGCACGTCTGGAGTCCGGGAATGGACGCTTAAGGGCGAATATTACTCTTTTCGAAATGGACTATTCCGATAAGCAGTTGACGGTAACTGCCGATGATCGTTGTAATAATCGTTGTACCATCAATGTGGGTGATGCCACTATTTCAGGCATAGAAATAGAAGCGATTGCATTGATTACTGATAATCTCAGGTTCAATATGGGGTACGGTGGTCTTGATGCAGAATGGGATTCCTATAGCCAGTTTGCCGGTGTAGAAAGCGATTCACCCTTTAGCCGTGCGCCGGAAAACTCCTTCACTGCTGGACTACGTCATAACTGGGATCTTTCCATGGGTGGCTCTCTGGTCAGCTCTGCGAATTACTCTTACAAGGATGATCAGCAAAGTAGTGGTCAGGATTCCACTACCTTGACCATTCCTTCCTATGATCTGATCACAGCTCGTATTGCCTACGTTTCACCGGAAGGAAACTGGGAAGCGTCACTATTCTGTAATAACTGCACAGATGAAGAATATATTACAGGTGGGGCGGCATGGGCTGGTTCAACGGCAGGTAGTGGTTTCCCATACAAGCCTGTTAATCACCCTGCTTATGTAAATTCAGATCCTAACGTTGGTGATCAGAATCCTCGTGGTAATGCACCTCCCGGGATCACCCTGGTTAACATTGGCGCCCCACGCTTGATTGGAGTGGATTTCAGTTATTCATTCTAATTTTAATGCAGTGATGCAAGCTATCTGAGTTATTGTGTTTCCCCTTATGCAATGACTTCTCAAAAGCCGGTTACCTTAGGGTAGCCGGTTTTTTTCTGCAGATGATTAGAGCTTCAAAAAATTTACTTGCCAGTGTGAATAAAAAAATTTCAGGATGTAAGGCAATAGCATCATCCATAAACTTCGATTAACCACGGCAAAACCGGATTATCAGGAATCCTGACAAGTAATGGACAAAAAATACCCACAAGATAATTATGAAAGATTGGTGCTTCCTTCACCTATTTGCCGGATAGGCATGGGAGAAGAGGCCCAAAAAGTCGAGCAGGCATTGCTTGATAAACTCGATGGTAAACATGTCATGATGATGGGAGATAACCCGGATTTACCTGATATGCCGGAAAAACCCCAGCTGCTGGATTTTTATAAATACCGTTTTGAAGCCATCACCAGAAATCATCTTCTGGGCAGTGCAAAACATGCAATGGAGGAGGGCGAGGACGAAAAAATTGTCATGGCTATTATGCTGCATGACATCTCCAATGCCTGCCTAATTCGCGTAGATCATGGCTATTGGGGAGCACAATTAATCGCGCCCTATGTAAGTGAAGAAATTGCGTGGGCTGTTAAGTATCATCAGGCGCTGCGGTTTTATGCGGATGAGGCAGTCGGTTATCCTTACCCTGAAAGCTACGATAAGTTTTTCGGTCCAGACTATACCCCGCCAGACTATATTCGTCAGGATGCTGAATATGCCAAAAATCATCCCTGGTATATGAGTGCACGCCTTGTCACTATCTACGATAAATATTTTTTTGAAGATAAAACCGAAGTTGACCCGGATATTTTTACCGATATTGTGGCGCGAAACTTCAAACAGCCAAAAGAAGGGCTGGGCTTTGATAATTCACCAAGCGCCCATATGTGGCGTACCATGATATGGCCTAATAATTTCCTCTAAAAATCCGCAGATACAGCAAATAGTACTTGCTGGAAACATCCCCGAAACTGACTTTGCCAGGACACAGATAACTATGGAGCTCTCAATTAGCTATTAATGCTGTCGATGGCAACAACCCTACCGTGAACTCCAGCTAAAAACACGCTAGAGATATTTCCCTTGCCAGTGGATAGCACGAAAAGTATTCTAGGAAGCAGTTTTATACGATAAAAATATTAAATCGGGGGATATTCGTGACCAATCGCAGGCAATTTATTCAGTCCGGCCTTGTTTTTTCCACCTTGCCACTTACCGAATTCGCCGCCGTGAAAATGGCCGTGGCCGCTCCTGCGGGTCCGGAGCTGACTTTGGAAAACTTTGTTGCGGACAGGCGTTATGCTGAATCCATGGCTGCTGCCTCCAAACTGGGCGCCCAGGGAGTACCGGTCGTAGAAATTAGCGGTGATCTTACCGACCTGTGGATTAATAACTATTCGCGCAAGTGGAAACGTTCACCTATGACCCTTGCCGGGCTTACCGGGCAGGATGCCTTGTTTGTGCTTGAAACGCTGGCCCCGGATTTTGGCATGCGTGTGGTCCACAAGCAGGTACTGGATGCGCCTTCTTCACCTACTGTTTTATCCACTTCAGATGGCAAGCCACAGGTTTTTTCATGGATTATTGCCCCTAAAAATTCAGCCTATGCGGCGATATAGGTTTTGTCACGTCATACACAGACTTCAATAAATAAAAAAACAAAATAACGCGAGACAATTATCATGGCCATATTGCCCCCGGGCGTCAGTCAGCAACAGTTTGATACAGCAATTGACCGTCTGAAAAGCGTGGTCGGTGAGGAATGGGTTTTCACCAGCGATGCGGATATTCATGCCTATCGTGATCATTTTTCCTATATCAAGGATCAGCCCAATGAACTGATTCCCTGTGCTGCCGTTGGCCCGGACAGTGTTGAGCAGGTGCAGGCCATCGTAAGGATAGCCAACGAGTTCCGAATACCGCTGTACTCTATTTCTACGGGTAAAAACTTTGCCTATGGCGGGCCTTCGCCCAATGTGCGTGGCAGTTTGACCGTGGACCTGAAACGTATGGATCGGGTGCTGGAAGTGGATGACAAGCGTAATTTTGCCCTGGTTGAACCGGGAGTCTCTTACATCGATTTGTATAACTATATTCAGGAACGTGGCCTGAAGGTCTGGGTTGATACGCCGGATCCGGGTTGGGGCAGTCCTATTGGCAACGCGCTTGATCACGGCATTGGTTATACGCTGGGGCCTTACCGGGATCATTTTAGCGCCCATTGTGGCATGGAAGTGGTCTTGCCGGATGGTGAAATATTGCGCACCGGTATGGGCGCAATGCCTGCCTCTGATAGTTGGCAGGAATATAAACATGGTTTCGGACCCGATCCTGCTGGCCTATTCGGTCAGGGAAATTTTGGTATTGTCACCAAAATGGGCTTTCGCCTTATGCCGCAACCGGAACACTGGCGCAATGGCCTGGTGACAGTCCCCCGACGCCAGGATTTTATTGCCATGGTTGATACGGTTAATTATTTGACTGATCTGGGCATGATTGGCGAACCCTGGTACAGCGGCGGACTACAGGCACTGATGAGCAATACCGAATTTGCCGAAGCCGCCAACGCCTTCAATGAAGAAGAAATGGATCGCCAGGCACTTGCTGCAGGTCTGCCTTCCTGGCGCGTTGAATTACAGTTTTATGGCTCTGAAGGCACTACGCTTGCCAATTGGGAATATGCGAAGGAATTAATGACGCGAAATATTCCCGGGGTTCAATTTACTGATGGTGAATCTTTGCCGGTTCCCCTGACCGATGAGCAAATCCAGAAAAGCTCTACCTCTTACGAAAGTGTCATGCGCCGCAATATCACTCAAGGGCGTCCCGGGCTGGGGATCTGGTATATGACCGGCCGTACTGATTTTGATCCCAATGCCTGGAATGAAACGCACATAGGGTTGTTTTCTCTGGTGGGTAGAAGCGGTGAAGCAGTATTCAAGGCGCAACGTGATTTTGCAGATATTTCCAGACGACTGGAGATGCCTGGTTTCTTTCCGAATGCATTGGCCGTTCCAGTAAACTGGTATCAGAATAGTTTTCTAATGGGCAATGGATTTGGCGCCGCCAAGGGTAATTCGCCGCAACAAAAGAAAGACGCCACCAAGTTGCTGCGCAGACTGCTGGAGGAAAATGCCAAGCTGGGCTATGGCGACTACCGTGCGCCACCAATTCTTCAGGATGATGTGGCAGATCAGTATTCGTTTAACAATAATATTTTGCGCCGCTTCAATGAAAAATTGAAAAATGCCATTGATCCAAATGGCATTATTTCACCGGGCAGGGCAGGTATCTGGCCAGAAGCCTATGCTGATCTAAGGGGGGCTTTGCGTGAAGACTAGTATGAACAAATTGTTTCGACAGGTTTTTCTCGGACTTACACTGGTAGCGTCAACTCAAATCGCTATTGCCCAGGATAGTGAAGCTGTTGCGCGCGGCAAAGCCAAATTTGATCACAGCTGTGCACCTTGCCACGGTAAAGGAGCCGGTGATGATGGTCGGGAGATGTTACCAGGCACTTATTCCCTGAAGATAAAGTATGGGGACACTATGCCTGCCGCACTGGAAGATCGCACTGATTTGACCAGTGAAGTAATCTCCGTTTTCGTGCGCATGGGGGCATGGTCGATGCCGCCTTTCAGGAAGACCGAACTCTCTGATAAAGAAATTGACGATATCGCAGCTTACCTGGCGGTAAGCTCACGGAAATAATCCGACTGCTTATTTGGCCATATTTGGAAAGTCTTTGTCACAGAATACTGCTGAGTCATCAACTGAATCAATACATAAACCGGCAACTGCAAATTCTCTATATTTATTAGCAGGACTTGTTGTTGCCTGCCTTTGCTATTTCCTCCTCTGGACTCTTGGCTATGCTTCCAGTGTTTGCTGGACCGGGGCGGTCACTTGCCTGTGTGCCTGCTGGTGGATTTCTGAAGCGGTTCCCATCCCGGTTACTGCTCTGGTGCCTCTGGCTCTATTACCCACTACGGGGGTGTTAACACCTGCCCAGGTGGGACAGGCTTATGGCAGCCCTACGGTGCTACTGGTAATGGGGGGATTTATTTTATCAGCCTCCATGGTAAGTAGCGGTGCCCATCAGCGTGTTGCACTGATTATGGTGAATTTATTTGGTGGTCAAAGCAGTCGCAGAATAGTGTTTGGTTTTATGGCGGCTGCTGCCGTCTTGAGTATGTGGATTTCCAATGCGGCGACCTCTCTTATGTTGTTACCAGTCATTCTAGCGGTGCTGGAAACAAGCCGGGACCCAAAGTTGGCAACACCTCTTTTATTAGGACTCGCCTATGCGGCTAATGTCGGAGGTTTGGGGACCCCCATAGGTACACCTGCCAACCTGGTTTTCATCCAGGTCTATTCAGATACTACCGGTAAGGATATTGGTTTCATGCAATGGATGGTTTGGGGGGTACCTATCATTCTGTTATTTCTTCCACTCATTGGTTTCTGGCTCACGCGTAAACTAGATTACACCGGCGCTATTGAGCTGCCCGCAGTAGGGCAATGGCGAGTAGAAGAGAAAAGGGTGATGATGGTTTTTTTTGCCACAGCATGCGCATGGATGTTCCGTACTGAACCCTTTGGTGGCTGGAGTCAGGCCTTGAATGTCCCGGGCGTGACAGATGCCAGTATTGCCCTGTTTGCGGCCATAAGTCTTTTCATCATCCCCGATGGAAAGGGGGCCAGGCTGCTGGACTGGGAAGGTGTCAGTAAAATTCCCTGGGGTATTCTGATTTTGCTGGGTTCAGGCTTTGCCATTGCCAGAGCTTTTTCAGAATCCGGGTTGAGCGCCATTCTAGGTCAGGCACTCTCGGGACTTACCGCTTACCCAATCCTGATTATGACGGCAGGCTTGTGTCTGATGGTGACATTTCTGACAGAATTGACCAGCAATACCGCCACTACGGCGCTGCTGATGCCAGTTCTGGCTGGTGCAGCACTGGCGGCAAATATAGATCCGATATTACTGATGCTGCCGGCAGCCTTGTCGGCAAGTTGTGCTTTTATGTTGCCAACGGCTACTACCCCAAACGGTGTTGCCTTTAGTACCGGACAATTTGCGATCAAAACCATGGCCAGAGAAGGCGTAGTTATTAACCTGCTTGGCGTAATAATTATTTCCTTTATATGTTTTTTCTTATTGAATTAGCTTTTCCTGGCTTATAAGACGAACACTTTGGAGAGGTGAATATACCCCAATGTCGTACTCGGAATTACTAACAGACTGGTCCCTGGGACTACGTTTTGAAGACTTGCCTGACAAGGTTATTGAAAATACGCGTTTGCGTATCCTGGATGTAACCGGTCTTGCGCTTGCTGGTTCAGGCACTGACTTTGGCCGCTCGGTAAAACAATCAACGCTGGAGCTTTCACCGGGAGGAACTTGTCGGATCTGGGGGTCTGGAGAGTCCACCACGGTCACTGGCGCAGCCTTTACCAATGGCGCACTGTCCCAGGCGCTGGAATTTGATGATACCCATAATCGCTCCATCGTTCACATGAGTGGTCCATCCGTGTCTGCCGCAATGGCATTGGGAGAGAGGGATCAGCTCTCAGGAAAGGACGTCATTACCGCTATTGCCATTGGAAATGAAATCTCCTGTCGTATTGGCAGTGTTGCGCCCCAGCAGTTTCATCGCAGAGGCTTTCATCCTACGGGTATGTTTGCAGCTTTTGGCTCGACCTGGCTGGCGGGATATTTATTGAAACTCAGCAAACAGCAACAGGTTAATGCGGCGGGCATTGTCGGCAGTTATGCGGCTGGCCTGTTGCAGTGCTGGGTGGATGGCACGCAATCAAAGTTTTTACATCCCGGCTGGGCATCGCAAAGTGGAATTACTGCCGCGACGCTTGGTAAAAATGGAACGACAGGTCCATTGGAAGTGCTGGAGGGCCGTTTTGGTTTGTTTGCCTCCCATTTACAGGATGAAAATATTGCCCTGGATTATGCCATGTTGAGTGATAATCTTGGTTCACATTGGGAAAGTGAAAATGCTTCCTTTAAACCCTTTCCGGTGGCTCATGTTATTCATCCCTATATTAATGCGCTGTTAAGATTAGTTGCAGCACACACTATCAAGCATGAAGATGTGGCACGTATCATCTGTCCTGTACCCGAGTATCAGGTAGGCATTGTTTGTGAACCTGTAGCAGAGAAACGCCGACCCAACAGCGACTCACACGGCAGGGTGAGTTTGCAGTACACCCTGGCCGAAGCTCTTGTACTGGGAAAGATAAATAAAGATTCCTACGCAAGTGATTCCCTGACGGATAAAACTATCCTGGCACTTGCTGACAAAGTTGACTACCAGCTCGACGATACTTTTCCAGGTCCAGAGCAGTTTAAAGGGCAGGTGACCATAGAGTTAAATAGCGGCGAGTCATTTACAGAAGTTGAAGAGCATAACCGCGGCTCTAGGGAAAACCCCATGACTGAAGAGGAAATCATGGGCAAGTTCACTAAAAATTCTGAGGATGTGTTGAGTCCGGATCAGCAGCAAAGGCTAGCAGAAAAAATTCTTACACTGGACTCATTAAGTAATAGTGCCGATATTGTTCCGCTTACCGTTGGAAACTAAATAACAAGGAAACTCCGGGTTATGAGGGTCTTGTTATCGGGATGACATGACAGAGCACAGGATTTTCCATTGTGGTCTAGGCGCCGCTAATAGTAACAAGTGGTTTATTGTTACCCTGCCTGATTAAAGGCCTCTGCGGCATCACAAGCGGCCATCATTTCCCGGTGTTTGGCTTCCAGCATGGCTCTGTTTTCAGCATGAGTGACTATATAAAAGCGATTCTGGCGTACCCCATCGACCAGCCGGGCGGCAACCTCATCCGGGGACATGCCGTTAGCGGTGTCTTCCGGGGTAGAAGG
>JAHEHN010000112.1:11973-14837 GCA_024644515.1 Gammaproteobacteria bacterium
TTGCCGCCGAGCTTGCCTCGATGTTCTGCAGACGTAAGATAAAAATCAGAGGCCACTGCGGCAGGTAATAATACGGATACCTTGATAGCGGTTTCATGCAGATCGTGGGCAAGGGCTTCCGAGAGGCCTACCAGCGCATATTTTGAAGTGGCGTAGACGCCATTATTGCGTGGCCTGACAATAAGACCAGAAATGGAGCAGGTATTAACGATATGGCCCTCATCATCATTTTTTTTCAGATAAGGTAAATAGCTGCGAATACAATTTAACGTGCCATACACATTCACTCTGAGTAGCCACTCCCATACATCATCCTGTACCTCTGCTATTTCCGGACCACGAATAAAGACGGCAGCATTATTCATTAACAAATGCACGGCGCCGAATTCAGCAATGACTCGCTGTACTGACTTTTCTACGGCCACTGCATCGCCAACATCTACTGTAAGGGCCAGTACTTTGGCCCCATCTTTCAGCAGGCTTTCGCGGGCTGTTTGTAATGCCCCTTCGCGATTATCGAGCAAGACTATATGCATGCCCTCTTTGGCTAAAGCTCTGGCGCTTGCCAGCCCAATGCCTGATGCGGCGCCGGTAATCACGGCGACTTTGTTGCTGAATGTTTTCATGAAGATAATTCCTGCCGACTGCTGTTGAATTATTAGCGTTAAATACTAAACAGATGGCATGCATGCTACACAATTCATACGCCGGCTTACACTTGGGTTCAGTAGATTTTTATGCAAAAGGCCAGCTAAATTCTCATTGAGGGCTCCCTGGCTGTCAGCTGTTAAATATGCAAGCCAATGTTTTTGCTCAAGATTAATTCATTTTTCGTTTCATATATTCAAGGCTTTGTTTATGATGCTGGTTGATTCTTGTATAGATGGTCAGCATTGCAGATGGAAGAGCAGGGAAAAAAGATACGCTACGGTGCTTTTGTTCGCGAAATTTCAATCAAGCAACGGCAAATCAGTTTCAATCACTTAAGTCCCCGTCTTGAAAAGACCAGTACGGAAATGACATTGCGTATCACCCGCCTAAAATCCAGCTGCGATCCCTGGATATCGTCAGATTAATCAAACCCTATGTCAGTGTGCGCCTATGAGCAGGTACGGGCTGTATTACCACTGGCGATTTACCTGGTTCTGTTTCAATTATTTATTCTCAAGCAGAATGTCGCTGATCACTGGCAAATCAGTGCCGGACTGGTGTCCGTGATTATCGGCTTAATGTTGTCCATGGAAGGATTGAAAGTAGGGCTGATGCTGTTCGGAGAAACGATCGGCACAATTCTGCCCAGTAAATCGTCCATGCCGGTGGTATTGCTGGTGGCTTTTTTACTGGGCATTGGTGTCACTTTTGCTGAGCCGGCTATTGGTGCACTGAAAACAGCCGGGTCCATTGTTAATGTGGATGAGGCACCTTATCTATATGCCCTGCTGAATGACTATTCCGGTGTGCTGGTGCTCATTGTCGGGATGGGCGTGGGCTTTGCTGCTGTCATCGGCACTTTACGTTTTCTTTATAGCTGGAGTATGAAGCCGGTTATATTTGCGACCCTGATCCCCACTCTGGCGTTAACCATTTATGTGATGGGTAACCCTTACCTGTCCAATGTACTGGGGCTGGCCTGGGATAGCGGCGCAGTAACGACAGGCCCGGTAACGGTCCCTCTGGTGCTGTCTCTTGGTATTGGCATTGCGTCAGCAGCCGGAAAGGGCAGTTCGTCACTGTCCGGTTTTGGCGTCGTTACACTGGCCTCCCTGTTTCCCATTATAGGGGTGCTCAGTCTGGCCATTTATCTTTACTGGGCGGTCCCGGTGGAAGAGATAATCGCCAGTGCCAGCCAGATAGCCGTGGCTGAGAATGTGCTCTGGCATGAAAGCACACCCTGGGTGGAGATCAAGCTGGGTGTGCAGGCCATTGTGCCGCTTGTCATATTTTTGCTGGTGGTATTAACACTGCTGTTAAAGGAAAAAGTCAGGAATCGCCTCAATACATTCTACGGTATCTTCCTTTGTGTGTTGGGCATGGTTGTTTTAATGTCGGACTGAGCTACGGACTGGCGAAACTCGGTGGACAATCCGGTGGACTTGTGCCGGCGGCATTTACCTATCTTAATTTTGTTGAAGATTCTCCCCTGTATTCCTATGGTTTCGGCATATTTATTGCGCTGACCTTTGCCTGGTTATTGGGCTTTGGTGCTACTCCGGCCGAGCCTGCGCTCAATGCGCTGGGGTCTACCGTGGAGAATCTTACCAATGGCGCGTTCAAGAAAAGCATGCTGATGTATTCGGTCGCTTTTGGCGTGGCCTGTGGCATTGGTCTGGGCATTCTAAAAATGGTAATTAATCTACCGGTTATTGTGTTGCTGTTGCCGTTTTACTTCCTGGCCATGTTTCTCACTTACATTTCCAGCGAGGATTTTGTCAATATTGCCTGGGACAGTGCCGGTGTTACCACAGGACCCGTCACGGTGCCTCTGGTTCTGGCAATGGGGCTGGGCTTCGGCAATGCCATGGGCAGTATTGATGGTTTTGGCATTCTTTCACTGGCCTCGATTTGTCCGATCATTGCAGTGCTGCTTACCGGGCTATGGGTACAAAATGGAAGATCAAGCGCAGACATATGCTGGATGAACAGGAATTGTCACCAATTGAAGTAGGACTGGCTACAACATGAGCAAACGTAAATAACCGTACTGACGGATGTATCGATGATTACCTGCATTGTGCAAAGAGGCATTGCGGACAAAATTGTTACGGCGGCCCAAGAAGCCGGGTCATCGGGCGCGACCATTTACTATGCCCGGGGAGAGGGCGTTCGGGAAAGACTGGGTATTTTGGCGCTGGCGGTAGAGGCGG
>JAHEHN010000113.1 GCA_024644515.1 Gammaproteobacteria bacterium
CTGGGTGGGCTCGTCCAGAATCAGCAGGGCAGGCTGTTTTACCAACGCGCGGGCAATAAGAACCAGACGTTGTTCGCCATAGCTGAGTTGCTTGTAGGGAGTCGATGAATGCTGTTCCAGGCCCACCAATGCCAACCATTGCCTGGCATGCGCTATCTGCGTGCTGTCGGGATCATCATATAAGCCAATGCTGTCAAAAAAACCGCTCAGGGTGATATGCAGCGCGGTGCCAGCTACCCGATGATTACGGTGCAGATCCGGAGTGACAATGCCTATTTGCTTTTTTACTTCCCAGATACTTTCCCCGGAGCCACGCCTGAAGCCAAGTATATGCATGTCGTTGCCATAGCATTGAGGATGGTCGCCGGTAATGAGGCTGAGCAGAGTGGATTTACCTGAGCCATTGGCGCCGGTTAGCAAGGTATGAGCACCCGGTGTTACCGTCAAATCAATCCCGTCAAAGATAAGCGTCTCACCATATTGCACTTTACCTTCAGTCAGTTTGATCAGAGGGTTATCAGGGCTATTGCGAGGAAGGTCTTCTGGCCAGTCGGGCAGGCAATCAGGATCAAAAGAGAGCAGAGCATGAATTGCTGAATCGGCCAGTACAGCTTCACGTGTGCCCTGAGAAATAAGCTCTCCCTTTTCCATAATGGCAACATGAGTATGCCAGTCGCTGATTTCATCAAGATTATTTAGCAGAAATAGCAGCTGGGTCTGATTTTCTGCAGACAGGTGCTGGAAAAATGCCTGCATTTCATCGCGTGACGCAATATCCAGGCTGTCATAAGGTTCATCAAGAATAAGAAAGTCAGGCTGTTGAAGGACTGCATGAGCCAATAATGTTTTGCGTCCTTCACCACTGCTTAACAGCCTGTAGCCGCGCTCAAGTATTCTATCCAGGCCGAGAAAAGCCAACTTCTTCGGTATCTCGACCTTTAAATCCAGTAGTTCACGGACGCTTGTGCCCTGATCCAGGCGGTCCATAAAGTCCGTGTCATCCAGCTTGAGCTCATTTTCATAGAGACTTTGTTGTGCTTCAAAAGACAGGATTTCTATATTGGTGAAATCATGGCTTAAATTACCTTGTTGCAGTTCGGTTTTTCCGGCGATCAGGTTAGCCAGCAGTTGCTTGCCAGAGCCGTTACGGCCAATTACAGCCCAGCACTGACCGGGCAAGATGTGCCAGTCCTTGATTGAGAGTTGTTCAGTGTGGATGTTATTCAGGTGCATATCAGATTAATAGAGGGAAGGCTCAACCCCGCTGTAATGAGAAGCTGGTCATTATACCCAGAGGAAGGGGAAAGTGATTGAATTTGCGGGTAATTACATTAATGAAATTGACTTGAGAGGCCAAATAATCGACAATTCATCCCCTTCAAAAACCACAGCATTTTTGAAAGATTACGCAGCAGGAAAGGATTCAGGCGTAGGTCGGATAAGGCTGTCAGCCGCCATCCGACGAGATAAGTAAGTAGGTCGGATAAGGTCGCAGACCGCATCCGACATGAAAGTTTAAAAAGTTTCGCACCTGTAGTTCAGTTGGACTATAAAGAGCTGTACCTGGCTGAATGAAGGTTAAAGTAGTGTAAGTAAAAGTTTCGCACCCGTAGCTCAGCTGGATAGAGTACCTGGCTACGAACTAGGGGGTCGCACGTTCGAATCGTGCCGGGTGCGCCATATGCAAAAAGCCCGCTTCAATGAAGCGGGCTTTTTTTATGGGTATCTTTTTCAAGTTAAGGACCAGTCTTATTCGGATTTGCGAAAAAGCAGGGTAAATCGGTCTGATTTGCCACTTACCTGTGACTGGCCAACTTCCAGTACCAGTTCATCATCGGGCATTGCCAGCAGGTCACTATAGTCCTCCAGCATAAAACCGGATTCCTGTACTTCTTTCACTACCAGTAAAGGATCAACGCGTCTGCCATTAACGCGGCTATTAGCTTCGTTGTGACGGCGTGTGTGATCAACGATGCCATAGGCTCCACCCGGTTTTAAAGCATTGTAGACGGTTTGGTTAAGGGCCATACGGTCGTCATAATTCAGGTTATGATAATTCTGGAAAGTCAGCACCATATCCACTGGCTCAATATCCCAATCACCACCGGTGCCAATAAATAGATCTCTCGGGGAGTTTTTTTCCCGTGGGTTGTAATCCAGTTTAATGACTTTATCCATTCCCGGCAGGGCCAGGGCGTCGTCAAGTGGGTCGCTATAAGAACCCAGTTCAGGTTGTGTAGTATAGAACTGGCCATTATCACGCAATACAGGAGCAAGAATTTTACTGTACCAACCCCCAAACGGGAGTATTTCAATTACCCGCATATCATTTTCGAGGCCAAAAAATTCAAGTACCTGGGCAGGTTTACGGTATATGTCCCGTGCTCTTTCTTCATCAGTTCTGATGTCACTGGCCATGGCCATGCTGACCTGTTGCTGTATAGATGCTTCTGGCTGGGCATAAAGACTACTGCAAAGGGAAGAAAGTAAAATTAGGGCAAATGTAAATCGCATTGGATATTCCTTGAAACAATGGGTATGAATCTCTGCAATGATAACAGCGAGTTAATTGCCTTAAAATACAGGCTTTTAAGTGTGTTAGTACGAGGGCCTGGTATAAATGGACGTATTGACGCTAAATGGGCTTGGAGCGTTTTTGAATTAACTGCAGAGTATTGCTGCTGAGAATAAAAGTGACGATAAGCAAGGCAATAGACATGGCAAACCACTGCAATGAATAAGAGAAATTTCGACTGGTATCGACCATTACTGTGGGCCAGTGCCTGATAAACACACCAGCCTGATCTTCATCCAGTCTGACCTCATAGGGAAAGTAGGTTTCATCAAACAGGTGAGAGATTTCCAGCATATTAAGGTAACGCAGTTCCAGTGGCCATCTTACATTGCTTAAATCGATATCGTTGGTTCGGTCAGCCTGCTTTACCGTAGGCACGAAAACCTGTCCTTGAATAGTTTGCTTGCCTAAAATTGGCTGCACTTTGTCTTTTGTTTCTTCATAGGTATTGGCCAGTATCCAGCCACGGCTGACAAAGACAATTTTATCAGCTTCATCCAGCTTGAATGGTGTGATCACTTCATAACCGATATTGTCTTCATAGGTCTGATAAATGAGAAAAATAGTTTTCTCGTTCATATACTCGCCACTGGCAGAGACGTGAAGATTCTGGATGTTGCGGGCATCATTTTCCAAACCGGACATGGGCACGTCGTCTACGGGGATCGCCTGATCGCGTCCCATTTCCAGGTAGGTGTCTTGCAGCGACATTTTCTCCTGTGCCCGGTCCAGTTGCCATATACCGAGTCTTATCAAGCCAGACAGAACCAGCAGAATGAAGAATGCCACGACCCAGTTAAAACGGATTTCCAGCTCTCCAAAGGTAAATACTTTAGTTTTCATGACAGACAATGTGGGTTTGGCCTCAGGTCCAGAAGGGAAAGCCATTATGCCATAAATATGTTTTGGGATTAACGCAGAGGGGAGAATAATTATAAAAAAGGGATACGGAAACCGGCCATATTTCTTAACACAAGTTAAGAACTACAGCCGGAAGAGGGTTGAAACTTTTTACAGGGCGTCTGAATCAGACTACAATTTTATGCGAAGCAATTCCAGCCAAGGTCAAAATAATCCCACCAACTGCAATTATTGCTAATGCGCCACAAAGTACGAAAACCATCATTCTTCTCCTGTTGTTTGTTTGACTGTGCAAACTATACAAACAGCAGCGCTTTACAGCATTGATCTGAATCAATGGATTGTTTTCGGTTTTATACCGGAGAAAAAGATAAGTAGTGCGCTCTTCAGGGACAGAAGAAGGGTAAAGGAGAGGGGGTAAAGAAAAGGGGTAAAGCTGGTCAGTAAATGGCGTAGTTTAGTTAACGCGGTTGGGATTGGGTAAAAAGGAGATGGGGAATATGCGACTGGCCAGAGACCAGTCGCTGATAATAACTGCTAGCCCTGCAGATAATGTACCAGTGTGAGGCCAAGTATTACCACCAGCATAATAAAGGCGAAAGCATCTGCATCACTATCACTGCCTTCTTCATAATGGACCAGCTTGTCTTCTTCGTTAAGGCTCATAATTTTGTATCTGTATTGTTAGTTAATAAAGTCGTCAATATTATTGGCTGGAAATACAGAAGAAGGACCTAGTGTCCTTCTTCCATTGCTTCTTCGCCATGCTCTTCATCATGATGAATAACATCTGCTACATGGATCCTTTCGGCAGCAGCAGGGCGACCCATGTAATCAACTCGGTTACCGAATACATACAAGCCTTCTGAAATCATAAAGCCGATCAGGGTTATCAGCAGCAGAGGTGGCCCCAGGATCGCCGTAATAAGCGCCATGCGCTCCCACATGACATGCATGAAGACTGCGATGATCAGTCCAGCTTTGAGGAGCATGAAAATAATGATCAAAGACCATCGCATCATGCCCTGGAAGTCGAAGTAATCAACGGCGTAAGAGAGTCCACTGATGACAAACAGTAGAATCCATACTTTCAGGTATACACCAATGGGATGTTGAGCTTCGTCTTCGTGACTCTCAGTTTCTTGTGTTGCAACGTTTTCCATAATTAATAAACCTCTTACCGCGCTAAATTATATTCTTACCAGAGATAGAAAAATGCAAAAATGAAAACCCAGACCAGGTCAACAAAGTGCCAGTACAGACCAGTGATTTCAACAATCGAGTAATCACCTTTTTTGTCATAATCACCCCGAAGTATTTTTCTGGCAATAACCAGGAGATATATAACACCGCAGCTTACGTGTAAGCCATGAAAGCCTGTCACCATAAAGAAGATAGAGCCAAACTGCGGGGCGCCAAATGGGTTAGTCCAGGGACGTACACCTTCAGCAATAAGCTTGGACCACTCAAAAGCCTGCAATCCGACAAAAGAGGCGCCAAGAGCGGCAGTAACTAGCATCAGCAAAAAGATTTTGTTTTTATCTTTGAAGTGAGCAAAGCGTACTGCCAGTGCCATGGTGCCTGAACTTGTAATCAGGATGAAGGTCATGATCGCAATCAGAATAAGTGGAACACTGGTCCCAAACATTTCAAGCGCGAAAACTTCACTAGGGTATGGCCATGGATCGGTGGTGGTTCGTCGAACATTCATGTAGCCAACAAGAAAGCAGCTAAAGATGAAGGTGTCACTGACGAGGAACATCCACATCATAAACTTGCCCCAGGGGACATTAAACGCTTGCTTGTCGCTTGACCAATCTTCAACTACGGTTTTTGCGTGCCCTGAAAGGCTAAGTGATTCTCCACTCATAAATACATCCTAGATTTTAATATTAGGTATATGAAAGTAATGCAAAAATTACCAGCCAGACCAGGAGTAGAAAATGCCAGTACACTGAACACAGCTCTACACTCAATTTGACTGCTTTAACTTCAGCCCCGGACAGGACTTTAAAAGTCGACCGGGTCCATACCCACAGGCCGCCAAGGATATGTAATCCATGAAGCCCTGTAAGTACATAAAAAAACGAATTTGCCGGGTTGCTGGCCAGGTAATAGCCTGCGTTGTTCATTTCTTCCCAGGCTGAAACCTGGCCATAAACAAAAGCCAGGGTAAAAATCCCGGCTGCAACCATGCCGTACTTCACTGATTGTGCCCCCCCTTTTTTGGCAGCCCCACGAGTCCATTGCATGATCACACTGCAAATAAACAGAAGCAGGGAGTTTACCCATAACAGGTTGGACTCCGGCATCGGGCTCCAGTCATCCAGCTCCATGCGAATGAAATAAGCCACGATGAACAACATGAAGATGACGAATACGACGGCCAGAAACATGCGTAGGGCAATCCTTTTGGGATGCAGACCTTGGGCTATTTCTGATCCGCCGAAGTTCGGATCATCACCCTGATAGTTCCAGGGCTTCTCAAATATGCTTTTGAAAAAGCTCAATCTTCATGTCCTATATAAGGTTTGCCGTCAGTGGTTTCGACGTCTTCCGGTGCTATATTCTGTGGCACAAAATCAGCCTTGACACCCGGAACACTATATTCATAAGCCCAGCGGTATACAGTAGGCAGTTCTGGACCCCAGTTGCCGTGGGCAGGTGGGTTCTCAGGAGTCTGCCATTCCAGGCTGGTGGCTTCCCATGGGTTGCCGTCACATTTCTTGCCTTTCCAAAGGCTCCAGATGATGTTGAAAATGAACACCAGCTGGAATACCGCTACCCAGATTGCTGCCATGGTGATATTGGCATTCAGGGTATTTGCAGACTCAGGAAGAAACTCGGTAGTACCCATAGAGTAATAACGACGGGGAACACCAAGGAAGCCCAGGTAATGCATTGGCAGGTAAATGGCATAAGTACCGAAGAAGGTAGCCCAGAAATGAATCTTGCCGAGGGTGACGTTAAACATCTTGCCACTCATTTTAGGGAACCAGTGGTAGATCGATGCAAACAGAACCATCACTGGTGATACACCCATAACCATATGGAAGTGGGCGATTACGAAGTAAGTATCGGACAGGGGCAGGTCAACGGTTACATTCCCCAGGAAAATACCGGTCAGGCCACCATGCAGAAAGGTAAAGATAAAGCCGCAAGCGAATAGCATTGGCACGGTCAGGCGAATATTACCTTCCCATAGCGTCAGCACCCAGTTATAGACCTTGATGGCTGTCGGCACAGCGATAATCAGGGTGGTAAAGGCAAAGAAGAAACCGAAGTAGGGGTTCATGCCGCTGACATACATATGGTGAGCCCATACGATGAAGCTGAGACCGCCAATGGCAACAATTGCCCATACCATCATGCGGTAGCCGAAAATGTTTTTGCGTGCATGACAGCTCAGTACGTCGGAGACCAGACCAAAAGCGGGCAGGGCTACGATATACACTTCAGGATGGCCAAAGAACCAGAAAAGATGCTGGAACAGAACCGGGCTGCCGCCTGTGTGATCCAGAGTCTCGCCAATTGAAACCATGGCAGGCATGAAGAAGCTGGTGCCCAGTAGCTTGTCAAAACTCATCATGATGGCGCTTACAAACAGCGCAGGGAATGCAAACAGACCCAGAATAGTCGCGACGAAGATGCCCCAGACCGATAGAGGCATACGCATCAGGGTCATGCCATGGGTACGAGCCTGAAGAACGGTAGTCACGTAGTTAAGACCACCCATGGTGAAGGCAACGATGAAGACCGCCAGAGACGCGAGCATCAAAATGATACCCATATCAGCACCGGGCGTACCTTCCGTGATTGCCTGGGGTGGATAGAGTGTCCAGCCGGCACCAGTGGGGCCGCCTGAGACAAAGAAACTGGCCATCAGAATAATTACTGATAACAGGTAAACCCAGACGCTCAACATATTGAGAAAGGGGAAAACCATATCTCTTGCGCCAATTTGCAAGGGGATCAAGTAGTTACCAAAGCCCCCGAGGAAAAGGGCTGTCAGTAGATAAACCACCATGATCATGCCATGCATGGTGACATACTGGTAATACTCGGCTGGATCAATGAAAGCAAATGTATCAGGGTAACCCAGTTGCAGACGCATCAGGGCAGACAAAGCCAGTGCCACCAGGCCAACAGCTACAGCAATCGTGCCGTATTGGATGGCAATGACTTTGTGGTCCATGCTCCAGACATATTTGGCAATAAAACTATGCGGATCATGCATTTCATCTTTCTGGTCCGCTATTGGAATATATGACATTACTTTCTCCTCGCTCTAACCAAGCCCAAATACCGGGTTAGTTACTTAAATTTAATTCTGTTTGATGCAGATTGATTACTTGAGTGTGTTTATGTACGCAACCACGTCGTTGATAGCATCGTCATCGGCCAGTGCAGATACCATGGCAGTCATCTGGTAACCCAGCTGATCTTCAGGATGAGCACCGCGCACACCGGATTTAAAATTCTGTAACTGTCTGACCATATACCAGTCAGTCATGCCTGCCAGAGCAGGGGCGTGAACTTTCCAGCGGCCAGTGCCGTCATCACCATGACAGGTGCTGCAGGTGGAGTTATAAAGCGCTTCACCATTGGCCAGGTCGCCACTAACCGTTTCAGGCGCAGGATCATTGGGGAGGCTTTGGATATAGGCAATAACATTGCTGGTAACAGTGTCGTTGACCAGTGTGGCGGCCATAGGTGCCATCTGTGCGCCATAGACATCATCAGGATTCGTGCCTCGAACACCTGATTTGTAATATCTGAGTTGCTGACGCAGATACCAGTCTTGCTGGCCGGCCAGTTTCGGCGCATTCAGCGCCTGATTACCTCCACCATTGGCGCCATGACAGGCAGAGCAAACAGCGTAGTTAGCCGCTCCAGCCTGGGCATTGCCCACGGCAACTGCCTGTGTTTCGGCAAAAGTAGTCTGTTCTGCAAGCCAGGCTTCATACTCTGCCTGCTCTGCAACCACTACCGAGCCGCGCATAATAAAGTGGCCAAGTCCGCAATGTTCTTCACAGAGGATGTCGTAGCGACCGGCTTTGGTAGGCTCAAGCCACATATAAGATACAGAACCCGGCACCATGTCCATTTTTACGCGGAAAGGAGCAACAGTGTAGTCATGTAATACGTCCTTGGAACGCATCAACAGCTCAACATTCTGATTCAGTGGCAGGTACATTTCCTTGTCTTCAATAATCAGGTCATCCTGTCCGAAAGGGTCTGCCGGATTAAGACCCATGGGATTTTCAGGAGTTACGTAGGCATTGTCAGCAGTACCAAGAACACCATCGGCACCCGGATAACGGAAGCTCCACTGCCACTGCTGGCCAACGACTTCCACCTGCACTGCATCCTCGGGCACGTTTACAAAGCTTGCCCATACGAACAGGCCCGGGGTCAGAAGTGCAGCAACACCAATGGCCGTAAAGCTGGTGAGCCAGATTTCCAGTTTTTTGTTTTCCGGCTCGTAATTGGCGCGACGGTCCTTGTTATAGCGGTATTTATAGACGCAGTAAGCCAAAAACAAGTTCACTGCAATGAATACAAAGCCGGTTACCCACATCGTGATACTGATAGTGGAATCAATACCGGTCCAGTTGGAGGCAATTGGTTGAAAATACCAGGGGGTAAACAACTGCAGGGCTATACTGATGATTACAAGAAATATGATCGCAACTACAAATGCCATAACTTTTCAGTCCTTCTTAACTAGATTGCCCGCACAAAAACTTGGAAGTTAGTGCGGCGTTGGTAAATTGGTCAGTGAAATTTTTACAAATGATCTGAAAACTCATTGAATTACAGCCAGGTACGTAGCCTGACTGGCTTTGGATGTCCAGGGTCAGGGAGTTTATTCCGGGGGTAGCAGATTCGTCCGCTATCAAAGAGTGGGGGGCTTTAATGACTATTGTGTTCTTTCGGTTTTTGAGCATCGTAAAAAACTACAACAAAGCTATTTAGACGTACTTCAGCCAGATCGACAGCTTTCAGCACCAGAATTAAATTAACTACTTATTTTAATTGAAAAAAATTGCATATCAACAATAGCGGCAAAGGGCTTGACGAGTAGAAAGAAGAGCGTGTCAACGTCAAGTCTTAAAAGCCGCATCCAGCAATTTCTAAGTGGCTAAATTTCAAGGTCGTGATGGTAAAGCATCACCCCTTTGAGGGCAAGATGTTTTGCCCTGAAACTAGTCTGTTTTCGAGAAAAAACAGTCACTTTCCTGTCCGGAGTTTGACTCAGATTAATCCCCCTATACATAGACCCCGAAGTGGAACTTTTCATGAAGAATCCGAGTCCTTATTTTCGCTTTCATCGCCATTTTGTTGCAGGCGCTTTTTTCCATCTTTCAGTGAGAATTTTGCCAATACCAGCAAAAAAACCAGAATGACCAGGGTGCCAAACGCATTCTCCACTGCAGTGACAGTGTCACGAATAGTAAGAGAGTACATATAGTCGAGAAAGGTCGCGGCACTGATCAGATACAGCAGGTAAGCGAAGCCTGTCAAAAAATAACCGGTAAGTTTGTTCATCAGGAAGAAATGCCAGAAATTAATGGTTAATTCGCTCGGCCAAGCTTGCCGGGCCGTTTACGATGGCGGGATTGTAAACCTCTGGAGAAAAATTTGCATTTTTTACCAGGAAAGCAATTTGAGTCAAGTTATTCTGCTTTTAAAGTAGAATACTGCCGGGCATCAGGATAATTTGAGATGCCAGGGTAAGTGGCAAAGTTCAACGGATAAGGTGTATGCCCAGCGTGTTATCAGCCAATAAAAGTACTCAGCCACAAGCTGTCGCTGAACGAATTGACAGGGTGGCGGAATATATCAGGCGTCATCCCCAGAATGATTTGTCCCTGAATGCATTAAGTCGACTGGCTAATTGCTCAAAGTTTCATTTTCTACGACTTTTTAAGGCCAGAATTGGCATCACACCTAACCGTCTTGCCCAGCAGACCCGGTTGAAGAGAGCATCATTTCAATTAGTCTTTAATCCTGCCTGTCGGATAACAGATATTGCCCTGGAAGCGGGATTTGAAAATATTGAATCGTTTTCCAGAGCCTTTAAACGTGCTCATGATCAGTCACCACTTCAATTCCGTCGCTGTCCACAATGGTTAAAGTGGTACCAGGGACATGGCGAGCCCAAAGTCACCAATAAATATATAGAAGAGGTCAAGAAAATGGATGTTGCACTGATGGAATTTCCAGAAACCATGGTAGCTGCGCTTGAGCACCATGGGCCCGAGAGTCAAACCTACAATACCTCGATGAAGTTTATTCAATGGCGCAAGGCCAACGGTATCAGGTTTGATATGGGGGAGACCTATGGCATTCATTACACTGATCCGCGCAACACCTTTCCGGAAGATTATCGAATGGATATTTGCGTGTCAGTGGACAATCCGGTCGCTGCTAATGATTACGGTGTCGTCACTAAAATCATTCCGGCAGGGCGCTGTGCCGTTATTCGGCATATCGGGTCACGGGAATGGATGCCGGAAGTGGGATACCTGGTTTATGACTGGTTTCCGCAGAGCGGCGAACAACTCAGGGATTACCCGGTATTTTTCCATTATGTGAATGTAGGTCCTGACTTGCGGGATCCGGATATGATTACGGACATCTATCTTCCTCTGCGGTAAACACAGGAGCAGGGAACTCGTTCTGACCTGTCTGTAGCGGAAAATGTAGATTTTTCACCTGAAATAGTTGCTCTGCCTATGCTGCTATACTTGCCTAGAGTTCCTTGTTTCTGTAAGTTTGCGCCTTCCATGAAATCCTCTCAGCTCATCTTGTTATTTTTTCTTTGCCTGTCCGTATTCGGGTTCAATTCCGCTGCGCAGGCTCATGGCAGTGTGACTGCCGATGCAGACCTTTGCATTATCAAGATTGGTTACTACAGCGCTCACTTTAAAATTTACTTGCCGCGTACCAGGCAGCACGAGGATTACTGTGAGGATATTCCAGATAGTGGTGAAACAGTCTTTGTCATGGAATATACCTATGGCGATCTTGGTCAGGTCCCGGTGGATTTTCGTATTATTCGTGATATCACGGGTATGGGGCGCTTTGCAAAGATAGAAGATGTGGCCGCTCTGAGTCAGGATGAAATAGATGCTGCGACAGAAGTTTACCGGGCACCGGCAAGGCAGCCAGATATCTACACCATTAATCATTACTTTCAGGAATCAGGTAATTACCTTGGCATCGTGACTGCGCGCCATCCGGAAACCAATGAGCTGTATACCGCAGTGTTTCCCTTTGAGGTGGGCTATGTGGGTTACGGTTACATCCCGTTGTTTGTTTTGTTAATTGTGGCTTTGCAAGGGGGTTACTGGTGGATGAACCGTGATAAAAAAGTAAAACTGAAAATATAAAATCAGCGTAGATAATAAAAGTCACAAGTCACAAGTCACAAGTTACAAGTTACAAGAGAAAACAGAACAGGAAAAATAGTGTGTTTAAGAAATTGATGCTTTTGAAAATAGCGCTGCTTTTGCAAATGCTGGCATGGAATGTTGTCGCCAAGGAAGAGGGGGCTTCTGTGCTGGAATCGGAGAAAGGTTTTTTTCGATTAAGTTATGAAAGTCAGCTTGATCCGATTGTGATTAACCGGATGCACAGCTGGACTTTGCATATCGACAATGCAGACGGCAATGCGGTTACTGATGCTGAAATAAGCGTTGGCGGCGGCATGCCACAGCATAATCATGGGCTGGCGACGGCGCCTTCCATTATGGCCATTGGTAACGGAAATTATCAGTTGCAGGGATTGCGTTTCCATATGATGGGGCACTGGGAGCTCGAGCTTAATATTGCTAGTGGCGGTGTTGAAGACAAGGTGGTTGTTGTTCTGGATTTATGAAACTGTCTTTTCTATCCAGCTATTCCAGAACTCTTTCAGCTGCTGGCCTGTTGTTGTTCGCAGGCTTGTTGAGTTGGCTTTTTCTTGCCTACAAACCGCCTGCGGCCTGGGCGGAAAATGAATTGCGACTGATCACTTCACTGTCACTTTCAACTTTGCCGCCATTGCCTCTGGATCCCAGTAATAGAGCCTCGGCTGACCCCGTTGCCCAGGAACTGGGACATGCCTTGTTTTTTGATACCCGCCTTAGTGCAAATGGCCAGGTTTCCTGCGCAAGCTGCCATCAGCCCGAGCTTCGATTTACCGACGGTTTGGATAAAGCGAAAGCCATTGGTCAATCACGCAGAAATACACCGAGCATTGTAGGGCTGGCTTACAGTCCCTGGCTCTACTGGGACGGACGGCGAGACTCGCTCTGGTCGCAGGCTTTATCTCCACTTGAAGATCCTCAGGAGCAAGCCAGTAATCGAATGCATATAGCACAACTTGTTACACAAGATCCTCAGTACCGAGTAATGTATCAGTCAATATTTGGTGACTTACCTGATTTTTCTGATCGCTCCCGCTTTCCTGAGCATGCCGGGCCAGGACTTAAAACGGCGTGGTATGAAGCCTGGGAGATGATGAGTAAGGAAGATCAACAACTGGTAAACACTACATTTGCCAATGTGGGCAAGGCCATAGCAGCTTACGAGCGCTTACTGGTGCCGGCCCCTGCCAGGTTTGATGATTATGCAGATGCGCTTCTTGATGATGAGAGAGCGCCAGGTAACATCTTTTCTAGTGACGAGATTAAAGGGCTGCGTTTGTTTATAGGAGAAGCGCGCTGCATGGAATGCCATAATGGTCCATTATTCACCAATTTTGAATTTCACAATACGGGCATAATATCTTATCCCGGTGATCTGCCTGATCGCGGTCGTGTGGACGGCTTGCGTGAGGTACGCAACAATCCCTTTAACTGCCAGAGTGAGTATAGCGACAGGGAACCTGAACAATGCCTGGAGCTGATCCATGCCCGGGAAGGAATTGTATTGATCGGTGCATTGAAAACGCCTTCCCTGCGCAATCTTTCAGGCACTGCCCCTTACATGCACAAAGGGCAAATCAATACGCTTGAGGAAACTCTGGAGCATTACAACGACGCTCCTTTTGCCATGATTGGGCATAACGAAACAGAAGAACCGCTGGGTTTACTATCATTTGAGTTGCGTCAGCTGGAGGCGTTTTTGAAAACCCTGCAAGCGCCACTCGAGATAGAGCAGCGTTGGTTGCAGGCTCCGCAATAAAGCAATAACCCCTTTACCTGCTATCTGGAAAGCGGATTAGGCCTGACCTGGAAATGATAAACAATACTGCTGGTGCCTTTTCCGGTTTCCATATGGAAGGGGGCTCGACCACTGAATGTTGACCATACACCGCGACCTTTCCAGCCGGCATCCGGATCGTCTATTCGACCATCCATCCACTTGGTATAGAAACCCAGCGGGTAGGGCACACGCATTTTGACCCATTGGCCATCGTCCAGAACCAGTAATGCGCCACTTTGGTTACCGGTATTGATGGGTGTGTTTTCTCCCAGTCCCAGCGTATTGTGCTGGTCGACCCAGGTAAAGTAGGAACCTTCAGAGCTACCCGGCTTATACAGATTCTTAAACTGCGGTAACGGTTCCGTATAAAAGGTCCACCCTTCAGGGCAATGTTGTCCTGTCGCTTCGGGTCCATTTAACGGGCCACTACACAAACGCCTGTCAAAACTCGCCATATGACCACTGGCCAGCGCTACCCACATCACTCCGTTGCGATCAATATCGCCACCGCGCGGTGAGAAGCCTTCAATGGCATCACCATTTTCGTCTACCGGTAGCTCATAATATTCAGTAATGGCGGTTTCACTGGGATTGTTACCCGGTACTATCCTGGCCACGGCCCCCGGATAGCCAAGGATGGTTCCCCACACGGAACCGTCCGGGGCAGGGTTGACAGAGTAAACGCCAAAGCCGGGATATATCTGTGAGTCTTTGGTGGGATCGGGGGCTTCATTCGGGGCCACGAAGTCATCGCGCACACCATTGCCGTTGGTATCAAGAATAAACGGGGTCCAGCCCTGTGCAGCTTCATAATCACCGGTTTCAAGATATTCCCGGGTATTGAGCCAGCCAATCACCTGACCGCCGCCGCTGGTCCATAGGGTATTGTCCTCATCTTCGGCAAACATCAGGTGATGAGTCCCGAAGCAGGTATCGATATGATGATACTCACCGCTCTGTGGATCATACATACCCAACTGACGACCATTGGCCTGTGTCGGATAGGCCTGGGCCGAGGGGTGAGAGGAACCTTCCTGACAAAAGTCCGGATTTTCCCTGTTGCGTACTCTGGCGGTAATCCAGACCCGGCCATCCTGATCTATCATCGGGTTATGCACATTGGCTTTGGAGTCCCAGATCGCTTCGTCTCCCCAATTGGGAGACGTTGCCAGGTTTGGACCTGAAACAGGAC
>JAHEHN010000127.1 GCA_024644515.1 Gammaproteobacteria bacterium
ATAGGTAGTATGAAAAGCGCCGTGCCAAACGACAGGGTCAGCCCAGGACGGCTACTGGTTAGTTTTTTTTTGGAAAGACACAGGTACGAACCTTAACGACAAAATTAAATTGAGTTCGATTCCTTCTGCTAGCGTGTTGTTTTATTTTGTCATGCAGAGTTTGTCAGTGCGCCTGTTGAGGAGACTGATGAGAGCCTGGTGACCCTCAGGACTTCTGCTGTATTTGTTCGCCAAGATGAAGCGCACTGCCGATAGGGAGGAAAATTCTCCTCGTGTGTTTGCTTCAATTTGAAAATAAGGAATCGAACTTGCGACTCGCTCATGTCTGAGCAAGAGCTGTGCCAGCCTTGCTAATTATCGCAGTGACCAGAATTTGGGTCTTAAAAGCACAGGCACTGAGATTAGCGGCTGTGCTCAGCGGGATTTTTGCACAATAATCAGGCAAGACTTGACGACTTGCACCGCAACGGTGAAAGGTTAGAGAATCGGAACACACGCTGTCCCGGAGCCAACACTATGAAGCTGTTTCACTGCTACAACTCCAGATCCATGCGCCCCTTGTGGTGCCTGGAAGAGATGGGTCTGGATTATGAGCTGGAGATCATGCCGTTCCCCCCGCGATTCGAGCGCGAGGGCTACCTCGTCATCAATCCCCTTGGCACAGTGCCGGCATTTACAGATGGTGGGATTACCCTGACGGAATCCACCGGCATCTGTCAGTACCTGGTGCAGAAGTACGGCCCGACTCCACTGGCAGTGAGGCCGGATGAGCCGGGATACGGAGACTTCCTGAACTGGCTCTACCGCAGCGATGCCACCTTTACCTTTCCTCTGGCTTTGATTTTGAGATACACCAAACTGGAATCGGAAGAGCGCATGAATCCCCAGGTGGTCGAGGACTATACGATCTGGTTTTTCTCCAGAATTCGGGCGGTGGAGGCTGCGCTTGACGGCAAGGAGTTCCTGGTAGCGGATCGTTTTACTATTGCGGATATTGCGGTAGGGTACGCCCTGCATTTCGGAATGCGGCTGGGATTGTCTGAGCGCTATAAGCCCAACACCACGCGTTACCTGCAGGCGTTGCTGCAACGACCTGCTTTTCAACGCACTCAGGATATCAAAGCCTCGCAGAGCTAAACAAAGCCTCACAGGGCTAAATTGCGGAATTATAGAGTTAAATCATGGAATCGAATCAAATTGAAGCAGGCAATGAACAGCAGCTTGATGTTGTGATCGTTGGTGCAGGCATCTCCGGTATCAGCGCTGCCTGCTACCTGGAAAAGGAATGCCCGGACAAGAGCTATCGTGTCATCGAGACACGCGAGAGTGTCGGTGGCACCTGGGATTTGTTTCGCTACCCAGGTATTCGCTCTGACAGCGATATGCACACATTCGGTTTCAAATTCAAACCGTGGACACGGCCGAAGGCGATTTCTGATGGGCCCTCCATTCTGGAATACCTCAATGAAGCGGTAGATGAATACCAGGTTCGTGACAACATTGATTTCGGTAGGCGAGTGACCTCTGCGGCCTGGGACAGCAGCAGCTCTACCTGGCTGACAATGACTCTGGATGAACAGGGAGAGGTAGTTCAGTACCGCTCGCGCCTGCTGTTTATGTGCAGTGGCTATTATCGGTATGCGGAAGGATATACGCCTGAAATATCAGGGCTGGCAGATTTCGCTGGTACCGTCGTCCATCCCCAGCTGTGGCCAGAAGATTTGGACTATAGCGGCAAGCGTGTCGCAGTTATTGGTAGCGGTGCGACGGCAGTTACCATAATACCAGCGATGGCAGACAAGGCTAAGCACATTACCATGGTGCAGCGCTCACCCACTTACATTCTGTCCATGCCGGGCAAGGACCGTTTAGCGAATCTGTTGAACAGTATCCTGCCGGCCAGCTGGGCTTATGCCATCACACGCTGGCGCAATATTCGATTCCAGAGTTACTTTTACAAGCAGGCGCGGACGAATCCGGGCAAGGCCAGGGATTATATTCTCAAGCGCTTACGCAAAGCGCTAAAGCCAGAGATCGATGTGGATAAACACTTCACGCCCAGCTATGACCCCTGGGCCCAACGCCTGTGCCTGGTACCGGACTCGGACTTATTTAATGCCCTGAATTCAGGCAAGGCCGATGTGGTGACTGGCAACATTGAACAGGTGACCGCCGATGGAATTGAAATGACCGACGGCGAAGAAGTTGAGGCAGACATCATCGTTACGGCTACTGGCATTCAATTGGAGATGCTGGGTGGTGCTGAGTTCTTTATGGATGGCGACAAGCTGGATTTTAGCGACCATTTTTTCTATCAGGGCATGATGTTTTCAGGCGTGCCGAATCTTATTCAAACCTTTGGCTACATTAATGCATCCTGGACTTTACGAGCCGACCTGAACTCTATGTTCGTTTGTGAACTGTTAAAGAAGATGGATGCGACTGACACTGATCAGTGCGTGCCGGTGCTGAGACAAGATGAGCAGGACATGCAAGAGCAAGATTGGGTGACCGATTTTAATCCCGGCTACTTCAAGCGTGCCATGCACCTGTTTCCCCGTCAGGGTGAACATGCGCCATGGCACAATACTCAGGACTATTTGTTAGATCTTAAGCTGCTCAAGAATGGCCCTTCGGAAGATGGCGTCCTGACGTTTAAGAAATCTGAGAATCGAAAAGCCGCCTGAGCTTGATCCAGACGCGAAATCGGACAAGCAATCAACGGATAAAGCTGCGTAGAAGAAGCAAAGATTTTAATTCCCCTCTGCGAGGACAGTTCGAAACGATGAGACTGGTTTTCTCTGTACTATTAGCAACAATGCTCTATGGCTGCGATACGCAGGACGCTATCGATGTTCAAAACGATGCGCTCCTTGTCGAATCGGCGCAGCCTCTTATTGAGCC
>JAHEHN010000117.1 GCA_024644515.1 Gammaproteobacteria bacterium
GCACGGTGCGGCCATATTTGAGATCCCCTACCATGGCAATGCGAATGCCATTGAGGTCCTCACCGATGCGCAGTTCTTTCTTAATGGTATACAGATCAAGTAAAGCCTGGGAGGGATGTTCAGCGGGCCCGTCACCGGCATTGATTACCGGAACCCGGCTGGCGCGGGAAAACTCTTCTACCGAGCCGGCAACCGGATGACGCATGGCAATAACATCACTATAGCCGCTGATGACCCTTGCGGTGTCATACAGGGACTCTCCCTTGGTGATCGCAGAGGCTTTGATATCAGTGGTTTCGCGGACCTGACCACCCAGCAGGTTGAATGCGCAGCCAAAACTGACCCGGGTGCGGGTGCTGGGTTCGAAAAAGAGATTGCCAAGGATAGCGCCATCAAGGACGCGGGTGTGCATTTTGCGCTGTGCGTAAGGTTCCATCTCATCTGCCACACGAAACAATTCCTTAACATCATTTTTATCAAATTGACTGATGGAAAGTATGTGTGAGCCGAGAAAATTCATGGTAGCGATTATATGACTAAATTTGGCACAAGTCTCAAGTTACATGGGGTTTAGAATCACCTTTTGTGATGTTTAAAGAGTGCGCTGATGGGCCCAGGGCTGCCAGTGTATTATTCGGCACGATGACTGGTAATACCCGGCATGAGATTGCCTTTAGACGTCGATATTTTTTGTTCTAAAGTAGCTGACAAAAAGGCTTCCAATGCTGTGACTTCAGAGAGCAGGCAACGAAAGCCGATGTAGCCATCAGGTCGAATTAAATACATTATTGCTGTTTGATCAATTTTATAAGTGTCCTGGAAAGCTTCTGAGTCCCCCAACAAATAAAAATGAAGGGATTCAGCATAGGATCTTGCCAGGTCTTCACCTTTACCGGCCATTTCCAGGTCTGCACCGGAGAGAAGCAGGGTATATTTTTTATTTCCGATAATGCTGAATAATGATTGACCTGTTTCGAGGTCAACATCCGGCGCACGATCACCAATGGTGGGCCCTGGCAAGGGGGCCAGATCTGGATATTGCTCAATATAATCCTTGTAGGTATAGGATATACCCGAACAACAGTCAACAACCTTTTTTAGAAACTCCGTATCTTCCATTTGCCCGCCACGTTCACCGATGTCTTTGCCGTGGCTCATAAATATTTCATGTAAGGAGGAGGCTGCCCATATAACCTGCTCGGCAATGGGTCTGCGCTCTGCTTCGTAAGTATCGAGCAATGAAGGTTTGGCCCGGCCTGATTCCACCAGGCCGAGTTTCCAGCCCAGATTCCAGGCAGCGACGCACCTGGGAATTGATGCCATCACAGGCAATAACATATTTTGATCGAATAATTTCTTCTGCGCCGGTTTCGGAATTGCGTACTACTGAAATAACACCCCTGGTGTCTTGCTCAACACTGATGAGCTGCATACCCCATTCGGCGCTTCGATTAAAATGCTGATGCCAGTAATCCAGAAGCACTTTTTCTGTTTCGTCTTGCCGATCCACCAGCAGATAGGGGTAACGACAATCTGTGGTAGTAAAATCAATGCCCATTTTCACAACATTACGTTTACCCTCGTTTACATAGTGCAGGTCATAACCCTTGTTTTTAATACCGCGTTGCAGGAAATTCTCAGCCAGTTTTTGATCCAATAATTCAAATATTTCGAGCATTCTGGAATGCACGGTGATAGCTCTTGAAGCAAGAGAGGGGGCAGGTAAGGGATCAATAGTCCGAAAGCGGGTATCGTAGCGAGATAATTGCAGGGATAACATGGTGCCAGAGGCACCTGCTCCAACAACAAGAACGGAAGTTTCAGATTGTTTTGTCATGTTCATTTATATGAAATCCGGCGTTAAATTCGCAATGAGAATTTATGCTACCTTAAGCTTTTTCTGTTCATTATGCCAAAACTTAAGACTTCTCATTAATGAATGAACATATGACTCAGGGAATAAATTGTCATATTCTTGCATAGCAAATGGGACAATATTTTTATTACTTGTTTGTACTACGAAACAGAAAGGAGTAAGTCTGTGGGGTCTAAACAGAAACATGAGAGGAAATTGCCGCGTCGAGATGTTCTTGAGGGCTTGTGCGTGACTGGACTGGCTGTTCCTGTCGCCAGTACAGCACAGATTCCTGATGAAGCCAGTCTTATGCCACCCAAAGAAAATGATGTTCTGGTACATAGCTTTGGCGACGATTCGGGCAAGGTTATTCGAATAGATGAGCTGGCAGTGGATACTAAACAAATTTTTGCCTGGGCCATGGACCCTCTCTCCGGCAAGGTTCGTAATGGCACCCGCCTGAATCAGGTGGTTCTTATCCGGGTGGATGTTTCCCGCATGAGCGAAGCAACGGCAAGCAAGAGCATCAACGGACTGGTTGCTTATTCCGGAGTTTGCAGCCACACCGGCTGCGATGTGACAGACTGGAATAGCGAATTTCTGCGCTTTCAGTGTCCCTGTCACGAGTCCCAGTTTGACCCGGCAGATGGTGCGCGTGTTGTGGGAGGGCCGGCACCATGGCAACTGGCAGCTTTGCCCTTGAAAGAGATTGAAGGCAATGTCGGGGTCGCAGGTGAATTTGAGGGCAGGGTAGGATTTCAGCAACCTGGCTTGTCACCTTTTGGAATATAAAAAGATATTCGATAATTCATTATTAAAGGGGAAAGCACATGAAAACAATAATCAGGTCCGCGGGACTTCTTGTCTTGCCTATGCTGCTCGCTGGCTGTGAAAGCGCTATGGTTAAGGATGTTGCAGATGACAGCAGCAATTTGAGACAGGGCTATATGACGGTCACTGACGCCCGTCTGCAGAATCCGGAAGACGAAAACTGGTTAATGTTTCGCCGCACTTACGACGGTTGGGGTTATTCGCCGCTGGATGATATCGATGCCGACAATGTTAGCGACCTTAAACCCGTCTGGTCTCTTTCGACAGGCCTGACTGAAGGTCATCAGTCTCCTCCCATCGTCAATAACGGCATTATGTATATCACCACGCCTCTGAATCATGTGCTGGCTATAGATGCTGCCAGTGGTGATGGGCTATGGGAATACAGTCGTCAAATGCCTTTCGATATAAGTCTGATTCACCCGACTAACCGGGGTGTCGCCTTATATGGGGACAAGCTTTACATGGCGACTTCTGACGCCAGTGTGGTGGCACTGGATGCGATGACCGGAGAAGTAGTCTGGGAAAAAGCCGTGGCGAATTATCGCAACGGCTACTATATGACTTTGGCACCTCTGGCAGCCCATGGGAAAATTATGGTGGGAGTATCCGGTGGTGAAAGAGGAATTCGCGGCTTTATTACTGCTCTGGATGCTGAAAGCGGCGCTGAACTTTGGAAAACCTATACCATTCCCGGGCCTGGCGAAATGGGCCATGACACCTGGCCAGAAGATGCCTGGCAGACCGGTGGAGGTTCCGTCTGGGTAACAGGAAATTATGATCCGGAAATGAATCTCACTTTCTGGGGTATTGGTAATGCCGGTCCCTGGGCAGGTGAAGCCCGACCTGGAGACAACCTGTTTGCCAATTCTGTGATTGCTCTGGATCTGGATAGCGGCGAGCTAAAAGGGTATCACCAGTATCACTGGAATGGTTCCTGGGACTGGGATGAAGTCTCTACACCACTTTTGATGGACGTGGAAAGGGATGGGCGCACCTTCAAGGGCCTTGTGCACCCGGGGCGTAATGGTTTTCTGTGGGTACTGGAGAGAACGCAGGACAGTATTAAATTTGTCGATGCGGAGCCTTTTGTTTATCAGAATGTATTCACTTCACTTGATTCGGAAACTGGCAGACCTACCTATGACGAAGCTCATAAACCGGGACTGGGAAAAAACGCGTCCTATTGTCCATCACTCTCCGGTGGCAAGAATTGGGTGCCAGCTGCTTACAGTCCACAAACCGAATTGCTTTATATTCCTGCCAATGACAACTACTGTTCTTCGTGGGAAGGCGTGGAGGCTGAATATCGTCCCGGCCAGGGTTTTACCGGCATTACCAATATGAGTGCCAGTATTGTTGAAGGGGCTGATCATATTGGCGAAATCCAGGCCTGGAATGTGAATACCGGAGAAGAAGTCTGGACCCGGGAATTTGAATTGGCCAACTGGGGGCCGATTCTTGCGACAGGCGGTAACCTGATATTCAGTGGTGGCACAGCAGATCGTTACTTCCGCGCGCATAATGCCAGTACTGGTGAATTACTCTGGGAACAGCGTTTGAACTCAGGTATTACCGGTGTACCCACAACCTTTGCCGTGGATGGAAAACAGTATATTGCCGTGCAATCAGGCTGGGGTATTGATGCCGCCGGAATGCAAAGACGTCTGGATGCTCTCCAGGGCAGGAATACCATTGTGCCTCAAGGAGGCGTGCTTTGGGTTTTTGCGCTGGGGGAATAGTTACAAGTCGCAAGTTATGAGAGGAAAGAAAAAGGATAAAGGATAAAGGTGGGCGGTGCAGGGAGGCGGCGTGGAAATAAGAGTCTAGACTTGTAGGTCGGATAAGCGAAGCGCCATCCGACAAAATACTGTTCCGTAAATACCTTCAGGTAAAAACTCACTCTGGTTGCAAAACGTAACATGTAGGATTCTTTCCAGGATAAACAGTTCGGATAAGGACCACAGGAACGCATCCGACGAGGCGATCTTTGATCGTCTTTTTTGAGACTTGAGACTGACTTAATGGGTAAACGAATAGATTACTGCATTGGTGCCCAGCCTGAACGCATCGGTTGAGGGCAGCAGAGGCATGGAGCCGTTTTCGTACCAGTCCCAGAAATTGGCCAGATCATTATTATGGCCGGCGAGAATACCGAGCCGGCCCTGCTTGTCAAACAGGCCGTAATAGGTGATGTCACCGCCAGGGACGCTGTCTGCCATGGCCTGTAAATTATCCAGTGGGGTATGGACGCTGAATACCACGTGATCAATTGCCAGTGGTACAAAGTCATTTTCGGGAAAGGCCCGTTTCACTTGCGAGCGCATCTGTCCCCACTGCACTGGGCCATCAAAGTCATCCATTAAAATAAACCCGCCGCGCATAATAAATTCGCGCAGGTTGACGACTTCCTGATCAGTTAACTCCATTTCTCCCGGCTCGCTGACGTAGGCAAAGGGATAATCAAAGACATCGGGCTCGCCCAGCTCAATGATGCGATAGGAGTCAATGCTCATGTCTACCAGTGTGGCTCTTTCTAGAAATTCATTCAGGTTCATATCAGAACTGGGATAATTATGTGACCAGCCCATATGGCCGATGTAGCCATTAGTACCAAAATGCCAGCGCGCGGCAGTAAATTCTCTGGCGGGAGGGTTGTTTTGCTGAATACGCCAGCCACGTCCTCCTCCGCCAAACTGTGCCAGGGCAGGTTCAGTAAGCAGCCAGATGAGCATTAGCGAACACGCAATATGTTTCATGTTGGTAATTTAAAGGTCCGGATGAAAGGAGACAAGAGACAAGAGACAAGAGACAAGATAAGGGATTAGGTGTGATCAAGGGGAGTATTTTTTCTTGTTGGGATAATTCCCTTTAATGGCAGGGTGGATTATGGGATGCTTGAATCCAGCCATGCGTAATTCAGGAAGTCACAGGCATTGACCCACCAAAACACCATTTTCTGGCACGATTATGAGACCTGGGGTAGTAATCCGCGTGAGGATAGACCCTGCCAGTTTGCCGGCATCAGGACAGATGAAGATCTCAATATAGTTGATGATCCGGTAGAGTTTTATTGTCGTCCGACACCGGACTTCCTGCCTCACCCGGAGGCCTGTGTGGTCACGGGCATCAGCCCGGAAGTCGCCCTTGAAAATGGGGTGAGTGAAGCTGAGTTCAGTGCTCTTATCGCCGAACAATTCATGCAGCCCAATACCTGTGTCAGTGGCTATAACAGCATTCGTTTTGATGATGAAGTGACCAGGCATCTGTTTTATCGGTGTTTTTATGATCCCTATGAACGGGAATGGAAACACGGGAATTCGCGCTGGGATATTATAGATTTGTTACGCACTACCCATGCTTTGCGACCGGATGGCATTAATTGGCCGCAAAAAGATGATGGCAGTCCGAGTTTCAAACTGGAAAATCTGACAGCGGCGAATGGTATTGAGCACTCAGGGGCCCATGATGCCCTGGCGGATGTCATTGCCACCATTGAAATGGCAAAACTGGTGAAAACGCAGCAACCCAGATTGTATGACTGGCTGTATCAGCTAAGAAAGAAAAACCGGGTCATTCCCTTGCTGGATTTAAAAAGCAGGGACATGCTGTTACATGTGTCGGGTATGTTCCCGGCAAGCCGTGGTTGCCTGGCAGTCATTATGCCGCTGCTCATGGATCCCACCAATAGCAATGGCATTATTGTGCTCGATCTGGCACAGGACCCAGCTGAGTGGCTGGACCTGGAGCCAGAAGAAATCAGGCATCGATTGTTCACTCGCAGTGAGGATCTGGGCGGCCTTGAACGGGTGCCACTAAAAACCATTCATGTTAACAAGTGTCCGTCCATAGCCCCTATGTCGGTGCTCAGTGATGACACCCGCAAGCGCTTTTCAATTGATCTGGAGTCCTATGAGAGACATCGGCAAAAAATTCTGGCCCATCCCTCCATACTGAAAAAGCTGCTCCAAGTTTTTACTGAAGTTGATTTTGAAGCCACCAGCGATCCTGACTTGATGTTATATAGCGGTGGTTTTTTTAATGACCAGGACAGAAAAATGATGAACGAGGTTCGGCTGGCCAGAAGCGATAAACTGTCTGGTTTGAACCTGCCATTTCAGGATCTTCGCCTGCCGGAGATGCTGTTTCGTTACCGGGCACGAAATTTTCCGGAGACCTTGAATAAGGAGGAAACTGCCCGTTGGCAGGGGTGGTGTGCAGAGCAACTGACAAATGGTGCGGGGATGCATGGCCTTTCTGCAAGTGACTTTTTTGTACGTCTGAATGAGCTGGTCAGGGAAATGCCTGATAATAAGCTATTGTTTAATTCTCTGGAAAACTACGCCAGAGAGCTATGTAAACGACTGGGAGTCAAGGTTTGAGCGGGTTTAATATTCTTAAAAAAACAGGGCCGGGAATAATCGTGGCAGCCACCGGACTGGGCGCCGGCGATATTGTCGCTGCCTCGGCAGCTGGCGCTCAGGCAGGTACTGTTTTGCTATGGGCGGTAGTCTTTGGCGGTCTGTTGAAATACGGCTTGACCGAAGGAATAGGGCGCTGGCAACTGGCCACCGGTACCACCTTGCTGGAAGGATGGATAGAGAAACTGCCGAAATTTTTCAGCTGGTATTTCATGGTCTACATGTTCCTGTGGACCTTCATGGTAGCGGCGGCCATGATGGCGGCCTGCGGGCTGGCAGCCTACGCCTTCTTTCCCGCATTATCTGTTACCCAGTGGGGGATAATCCATGCATTGCTTGCCCTGGTCATAGTCTGGTTTGGCGCCTATAAGGCGCTTGAGACAGCAATGAAGTTTTTTATTGGCCTGATGTTTCTTACCGTTCTTTATTGCGCGATAAGGGTAATGCCGGATTTAAGGATTATTGCCAGTGGCATGTTTATTCCCCGTGTACCGGAGTTCGGTATGGCTTATGTGCTGAGTGTGATTGGTGGCGTCGGGGGCAGCATTACCATCATGAGTTATGGCTACTGGATGCGTGAAGCAGGCTGGAAAGGCAAGGAAATGATGTCTACCATGCGCTGGGATCTTGGCATAGCCTATGGACTAACAGCACTGTTTGGTGTTGCCATTATTATCGTTTCTGCCGGCGTTCAACCGGAAGTCGTATCCGGGAATAATATGGCACTTGCGGTAGCCGATCAGTTGGTTCCGGTGATGGGGGAAACCGGGAAATGGGTATTTCTGTTTGGTTTTTGGGGTGCAGTGTTCAGCTCCATGATAGGTGTCTGGCATGGAGTGCCTTTTCTTTTTGCGAACTTTTTTATTCACTATCGCAAACATACCCACCTGATAGAAACCCGGGGCAGTATTTCAAAGTCATGGGCTTATCGAGGCTATCTTGTTTATCTGGCTATCCTGCCTATGACCCTGCTAAGACTCGAAAGGCCGGTATGGATTGTGATTATTTACACCATTACCGGTGCCTTCTTCATGCCCTTGCTGGCAGCACTGCTACTGTATATGAATAATAGTAGACTCTGGCTTGAGAGTGCCGCTAATACCTGGGTTAGTAAAAGTCTGCTGATTGCCTGTATGCTAGTGTTTGGCTATTTGTTGGTAGTGCAGGTACAGGCCCAGTTTTAATAGCACGATATAATAAACAACTGATTCTCAGATCAGGTAAAAAGCGCAGATAATTTTCCAATTTTGGGGCTATGCCTTTAAAATCACATTGTTTTTAGATAACAAGAATTAATCTCAGGTAAACACCTTTATATGGATGATTTTGATGATATCAGGCCTTATCGTGATGATGAGGTCAGGCCTGTAGTTGAAAGGTTGCTGGACGATCCCGCCCTGTCCAGAGCACTAGCCAAGTTTGAACACCCTTTGCTATTTAAATTTATACCTGGCTGGATAAGCAACAAGGTTCAGGCCGCTCTTGGTGAGGATCTGGCTCATGTTCAGACTATCCATGATGTTCAACTGGTCATTGAAAAATATCTCGACAAGTTAATCGAGAGTACCACTGATGGATTGACCTCAGAGGGGCTGGATCAACTTGATGCTGATGAGCCTTATCTGTTTATCAGTAATCACCGGGATATCTCCATGGATCCGGCCCTGGTAAATTACATGATTTATCATCACGGCCTGGACACACTGCAGATAGCCATTGGTGACAATTTGCTGAAACGACCTTTTCTTTCCGATCTGATGCGCTTGAATAAAAGTTTTCTGGTTAAACGTTCCGTACAGGGGCGTGATTTGCTCAAGGCCAGTAAACAACTGTCAGCCTATATACACCATTGCATCAAGAGTGGAGAGAATGTCTGGATAGCCCAGCGTGAAGGCCGCGCAAAAGAAGGAATTGATAAAACAGAAACTGCGATTATCAAAATGCTGCATATGGCCGATCGGGAGTCTCTGTTGAAACTGACATTGCAGGAATCCATCAATTCCCTGAATATTGTGCCCGTGTCCATTTCCTATGAATTTGATCCCTGCGATCGCTTCAAAGCTGAAGAACTTCATACCATCGAGACTGATGGTAAATTTGAAAAAGATGAGAATTCAGATGTGCGCAGCATCCTTACCGGCATTGTTGGTAACAAGGGCGCTGTTCATGTGGCCTTTGGCGAAAAAATTGTCTTTGATGATGCCGTCACTGCTGAAGGTGTGGCAAGGCATATTGATGAGGAGATTATCCGTAACTACAAGTTACATGCCCTTAATTATCTGGCCATGGAAGTCTTGCAGAAAGATTATATTGATTCCTCAAGTCTGCCGGAATTGCTAGGGTTGTCCGCTGCTGAGATAAATAATAAACGAAAAATATTTCGTAAAAGACTCAATAGCATGCCAAAAAAACTACAGCCCTATGTTGTCAATATGTATGCCAACCCGGTTATTCGGAAAGCGGAAATTATCGCTCAAAAGTGAATACTGTCTTTATAGCTTGGCAATTTTTTCTTACCTGCACTAGAGTGAATTAACTCCGAACCTGTCCCGGAGTGAAGCCTGCCAATGTTATCTGACGAACTCAAGCAAACCATTCAGCAAAACTACTCTACGCTGGTAAAAAACAAGAACCTGCAAAACCGTCTTGGCCAGAAGCAGATGATTGCTGAAATAGCCAACTGCCTGACAAGCGTAGAAGTTGATGAAGAGGGCATGCGTCTCTCACCGCTGCCTCCCATCTGCGTTATAGAAGCGGGAACCGGGATCGGTAAAACCATCGCCTATCTTCTATCCGTTATTCCTGTTGCCCAGGCTATGGGCAAAAAGGTTGTACTCGCCACTGCGACAGTAGCGCTTCAGGAACAGGTGATGAACAAGGATATCCCTGATCTGCTTCAGCACAGTGAAATGAAATTCTCCTACTCTCTGGCCAAGGGCCGAGGGCGCTATCTATGCCTGTCCAAACTGGACAATGTGCTCAAATCAAGTAGCAGTCAGGATGCGATGCTGGATCTTTATGGGCTTGAGCTGGATGACCCGACTGTTGCAGATAAAGCACTGTATCAGGATATGCTCGACGCACTGATCGATAATAAGTGGAAGGGTGATCGCGATGACTGGAAGACAGTTCTAAACGATAATCAATGGCGCGGTGTCGCTGTTGAAAAAGGACAGTGCTCGGGAAATCGCTGTTCCAACTTCAGTAATTGCTGTTTTTTCAGGAGCCGCAACAATATGCAGAAAGCAGATTGTATTGTGGCAAATCATGATCTGGTTCTGGCCGACCTCAGTCTTGGGGGTGGAGTAATTCTGCCGGCACCGGAAGACTGCATTTATATTTTCGATGAAGCCCATCATTTACCCCTGAAGGGAATATCCCATTTTTCCCATTTTATTCGCCTGCGTTCCACACTGACCTGGCTGGATCGCATCACAAGCGTATTTAAAGCCATGACAGTGGAGTTGGGAAAAGACAGCGACATTGTCAGACAACTGGAAAAAGCCAGAGAGGCTGCAGATAAGACGCGAGCTGTGCTGCAGGAATCTCTGCCGGTTTTTCAGGCATTTTCTGAGCATGCAGAATCTGCCAATGCCAGCGGTGATATTACCCAGCACACCTTTGCACAGGGTGTGGTCAGTGGAAAAATTCGTGAAACCAGTCATTCGATATTACTGGAGTTTCGTGATCTGGAAGATCGTCTGAACAGGATTACAGAACGCCTTAAGGACTTCATGGAAAATGACACGGGAGAAATCGATCGCCAGACTGCCGAGAACTGGTATCCCGTCATCGGAATCATGCAGTCGCGAGCCGAAGGGGCAATACAGTGTTGGCGTGCATTTTCCATTGAAGATCACGGTGGTTATGCGCCCAATGCGCGCTGGCTGAGTTTTCGGCAAATCGGCGCAGAAACAGAAATAACCCTGTCATCAAGCCCGGTCATTGCTGCAGATGCGCTAAAGGATTATTTATGGAATGACTGCTTTGCTGCCCTACTGACCTCCGCAACCTTGACGGCACTGGGCACTTTTGACTTTCTCAGGATGCGCGCCGGCCTGCATGAGGAAACGCTTTTCAAACAGATAGGCAGTCCCTTTGATTTTTTTAACAACGGGCTCCTGCAAATACCGGCCCGGGGTTTTGATCCGTCAGATAGCGAGGCGCATACCCAGGCCATTGTGGAGGTATTACCGCAATTAATAGAGCCGGAGAAGGGCTCCTTAGTGCTGTTTTCTTCAAGACGCCAGATGCAGTCAGTACTGCAGGGAATCAGTGAAGAACTTAAGCTGAAAACCCTGTCTCAGGATGATCATTCCAAACAGGAACTGATCAGGCTGCATCGTGACAGGGTAGACAAGGGGCAAACCAGTGTTATTTTTGGCCTCGCCAGTCTTACAGAAGGCATTGATTTACCCGGTAACTATTGTTGTCATGTGATTATCGCTAAAATTCCCTTTTCGGTACCCAATGACCCGGTGGAAAAGACCCTGGGGGAATGGATCAAGGATCAGGGCAAGAATCCTTTTAGTGAAATTTCTGTGCCCGAGGCTTCCATGCGTTTGATTCAGGCATCGGGGCGTCTATTACGAACAGAAAAAGATACAGGTACCATTACGATTCTTGATCAGAGACTGCTGAATAAATTCTATGGTAAGGGTATTGTGAATTCATTACCCCCTTATCGTCTGGAAACTTTTGTAGCATCACTCAACCAGCCTGCAACAGAAATATAATCTACAAACCCACACTTTCTATTAGTAAAGAGAAACCCTATGAGTGATTCAGATAAAAATCAGCCTCCCGGCTACGAACCCCCTAAAGTCTGGCGCTGGGATGCTGACATTGGCGGTGAATGGTCCAGTATCAACCGGCCAATCTCGGGGGCAACCCGGGAACATCCTCTACCCATAGGCAAGCATCCACTGCAGCTTTACTCGCTCGGTACGCCCAACGGGGTCAAGGTGACCATTATGCTGGAGGAGTTGCTGGCCCTCGGTCATGAAGGCGCGGAATATGATGCCTGGCTCATTAATATAGGCAAGGGCGATCAGTTCGGCAGTGGTTTTGTGGAAATCAATCCCAATTCAAAAATTCCGGCACTGGCAGATCATTCAACATCACCGGTGACCCGTGTTTTTGAAAGCGGTTCCATCCTGTTTTATCTGGCAGAGAAGTTTGATGCGTTTTTTCCCAAAGAACATTATCGTCGCACCCAAACCATGAATTGGCTGATGTGGCAGATGGGCTCAGCGCCTTTCGTTGGTGGCGGTTTTGGCCATTTCTATGCCTATGCCCCTTTTAAAATCGAATATGCCATTGATCGTTATGCCATGGAAACCAAACGCCAGTTACATCTGCTGGACACTCATCTTGCAGACAATGAATACCTCGCGGGTGATCTCTATACCATAGCGGATATGGCTGTATGGCCCTGGTATGGTTCATTGATGAATGATGCCTATAATGCGGCAAAGTTTCTATCGGTCCATGAATACACCAATGTGCAGCGCTGGGAGAAGTTGATTGCCGATCGTGATGCGGTAAAACGTGGTCGTATGGTTAACAAAGGCATAGGACCACTTGAAGAGCAATTACTTGAAAGGCACGCGCCGAATGATTTTATCGATAATACCGAAGATAAAGTTCAGGCCAGAGGGGGAAAAAGACTTTAGCAGAAGCGGGTACAAGTGCCCGCATCGAAAAAAATTCATCGCCACTTGCTTTCAACTGGGCAACAAGGCGTTCAACTGGTAATGAATGCTTTGCTTACTCCGGCAGATCAAGTATCTGCTGATCCACTAGGTAGTCAAAAATAGTGTTGGCACTCACCTCAGGCGAATTCGCGGATGAAATAATCAGCTCCGGATTTGTCGGCACTTCATAGGGAGAATCGATGCCGGTGAAGTTTTTTATTTCTCCACGCCGGGCTTTGGCGTAGAGGTTCTTGGGGTCTCTTTCTTCGCAGGTTGAAAGGGGAGTATCCAGGTAAATTTCGATAAACGGTAACTCATTTTTCTCATGAATTTCTCTAACCAGCTGCCGGTCCTGGCTAAATGGAGAAATAAAGCTGGACAATATAATAGTGCCGCTGTCGGCGAATAATTTTGATACCTCGCCAACACGACGAATATTTTCCTCCCTGTCACTATCGGAAAATCCCAGATTACTATTCAGGCCATGGCGAATATTGTCGCCATCCAGCACATAGCTGTTATAGCCCTTGTGGATCAGCAGATGTTCCAGAGTAAAGGCCAGCGTGCTTTTTCCGGAGCCACTTAAGCCGGTAAACCAGAGGGTAGCGCCGGTTTGCTTAAAGATTTCACCACGGGTTTTTCTGTCGACACGACTCTCATGCCAGACGATATTTTTGCTCTTGTTCTCGCTCATGATTTTATTCTTGTTGTTTTCACAGTGGGAGTTGTCGAATAGAGAGGATTTCTACATCCTGCAATGGTCGTCCCTCGTTGTCTACGGCTACCGCGCCAATGGCATCAAGGACTTCAAGACCGGCTCTTACCTTGCCAAATACCGTATGTTTACCGGCTAACCAGTCGGTATCAACAAGATTGATAAAAAACTGGGAGCCATTGGTGTTGGGGCCACTGTTCGCCATAGCGATTATTCCTGTTACCGGCATGCGCGATATAACGCGTTCCGTATACTGATAGCCCAGATTCTCAAAACTTTCCTTAACCGTCATGTTGCGCAGTCGTCGATCCACCAGATCAATATTTAACTCCAGTTCTTCCTGGCTGTTTATATCCAGTTCCCGATAAAGCGGGATGAGGATATTCTGTTGAAAGTCGTTCTGATCATTGATCGCTAAAATCGGATGTGGCACTCCGGAATCATTGATCACTTCCATTTTATCCAGTCCGAGACTGCGGGCATTGATTTCATCCCTGAACTGAAAACCTGGCGTTCCGTCCCCCAGCCCGGTTGGGCTGCCTCCCTGAATCATGAAGCCCTCAATCATGCGGTGAAAAACCGTGCCGTCGTACAAAGGACGCCTTACCTGTTGACCACTTTCGGGTACTATCCAGGTTTTTGTGCCTTCCGCCAGACCAATAAAATTAGAGACGGCCAGGGGGGCTTCATCGGGAAATAACTCAAGGATCATTGAACCCAGGTTGGTGCGAATTTCCACTAGCGGGTTATCAAAATCCTCACGGCTGAAATTAATGGAAAGGGTGGGGCTGGTGGCACTACTGTCCAGGGGTTCTGTTATAGGTATTGTCGCGTTGATATTTACTGTGCTGGAAAGTGGCTGGGAATTAAAGAATGTGGCGTTGTCTTCTGCTTCCAATACACGTGTTGATGCTGAGCCTGAAGTTGCCAGCGGATCTGCGCCAGTAGTGTCTTGTGCCGGTTCAAATTCAGCAGCAAAGCCAGTGCCGGTGAAGAGCAGGGCTGCCAGGAAGCAAAAGATAATGAGTCGGAAAGAAGGGTTCATTCAACTTTTT
>JAHEHN010000118.1 GCA_024644515.1 Gammaproteobacteria bacterium
GATTCGAAGCGGGGCCGAAGTGAGAGTGGAAACCGGCAGGGACTCCCTGTCACTTTCCCTGAGCCAAATGGACAACGGCTCATCGGTGATCTTTGAACTGCCCGGATTCACCACTCCCGCTGGGGGCAGGGCGCAAAACAATCTGGATGCGCTTCGCCAGGCCAATGAGTCCTCCTACTACAAGGATGAGGAGTCACTGTGGGTCAAGCTGGTGGTCGACAATGCAAGTAGTAGCATCGAGGTCATTCGATAGATTCAGCGCTGGTCCAATAACTGAATGAACGAAAAAACCCAGTGGAAACCGGGTTTTTTCGTTAGGGGCTTGCAATGTTTTTTTTGGGGGGGGCAGAAAAAAAATGTGGCAGGGTAAAAATTGAACGATAAAGTGATTCTCAATGATCAATGAATAATTTTTAGTCTGACCCCGATTATTGGACAGGAAGCGCTGCATGTATTTTTAATAAATCGAGAATGGTCTCGGGCTGACGTCCTCCAAAACCACATTCTGTGGCAATCGCATAATCTCCAACTACTTTATTTGCAGTGTCCATGCGCTCAAGCGTGCCTTCCACGCCATCTGTATAATGTATAAGTCCAAGCACTAGCTCAGCATTGCTTATGTCCAGGTTTTTTAGTGGACGGAAATATGACTCATCCTTACGTTCGCGTAAGACTGGCATATGGAAAAAATTTATTGGTCTTGTTGATTGGGCTTGAAGTGCGTTGGCAAATTTAACGCAATTGCCCAGATCTTCGGGATCAATAATGTGTTTATGCCCGGGATCGCCATAACAAAGATGAATCCCTATTTCTACAGACTCGGGAATTTGATCCACAAGTTTTGCAACACGTTCACATGTGCCATCGAAAATATTGGCATAGGGCAAAGAAAAGTTCCCTTCAAATGCTACCAGCTCATGGGCAATATCCCATTGAATAGCCAGTTCATCAGCAGGGATATTGGCTAAAATGGTATGCATCTCAGCTTCCATAGCCTTTGTATATGCTGATTCAACCAGGCTTCTGTGCTCTGGTATGACAAAAGTCATTAGCACTGCAACAGGTGTGGGTAGGGAGACTTGAAAGCGTGTATTTGGTGGAATGACGCCGCCACTTTTTAATGATGAAAACAGCTGAAAGGAAGCAATCGCTTCAGTGGCATAACCCAGCGGGCTAAAGACCAATTCAGATATATCAACAGGACTTTTCAGCCGATAAAGGCGTGTCTTATTGGCGGTATCGGTTAGCTTTTCTCGCTCAGCTTCAAATTCAAAAGCAGGATGTTTCCGAAACACCTCGCCTTGCCACTGCACCCAGTAATGGCGTTTACCTGTTTCTCCATCAGGATAGCGTCGGGCTTTGCTACCTATAATTTCACCCAGGTTTCGAAAAACAGAGTCGGCATCTTCAAGGCCAATACTGCCTACGAAATGAATATTTGTGATAGTCATTATTTTATTACCGGATATGGATATTTATTTGCTGAATTAAAGTGTTAAACGGTGCAGAGGTCAGGCTTATGCCTTCTCAAACAAATCAAGTAACGCAGTGTGTGCCCATTCGGGCTGCTTTTCGTGATACACCACTGGATGTATGCACATGCACTAATCAAGATTTGCCCGTGACTGAATGATCATAAGGACACTTGCTGCGTGAAAATTTAAAACCGTCTGTCTGACCTGTTTATATTCCTGCATGCGCCCTTCCTTGAAAATTTGTCGGAAAAAAAGAGTCAACTTCACATGCGCCCACAGCAGGTACATTCTCTATGCTCTGTCTTGTCCACAACGTTCTTTGTAATGGTGGACGCGCGAAATTCTCAGGGTCATGTAATTCCATTTCACCTGAAAGTGTACCGTCACTGTTGAGCCAATAACGCTCCAACATCGTTGAATTTTCCGAATACATTTCTCCCATATAGCCTCTGACACCTGCATTAAGATGAGTCGTTTCCACGATTAAATGATCTCCTTCCCAATGACCACTGGAAAACCCGGGTGCGCTATAAGGAAGAAATTCAGGAGGTTGCCGACCATCCATATAAATCTGGCGAACCACTCCGCTTGAAGTAACAAAAGTGATCTTGTGATCCTGTACAAAGATTTCGGGAGCTGACCTTAGCAACCAGAACACACCTGGACTAGAGCAACGTAATGATGGCAAATCCAGATCGACATTGAATTCATCATGCCATTGTTGACCTTTTGCTGTCAGCGCCGCTGTCCATTTTAGCATTCCAGTCTCTGAGACTGTTCCCCAAGCACCGGAGATATCGACAGGATCCGGAACAATCGATTGAGGACGTACCGGGACATAAGGCACAGCAGTCCAGGAGCCGGATGGATATATGCAACCACATGGGAAACGCTCGCAAACCAGAAGCTCTTCTTCAAGTGCGTTATCAGGAGGTCCATACTCTCCTGACATCTGACCACCTGAAAGTATTCCCTTATAATGTCTTTCAAGCGTAATACCACTGGCGTTTCTTGAGTCAATAGTCATGGCAATACTGTTTTCTCTAACGGAGAGAAAAATTGGACCGTTCTCCAGAAAACCGACCAAATTATCGCCTTCCATTTCTATCGCAAGAACGCCTCGCTGAACCCTAGTGCCCTGAACGATATTCTCTTGAGTAATTTCGAGTAGCCATTCACCCAGGAACGGACTTTCCTGCGCACTTGCTCCTGAATTTAAAAAACAAAGTAACACTGCAACAAAAAAACTGAATCCAGATTTTGGCTTGGTGTTTATGGTTTTAAGAAAAATCAGCATTATCAGAACCTGTCTATATTGGAATTTCCGACAGCACGACGGATACCGTCAGGGAGGGTCCAGGCGCGGATAAATAATTTTGGTGATCCATCCCGTGTACCACGACCTTCCAGTATGACGCGGTCACCTGCTTTTAGCGTGTCTTTTGTGTAGCCCTGACGTGACATGCCTACTACATTATGAGCATGTTTATCCCACTCTACTTCTTCACCGGACTCATTAACCACCGTCAGGTAATAACGTACATGCGGATTTTTGAACCAGACTTCATTAACAACTCCTTCTACAGTAACCAGAGTTGTAGAGTCGAATTCTACTGCCAGGGAATGATGGGCAGCACCATTTAAAGCGAACAGGCAGAGCGCAGAAGTTAGGGTAATCGCAAACAATTTCTTCATGACAGCCTCCCGGATAATTGCAGAAAGAATAAACAAGGAACAAGGCCTAGTCAAAGAGCATGTTTGAGCTCTCTGTATTAACTTGATGTGGTGGGGAAATATGCAGAACAGCGTCGGTGTCTAATCGTATATAAAGGACATGAGTGCATAAAGGGGCGGCAGATCATGTCTCATTGAAGTTGTATGAAAAATACTGAAACACCTGGTCTTTCCCCTTTTAAAGTCACCTTCATCAGGCGTCAGTCTTTCGCGCACAAAATTCAGGTGTAAGACGTGGGTCAAGTAATGTTGTGCTGACGTCTTTTTTGCAAAGCACAGCCAGCATCTGGGTTGGGCTTATCTCTCCTGAAAGAATGGCTGCATCGTCCTGGGCATGAACGCGATCAATAAAATCCCTGTCCCATTCTCCTTTTGCATCAAAATTATGCCCAAAGGGTCTGTCTATGAACACGGTGACAATATTGGCAAACGGAATAAATAATTCGAAATTAAAATACTCATTCATTAAAGGCAAAATATCCTGAGCGCGAATACCCTCAAAACTGGAGACTGAACAATCATGATTTATATATTCCTGCTCCTGCCGTTGCATCAGGCGATTGTAACGATAGTTCTCAGGTAATTCGTCCCAGAATTCCCTCACTATTTTTAGCGCTTCAGGCCAACGTTGATGACCGTTTCTCCCTATCATGTCTGAAGTCAGAAAATAACCTTCTTGATCCAGCGCCGATTTGATCGCGGCAAACAGGTTTTCCAGTTCGACCACATGATGCAGGCACTGGTTGGCCAGCACCAAATCATAGGTTTTGTCAGGCTGCCAATGATTGAAATCCCCGTAGCGGGGAGAGATATATCTCTCAACATCAAGATTGCGTGCGTGCTCCCGCCCCCTTTCCAGCATGGTTTCGTTTATGTCGAGACATTCAATAGAAAATTCAGAAATACCGTCATCAAGCAGCCTTTTTGCCAGACGTGCTTCCATGTCACAGTTCCCGCTACCAATGCTTACCATCAATATTGATTTTTCCGGATTAGCCTCGTGGTATTTTTTGGCATATAAATAAAAGAATTGTTCCGGGTCAGTGATGCCAAACTGATGAAACTTTACCGGAGCCAGATGTTTGTTTGACCAGTAATGAAATATCTCCGGAAGATCATGCACATTCGTGCACTCGTCAAATGATGACAATTCATTGGCGACCCTTTCCTGATACTCCACCTCTTGCTGTGAAGGTTCAGGAACGCGGCTCCTGAAAATATTTCTGATTCTCTCTAGCATGAGAATAATGTCCGAATAGTCATAAATTAATGAATAGCTTTACCATTAAGATCAATTTCACGCTGGTCTGCCATTGCCAGGTAATGCATCGAGCAGGTCAAAACTGAAGTCTCTTCATTCAAAGCTGAAAATGTCTTCTTCTTGCGGCTGCTCCATGCCGTTTTCAAAGTACTTCTGCCAGATATGTGCCCAGGGCCGTCCGTACATGTCCGGTATCTCGTACTCTATCACGTCACCCGGCGAGACCGGCGTGGGTGCGCCCTCGAGCGGGAAGATTGTCTGCACGCATTCAACGAAAGGCTGTGGGTTGCCCACCTCGAATCCGCTCAGCTTTTCAATATTTCGAATTATGCGTACCGGCTCCACCAGTACTTCGGGGTCGTAAAGAATGGACTCGTGATTAAGTCCAAGAAAGGTGCCGTTGTCATCCCGGTTTGGCGTGTAGATCTCTATCGTCTGCATGCGGTTCGAGTGCTCAAACGCTGCGTGGCTGGTCCACCCCTGGATATTCGATGTCCAGGTGATCAGCGAATCGCCGTCCCAGAAACCGATGGTCTCCCCATACCAGCGCGGCACGTCTTCGCCAAGCCTTGGCACTTCACCATCCATCTTGAATTCACGGCCGATGTGGATATTGGTAATGAAGTTTCTCGCGACACCAGCTAGGACCTGTACCATGTTCGTGGTCACCATGATGGATTGTTCCCACAGCGCGGACTCATGCCAGCGGCGCAGGAAGCCTTCCGGCCAGCAGTATTGCGACGGCCACTGCGGGGCATTGGTGTGACCATGGTGATATGCCTCCTGCACCATGCGCAGCTGAGACTCCGGCGTTAACAACGACAGGACAGTGGGAATTTGTACATGGCGCATGCGCAGCCAGTACTGGTTGTCAGCGCGCGCAGGATGCTGGTAACGTCCCGTCCATTCGCCAGGTACAGTAGCGTAAGTGTGTTGGGTGGGACCGCCACGTCGACGCGTTTCCTCAAGTAATGCTTCGTAATGTGCCTGCGCGGTACTGAACGGGTAGGGGCTCACGATCGACTCGCGCGGGTAGTCGCGGTCGCAATATCCCCAGGGCGCCGAAACGGGCGGATTCTCGCCAATCAATTCTTCTTCGCCGCAGAAATCCTCAAGCGCGGCGGAGCTGTTACAGCGAAAGTAGCGTGAATCACTCCACAGCTCCCGATCCTGGTAGAAGTCATTGGTGGTGAAAAGATCCACCGCCAGAGGTTCGATTCCAGTTGGCGTCTGACCATCGCGCGCCGAACCAACAAACCCGGTTTCCCCATCACGTCGCGGATCAAAGGGTATCTGCGTACGGTAGGCCGGATTGCCAAGTCCCTGGCGCAGGGTCGCGCCGGTCATGTGATATTCGTTCAGATCGGCCTCCAGTGGCCAGCCCCGCCCAACGCTGTCGAAATCAATGTTCGCAACGGTCTGAGAAAAAGAGGAGCTCATCGAGTTTGTCATCAACGTGAACGCGGTCAGCAGCAGGACTTTTTTTCTCATTATTGTTTTCCTTGTCGTGTGTGCCCAAAGCCTTACTGCTTCAGTATCCGTTTGATCAATGATTAGACCTGGCTGATCAGCTTTTCAGTCTGGAGACTAGGCTACTTTTATCGGAATGTGAAATCAAAGACTATCAATTGCGAAGTAATAAAAAACAGATAGAGTCTATTTGGAAGAGGTAATTAGCCAGCCATTCTGGTCAGTTATCTTTTACCATTCCGCTGTTATACTCTACCATTACGCAATGGAAAGAATAAGCGTTTTTGATGTATTCAAAATTGGGGTTGGGCCTTCCAGTTCACATACCATGGGGCCATGGATAGCGGCTCGAAAATTCACTGAAAACATAGAACCCCGGGACATCGTCTCCCTGCAAATCAAACTCTATGGGTCTTTGGCTAAAACCGGACGCGGTCATGCTACCGATGTCGCGGTCATGCTTGGACTGTGTGGGCATCATCCAACCACCATCGCAGTAGAAAAACTGGATGGCTATATTGCAGCCATTCGTCGCGAGAAAAAATTATTACTAAAGGAAGAGGGTCTGATCGATTTCGATCCCCTTCAGGACATTGTTTATATTTTTGAAAAACTGCCCTTTCATCCCAATGCGCTCACTTTTGTTGCCAAAACCGGCAACGGGGATGTCTTTGAGGAAACCTATTATTCCATTGGTGGCGGGTTTGTGATCCAGGAAGGCGATTCACCGGCTGAAAAGCAAACGGTGGAGTTACCTTATCCTATAGATAATGAACTGGATATCATCCGTTGGGTAAATGAAACGGGGCTGAGTATTCCAGACATTATTTTAAAAAACGAGCTGGTCTGGCGCGATGAGTCAGCGGTCAGGGCAGGGGTCATGGAGATCTGGCAAACCATGCTCGCCTGTATTTATAAAGGCTGCCATACCGATGGCGAACTTCCTGGTGGTCTTGCTGTTCAACGACGAGCCCACAAGATTAATATTACGCTACTAAATGGCGTGAACTATTCCAACACCGAGCAGTGGATGCATGCCATCAAAAGCAGTGGCAGCGCTTTTTCCAATGTCACCAAATGGGTTAGTTGTTTTGCCCTGGCGGTCAATGAACAGAATGCTGCCTTTGGTCGAGTAGTGACAGCCCCGACCAATGGCGCTGCGGGTGTCATACCGGCTGTCCTCATGTACATGTTGTGCTTTTGTGAAAACACAGGCGATGACGACATCTTTCGCTTTATTTTAACGGCCAGCGAGATTGGCAGTCTGTTTAAAAAGGGCTCGACCATTTCTGCTTCGATGGGGGGCTGTCAGGCAGAGATCGGGGTGTCGTCAGCCATGGCTGCCGCCGCACTCACCCAGTGTCAGGGTGGCACACCACGGCAAGTACTGATGGCAGCAGAAATCAGCATGGAGCATCATCTTGGCCTGACCTGCGATCCGGTAGGTGGTCTTGTGCAAATCCCCTGCATTGAACGCAATACCATGGGCGCCATGAAGGCCATTACTGCCAGCCAGATTGCCATGAACAGTGATCCGGAAAAAGCCAAGGTCAGCCTGGATAGCGTGATTAAAACCATGTGGGAAACGGCCCAGGACATGAGTGACAAATACAAGGAAACATCCGACGGTGGGCTGGCCATTAATGTGTCGGTGATCGTACCGGAGTGTTAGTGAATATTAGGGTCAGAGTGAAAGCTTAGTGCCCCGCTTATTTGATTATTTAGCCAGATCCAGAAGAGTAGAAGAGGAAACTATGGCGCTTGAAGTCATTGGTGCGGGGTTTGGTCGCACCGGAACCATGACCTTACGTGATGCCCTGAACCGCCTGGGTTTTGGTCCCTGCTATCACATGTCGGAAGTGATCAATAACCCGCACTTTGCCAGATACTGGGCAACACTTGCCCATGGCGGACAGGTCGACTGGAAGGAGGTCTTCGCGGGTTACTACTCAACGGTGGATTGGCCTGCCTGTACCTACTGGCGAGAACTTATGCAGCAGTGGCCACAGGCGAAGGTAATCCTGAGCGTGCGCGACCCCCACCGTTGGCACCAGAGCGTACTCAACACTATTTTTTCCGACGCTCATGTAGCACGTTTCGAAGGCCCTGATGCCGACCCGGATTTTCAGGCCATGGTGCGCAGGCTGAACCAGCAGACTTTTGATAACCGCAGTCAGGAGGAAACCCATGCCATCGCTGTCTACCAGGCCCATAACGAGGCTGTCATGTGTGAGGTGCCGCCTGAAAAATTGCTGGTCTTTAATCCCGCCGAGGGCTGGGAGCCGCTTTGCCGTTTTCTGGGAGTGGCGGTACCGGACGAGGCTTTCCCCAGAGTCAATAGCACGCAGGAGTGGCAGAAGCGGCCGCGCAAGCAGATAAAGGGTTAATCGGGTCAGATGACAATCAGGGGAAACCCATCATCAGCGAGTGATGGCGATGGAGTCTACGATGGATTATGCTTTCCAGATTCTTACTGATAAAGAGTCGCAGCAGATGATTCCTAAAATCTTGAAAGTCTCATTCGTAGTTCATCTTCTTTTCCTGTCAGGCGTTGTATTGGCACAATCCTGTCCGGGCACTGCGGACCTGATTCTCACCAATGGCACCATTCTTACCATGGATGAAAACGATACAACGGTCTCTGCCGTTCGCATCCAGGGCAATACCATCGTTGCGGTTGGTAACGACCTTGATACCAGTGGAGACTGTATCGATGTTATTAATCTGGAAGGGCGCACGGTCATTCCGGGCCTTATCGACTCCCACACTCATTTCATTCGCACCGCCCAGGCGCCAGGTCCATTCATCCAGGGGCAGGAATCCGCATCAAGCATTACCGAGTACCAGGATGCACTGGCGCAAGCCGCCGAAAAAGCAGATCCCGGTGAATGGATTGTCGCTGTGGGTGGGTTGACGGCTTTACAGTTTGAAGAACAGCGGCTGCCAAGTTCCGAAGAATTATCCGCCGCTGTGCCAAATAACCCGGTCTGGATTCAACGTGGTTATCTTGCCGATGGTATCGTCAATGAGCTTGGCAAACGAACCTTGGTCGAGCCGGGTATTCCCGTCAATGAGGATGGTATTTCTGCAGCGGGAGATGGTGGACTCAGGTTTATCCTGCGTACCCGCACAGATGAACGCATGTTGAGCCGTTTCCGGGACTATATGGCCTATGCTGTTTCCACCGGGCTGACGACCGTTGTCGACCAGGGCTGCTGTGATTTTCTGGGGGCAGAACTGGATATCGACGAGCGTCCGAATTTTCGCATTATGGATATTCTCTGGCGCAATGGTGAGCTGCCTTTGCGTATGCGTCTGCAATATGACCATCGGGATATTCTGGACCAGGATGACCTGCGATCTGTCAGTGGCCGTGTGCTCAATTCCACCCTGGGTATGGGCGACGGTTTTTACAAAGTGGTGGGGGTAGGCGAGCGGGTTATTGCCGATGAAGCCACTGATGAGGAAGTGTTTGAAGCCTATATGAACGTGGCCAAGGCAGGCTGGCCCCTTTCCCAGCACACGATCTGGGAAGATGAAATTGAACGCTATCTATCGATCATGGAAAGAGTGGCGTCGGAGTTACCTATCGCTGAGCTGCGCTGGACCCTGGAGCATATTTTTGAAATTACCCCGCAGCAGATTGACAGGCTGAAAGCTATCGGTGTCTCTGTGCGTGTTCAGGATCATGACATTCTGCGCAATGGGTCCAGCGGCTGGCGTCCCGGACCACCCCTGAGAACGCTCCTAGATAGCGGTATACGCATGGGAGCAGGAACAGACTCCGGGGTAGTAGGGCCACTGAATCCGTGGTTGTCACTGTATTTCATGGTGACCGGCAATCATATGGGTGGTGAACCAATCATTCCCGGAGAACAGATCAGTCGCCTGGAAGCGCTGAGGCTTTACACCGCTGATAACGCCTGGTTTCTTGGTGAAGAGGATTCCCTGGGCTCAATAGAGGTGGGCAAGCTTGCTGACATGGTGGTAATCGACAAGCCATACCTGGATGTGGATGCGGAACAGATTCGTCACATCAGGCCCGTTCTGACCCTGGTGAACGGAAAAGCGGTGTTTGCCACAGACCCCTTTTAAAAAAAAGGGTCAGATTCCTATTCTTTGATGGGGGCTATTGCCGTCTGGCTGGTATTGTCCTAAAAAAAAGAAAAAAGGGGACGGATTTATTTTCTAAAAAATTCTGTCCCCTTTTTATACTTCTTACTATGCTTTTTATGGGGCAGGATAAAAAAATGATTTTACAAAAGCATAAATTTCTGTGAGCTTATGCATCATTCCCGCATATTCCAATATAGGGTTACATCATGATTTTTTTCTATGCACCCAACGCCTGTTCATTTGCCTCCCATCTTGCCCTGGAGCATGTCGGGGCAAGTTATGAACCCCATCGTCTGGATTTTTCCAAAAATGAGCAGCGTGATGATAAATATCTGGCAATGAACCCCAAAGGCCGTGTACCGGCGCTGATGACTGACCAGGGGCTGCTTACTGAAAACATCGCCATCCTTGCCTACATTGCTCAAAGTTATCCCGAAGCCAAGCTGGTCCCGGTTAATGATCCATTCCAGTTTGCCCGGGTACAGGCGTTTAACAGTTATTTGTCCTCGACTGTGCATGTTGCGCATGCTCATAACTACAGGGGCTACCGTTGGGTCGAAGCGGACGATACTCACTCCATAGAAGCGATGAAGGCAAAAGTACCGAGCACCATGAGCGAGTGTTTTGAACTGATAGAAAGTACCATGATAGAAGGCCCCTGGGTGATGGGGGATAACTATACGATTTGTGACATGTATTTATTTACTATTTGCCAGTGGCTTGAAGGGGACAAGGTTGATATTAATCAGTTTCCCAAAGTCGCGAATCTTTTTCAGTCAATGAATGAAGATGAGGTAGTAAAACGTGTTAAGGCGAAAGAGCTTTTATAAATGAGAGGATGAAGATTCGAAAAGACATCGGTGCTTGTTTCTGAATTTGATTCACCCATCCTCCACTACTCACAAGGTATTTGGAAATCTCACTTGAATCTGGATATTGATCAACGCAAACAATGGCCGGATGAACTTCAGGTATTGTTGAAAAAATTCCCCCGCAATAGCTGGAAGAGCCAAACTGCTTCAATGTCCCAGTTCTGGCTTGATAAGCACAATGAGTTTCGCCATCAAAGCCGGCAGTTGATTGTTGTTTCGAAGAATTATCGGGAGCAAAAATTCCAGGAGCAGGAACTTGTCAAACGTCTGGGCTCACCTCTGCAGAGGTTTCTGTCCCATTTACAGGGACACCATTCAATCGAGGATGATCATTATTTTCCCAGATTCAGGGCTACTGAAAAACGTCTGGCTTCGGGATTTGATGTGCTGGAAGACGACCATTATCTGTTGCACGAAGGTATGAGTGAGATCGCTGAAAAATTTAATGCCTTGGCGGGCTCTATTCGCTCTTCCAAAAAAAGCAGTGTTCATCAGCGCGCCGCCGATGGTTGTATATCCAGCGCTGATGTGTTTTTTAAACGCCTGCTTCAACATTTGGCAGATGAAGAAGATTTGATAATTCCGCTAATGCTGGAGCAGGGACAGTAATACAAGGGAAAAGATAGAAAAGAGAGAAGAGAGAGAAGAGAAAAGAGAAAACAAAAAACCGTGCTATTTAATGCCATAGCTCAAGAGGATACCAATGATGACAAGCAGACAACCTGAATCCCCTGATGCGGGGATGGCAACAGCCAGTGATGATCCCACGCTGGAATTTGTATTTGAAGTAATGGCCAGCCTTGAATCTCCACAGATTTTTGGCAATACCGGTATAGGTGAGCGCCGTATTATTGGCATTACCGGGGGCACTGTAACAGGACCAAAACTCAATGGTGTGGTGCTTCGCGGCGGAGCTGACTGGCAGCTTGTCAGGTCAGACGGAATGAGTGATATCCATGCACGCTATACCCTGCAGGCGGACGATGGCGCACTGATCTATATCGATGCACCAGGTATACGGGAGGCATCACCGGCCGTTATCGCAAGGATCAATGCCGGCGAGATTGTTGACCCTTCCGAGTATTATTTTCGTACCGTGCCACGGATTGAAACTGCTTCAGAAAAATATGCCTGGATGAACCGGCGACTGTTTGTTTGCAAAGGGGTGCGTTTATCCATGGGTGTCGAAATTCTCTACTACATGATTACCTGAAGAAATTATGCAATAGACCATATTTTTTCTAGTCAGAAAATTACCTCGTTCTGATTATTTTTTTATAATTTTATTCAACACGATCAAAAACCCAGCGCCCGGAAACCTGCACTTCCTGAACAGAAGCGGCGAGACCGTCACCCTCGTTATTGAAAACATAGGGTTGACTCCAGGTGCAGCTGGCACAGATAAAAGAGTTTTCTGATTGTGGAATAAGCTCTTCTTTGGCTTCGCCATTTCTGCTGAGATACAAGGCACCATCTTCCAGTGTCACCACCACTGTGGTCAGGTACTCGAGCCAGATGCCTTCATAGGTGCCGACATAACGAGCGAGAATATCCGTGTCCAGTTCAACTGCGGATGCTCTGGCGTCGGAGAGCTTGTCACCTACCCAATGCTTAACGCCACCTTCTGTGGCCTCGTTGCAGACAATTTCCAGAATGACATCGTCGGCCGCGTATACCATCTGCGCCACGGTATGCAGTGGTTCTTCAAATGCGCCGGGATCATCAAAGATGATCTCCACTTCCATGTGACCGAAATCCAAACGCCGATAGCGTTCGGTGACACGTAGCTGTTCAGTATGTTCAAGACCCCAGGCATGCATCCAGGTTTTGTTGTTATAGCCATTACTTTCCACCACGAGCGTATCGCCTTCCCAATGACCTATCGAATAACCCATCCAGATAGGCAGTGGATCTTCTTCAAGTTGCCGGCCGTCGGTAAAAATCTGGCGTGAGGTCAGATCGCCGTAGATCATGGCTATCACTGATGGGCTCTGGACAATTTGCCTGAGACTGCCGCCACCGGAAGGGCCTCCGGTTATAAAGGCTGGACCACCCGGCATGCACTGCATTTGTGGGCCATCACGGTAGTAGTTGCGTTCGTGACTGGCCATAGTTTCCCGTGCCCAGGGCTGCGCTTTTGAGTCATCTTCCAGATCACCGCTTACCGCAGCTACGCGCCACAGGCCGGTCAGTTCAGGATGCCCGTCAGCAGTGCGGGGCAGTGAGGCAAACAGATCAGGTGCACCCTCGACGGTGCGGGGGATGCCTGGTGTAGGAAGCCCAAGCCATTGGGCAGACAGCGGGGCGGATAAGGCCAGGAGTAGCAGCGCTGAAAAGAGTCGTCTCATGTTTTTTCCCTATAATGTTTGCGGTGAAAACAGGCTGTGTTTGCGAAGTATATGATAATTGTAATTACTACAACGGTGTTCGACTGCGATCCCTGCCTTCTCTACCGCTGCGGGCTACACTTTCCCACAGCAGTTCATCACTCTCTGTAATTCTGACAGAGGCCGCATTGGCGGTGTTGGTGCCGTTTCTTGCCCCATAACCCTGAACACTTAATACATCACCCACTTCTACCCTGTCGCGTCCCCAACCCAGGCGAAGCAAATCGTTAATACCGACTAGCTCTACTGCCCATTCCTGAACATTGTTGTTTTCATCTTCAACTTCTATAAATAGCCAGGCATGAGGATTGGTCCACTCCATTTTTGTCACTGGGCCGGTCAGAGAAACAGGTTTATTAATGTCGAACTCGGAAGCAAATGCATGATGGGGCGCAGCCGGAGAAGCCGCAAAAAAACAGGCCATGGATATGCAGGTCAGGAGTAATGATTTCATAATAGTTTTCCTCAATTTTCAGGAAGCTTAATCGCCTGATGGTTATTAGTCCAGCATCAGGTATCCAGAGGCAGCTTGTCCTGATCTAGCGATGAGGTATGAAAAACCGGGATTGCTCCCGGTTCTTTTCATAGTAATCTCTGTTGCGTTCTAATAGCGGTCATTTAGAAAAACCATATCCCCACCAGGGGCTGTTGTGTGACAGGCAATACAGCCCGGCCCCTTTCCTACCAGTGCGTTGCCATTTGGGGCTTTGTCATAAGAACCATCTGGCAGGTACTTGGCCCAGAGCCAGTCATGGTTTTGAGTATCAAAGCCCGGGCGACGAAACATGACAGTGGTGGCCATGAGGAATTTTTTTGGATCATTGGATACTGCCTCAATGCTTGCACCTTCACCACCGTAGTTATGCTTGATGATGACTTCGGCAGTAATACCATCCACCGTAACATCGCTTTCCAGTGTCACCAGTTTGTTGCCATGGGGCTGTGTGCCCTCATAAGGCCTGGCCATAATACTGTCGTCCCCCGCAAGCCTGGCCGACACTAACGCGTCCCAAAGCGCATCACCGAAAGCAATATCACCTTGAGTACCAAATGGAGCAGGCTGGGAAAGTGCAGTATTGGGGAAAAGAAAAAAAGCAGTGGAAAAACTAATGCAATATGTAATGGAAGTGCAATAAATGTTTTTATAATTTTCATTTTTATCCCTTAATTTACGTTTGGTTACTAAGGTAAGAAAGGGAGGTTTGATATTTATTGCAGAAATA
>JAHEHN010000121.1 GCA_024644515.1 Gammaproteobacteria bacterium
GGAATCGGGGGGTATTTATTTGAAAAGATGAACCCTCAGTCTCTTCGCTTTTTGGAGGGATTATGGGTTCAGCTTTTCCTTTGTTTTTTATAGCCTCTGCTTTTGCATAATCAGCGTCACAATTCGGACAAACCAATCCATACTGTTTCGGTGAGTCGCACCAGGCACAGGTATTCAACTTAAAGTTGCTATCACTATTCAAAACTGAAAATGTCTTCTTCTTCTGGCCGACTCATGTTCTGCTCAAAATATTTTTCCCACAGGTGATTCCAGGGGCGACCATACATATCAGGGATTTCATACTCGATGACTTCTCCCGGGTTAACCGGCGTGGCAACACCATCAACGGGGAAAATGGACTGAATGCATTCCACAAAAACATAGGGGGTGGCATCGGCATCATCAAATTCATTCTGCTTGGTGTAATTTCGAATGATACGAATGGGTTCCACCAGCGCTTCCGGGTCATAAAAAATGGCCTCATGATTCAGGCCGATAAAGTTTCCATCCTCATCCCTGTTAGGGGTGTAGATTTCTATGGTCTGCAACAAGTTCGAAAAATCAGGCGCGGCATGCACTTTCCATCCCTGAATATTTGAGGTCCAGGTAATAAGTACATCGTTGTCCCAGAAGCCAATGGTTTCTCCATACCAGCGTGGCACATCTTCACCCAGCCTGGGCACAAGACCATCCATGTTGAATTCCCGGCCAATATGAATATTGGTAATAAAATTGCGCGCCACGCCGGCCAGTATCTGGACCATGTTCGGGGTAACCATAATATAATTTTCCCAGATCGCTGCTTCATGCCAGCGCCGCATAAAACCTTCAGGCCAGCAATACTGTGAAGGCCATTGTGCCGCATTGGTATTGGCATGGTGGTAGGCTTCCTGCACGAAACGAGTCTGGTAGTCATCTGTGAGCAGGGAAAGAATCGTAGGAATCTGGTTATGACGCATTCGATACCAGTAGTAGTTATCGGGAGAGCGACCTGGATGGGCATAAATACCCGACCATTCACCGGGGACTGTGGCATATGTATGTTCAGTGGGGCCACCACGCTCACGGGTTTCTTCCATCAGTGCCTCATAGTGCTCCTGGGCAGAGCCAAATTGGTATGGGCTGACGATAGCTTCTCTTGGATAATCCCGATCACAATATCCCCAGGCCGTAGTGGCGGGAGGGTTTTCACCTACCAGGGCTCTGCGATTACCACCCCAGATATCTTCCAGAGCAGCGGAGGTGTTGCAGCGAAAATAACGCGGATCCATCCATAGATCGCGGTCAGCATAAAAATCATCGGAGGTAAATAAATCACGTGCCAGCGGTGTTATCCCTTCAGGTGTCTCCCCCGGTTCGGCGCTACCGGTAAAACGCCGTGGTCTTTGTTCAAAAGGACCAACTGCGCCCATTACCCGCATTGTCGCCCCGGTAAATGGGTATTCATTAATATCCACGGCTAGCGGTGCGCCGCGGCCTACACTGGTAAAACCGATATCTGCAGTTTTTTGAGCGGATGCAGCACTGGTCATTAATAGAACCGATGCCACTACAAGCATTTTCTTTCCTATCATTCTTCTGTCCCCCTCAGAATGCGGATCAATACTTTACTATGTAACTGGAATAACCTCTTATAACGTTTTTTCAGCTCAACAGGAAAGCCCATTTTTCACTGAAAAAAAAGCGGGGTAATAACCCCGCTTGCTTTGTCATCATTAATATCAATCAGCGCCAGTCACCCGCCCAATTTCATCTCCATCAGGAGTCCGCAGTGCTGTTACGTAGCCGCCATCATTGCCATTGCGCATGGGCGCTATGCGAATGGTGACAGTATCGCCTTCAGTGAACATGTCTGGCATAAGACCCTGTCGACGCATGTTGTTGCGGCTATGGCCTTCAAACTCAATATCACGTGTGCCGCGAGCATCGTCCGTGACTTCCAATACCAGGCGCATATGCGGGTTGGCAAAACGGGCTTCCATTACCTTGCCTTCCACCAGTACAGTATTTCTGAAGTCGAATTGTGCAGCTGAATGATGCGCATAAAGAGAAGCGCTGAACAACAATGTTGAAACTAGAGTCACTGAATACTTAAAAAAAGATTTCACTGTATTTCCTCGTCGATAATATAAGCAATATTAGTATTTATTCCTGAACCATTTCCAAACCAGCCTCTTTATATAACATTTCCATTTCATCAAGCCACAGTGGCTCGCTACACTCGTAAGTCATTACATGGTAGTCGGAAAGTTCCTGCCAGCGTTTTGTGGTCACAAAAGGCTCTTCCAGCCATAGTGGATCGATCATGGTTAGTTCAGCGGCCAGTACCCGGGTGCCGTCTTCAAGCGGCGTGTCGAAGTAATACTCTTCCCGAATGGTGGCCTGATTACTGTGTGGATAACGGGAATCAACCTGGTTTTTCAAACGACTGGTTTCCACTATCAGCCTGTCACCTTCCCAGTGTGCTTTTGAGTAGCCGTTGCGTTCTGGGAAAAAAGTCGAGGGATCTTCGGCTTCATCACCAATATAGATGCGCCGTATTTCGTTATGTGCCTCGTATATTGAAAACAGTTGTTCAGGTCTTTGTATAAGTTCCATGGGATAACCACCGGAGCCGAGCACGGAGGCAGGCATGCCATAACCTACGCAAGAGTTACCTGCGCCATGATTCGTGCCTTCAGTGACAGAAATAAAATCCTGACGCGCTTTCATGGCCTCAGCTGTGAGCTTTATTTCGCCCGCAGGTGCGGCAAAAGCTCCGGCTCCTCCACTTCCCCTGTAAGTAGTCCAGGATCCGGAAAAATCCGGTTTGTCAGCGGCTGAAACAGGTATGGAAAAAAACAGAATGCCAACTATTAACCCGAGACAGGTGCTGACTCGAAACTGGGGAACTTTTTTTTGCATGGTTTCTCCGGAGATTTATCAAATTCTGATCAATAGCGATTAACTATTATAGACATAGATTGAGGTTTTTCTAAAAGCTTGAACTGGACTGCATATTTTAAAAAATTCGGAGCGGCCCTGCACAGCATACTGTAATGCAGAGCGGCTCTGAATATAGTTTGTTTTAGCTACCTTCGGGCCAAACAAAGTCTGGTCGCAGTCCTTCAAATGCGGGGCGGCCATCACTGGGTTCAGGTTCGCCGGATGCGGGGTCATAAAATGCATGGTAGCTGGTCTGGGGAAAATCTGCGGGATACCCCATAAGATTGGGTACCACAACTCGAATCCGACCTTGCTTGTCGTCTAGCATGATAGGAGTGCCGCAATCACTGCAGACACATAGCTCAAGGGGACCATCCGGATTCTGGTCATTAAACGGTATCCTGTCCTGTTACTCGCTTACAAACGGAACAGTGACAAGTGTGATTGTCGATTGGGTCATTATCTGATTGTGTGTGTACGTGTTCGCAACCACCTGCGTATTTGGACATTTTTTATACCCCTGGGAAAATGAATGAAAGTATATTTATTGTTATAGCCCGGTCGAGTATAAAAACCCTTGGCACTATGTGCCAATACTATTTTGGTCCTATCGAGAAATAGTTGTTGGTCAAGGGGTCAGGGAGCACTGATTAAAAGAGCGTCATATTGAAATAACTCTATAGTTATTCTTGGGTTGTGAGTGTGTCACTGCTCATATGTCAGATACAGCTATTATTAGCATAAAACAGTTTATGAATCACTGGACGATAATCAACAGTGTGTTTATGCTTGCTCATCTTTTTTTTACTGTGAACGGGAATACCAGATGAAATCATTATTACGATTAACAACAACTGTTTTAGCACTGACTGCATCATTGACACTTTTTGCTGCAGAGCCTGAATACGTCAGTATCGAAATGGAAATAGACATTAACAAGTCAGCTGAAGAAGTTTGGGATGCGGTTGGCGGCTATTGCGATATTGCAGAGTGGGGTGGGCTGGATTGTGCAATCACTTCCGGTAATGGGGAAATGGGAACGGTACGTGATCTGCTTGGTGGTCGAATAGTGGAGATACTGGTAGCACAAACCGAGCTTTCCTATGGCTATACCCAGCCTGTGCAGGAAGGACAGTTTTACAACCTTTATCACGGATTTATGGAAGCCAGACCAGTAAGCAGTAATACATCAAAAATGATCTATACCCTGGTTTATGATGTCTCCAATCTTGAAAACCAGGAAGCCAAGGATGCGGATATGGCGCGGCGACGCGGTATGTTCGAGGGCATGCTTGTGAATATGAAAAATATCGCAGAGTCAAAATAGCTCTTCAGAAATGAAGGTCAACAATTGAGTTAAAGCTTTTAAATTAGAGCGGAATTTCCCGCTCTTTTTTTATCTATTGTCTTGTGTTCACTGGGCTGGTTTTTTCGGCGACTGGACGGCTTCAAAAAGGCAATATATGCTTCTCTTCCAGTTTTTTTAGATAGACATGCATTTTCCAGGGGGGAAATATGATCCGTACTCGTTTAATCCCGTTTTTTTTGTTACTCACAGGATTAGCTGGCTGTTCTCCAGCCGATAATGAAACATCCCAGTCATCCATGCAAAACGATGCTGGCGCCTCTTCAAGTGAAGTATCTGCTGTATCAGGTTCTGCCGCTAATGTTTCCCAGCAACGGTTACTTGATGCTGAAAATGAGCCGGGTCAATGGATGATGGTCGGGGGGACCTATGATGAAAAGCATTACAGTCCTCTTGATGAAATTAATCGTGACAATGTTAGTGAACTCAATCTGTCATGGTTTGCAGACTACGATGTAAATCTGAGCCAGCAGGGCACGCCGCTTTATATTGATGGTGTTATCTATGTCTCTACTGCATGGAGCATGGTGAATGCATTTGATGCCAGAACAGGTGAATTGCTATGGCATTATGATCCTCAGACTAACCGGGAAATTGTTACTAAAGTTTGTTGCGGTATTGTGAATCGAGGCATCGCAGCCTACGAAGGAAAAATTTACCTCGGTACTCTTGACGGCTATATCGTCGCCATCAATGCGAACAGCGGTGAAGAAGAATGGCGCAAGCTTACCGTTGATCCGGATGCCCAATATACTATTACCAGTGCTCCGCGCATTATCAAGGGACAGGTCCTGATCGGTAATTCCGGTAGTGAAAAAACTGCGCGCGGTTATCTTGGTGCCTATGATGCCCAAACCGGCGAAGACCTTTGGCGTGTGTATACCGTGCCTGGCAATCCGGAACTGGGTTTTGAAACACCACAAATGGAAATGGCCGCAGCTACCTGGAGCGGACAATGGTGGGAGCTTGGTGGTGGCGGCACAGTCTGGGACGCCATCGTCTATGATGAACTCAATGACCTGGTGATTTTCGGTACTGGTAACGGTACGCCCTGGGATCAGCGCGCACGTGATCCTGAAGGCGGTGACAATCTGTTTGTTGCCTCCATTCTGGCAGTGGATGCTGATACCGGTGAGTATGCCTGGCATTACCAGACCACCCCTGGCGATACCTGGGATTATGATGCCATGAGTCCAATGATGCTGCTCGATCTTGAAGTAGATGGAGTAGAGCGTCATGTTGTGGCGCAGCCCAACAAGAACGGTTTCTTTTACATGGTCGACGCCGGCACCGGGGAATTGCTGCGTGGTTATCCGTTTACCGAAGTTAACTGGGCCACTGGTATTGATATGGTGACAGGGCGTCCGATTGAAGTCCCTGAAGCGCGCTATGACTTTGAAAACATCTATAATCTTGCGCCGGGAGTGCAGGGAGGCCATGGCTGGCACGCCAATGCCTGGAATCCTGAAACTGGCTATATCTATATTGCTACCCAGCGCGCTTACTTTGCCATGCAAAGTGACGCCAATTTCACTCCAAATCCAACCGGAAACAACCTGGCCATTAATATGGGGGCCAATTTCACCTATTACCGTGATAACCCCGATGCCCCCAGAGAGTTTGTTGGCTATGTTTCCGCCTGGGATCCGGTTACCGGAGAAGAAGTCTGGCGCGGTGAGGAAAATCAGGGACCAACCGGTGGAGTACTGAGTACCGGAGGTGGCCTTGTTTTCTCCGGTGGTGGTAATAACACCAATGAATTTCGTGCCTACGATACGGTTACAGGAGAAAAACTCTGGTCCTTTGATACCCAGACCGGGATGGTGGCAGCACCTATTACCTTCGAGATGGACGGCAAGCAATATATCGCGGCCAGTGTCGGTATAAATCAGGCGGGTAATTATTTTGCGCCTAATTACTCCAGACTGCTGGTTTTCGGTCTGGGTGGCGATGCCCAATTGCCGCAGCCTTTGACCTATACCCCAAGGGAGCTTAATCCACCGGCCCTGACAGCGTCGCAGGATGTGGTTGCTACCGGTGGGCAGCTTTACGGTCAATACTGTTCCGTTTGTCATGGTATTGGTGGTCAGCAACGTGGGGCTAATTTTCCCAATCTGATGGTGTCACCCATGCTGCACAGTCAGGATGCCTTTGATCAGGTAGTTCTGGAAGGTATCAGAGCTGACAAGGGAATGGTGTCTTTTGCAGATCAGTTCAGCAATGAAGAGAGTGAAGCCATTCGCTGGTTTATTGTTGCGCAGGCCATAGAAGCTGTAAATGCCACGCCACTTGCGCCGCCCCAGGATGTGGATGTGCCGGAAGACCTGCATACTGACGAAGAGTAAAAAGTACAGGAAAGTGTAAATCAACAAGTAACACAGGAAAGCACCGGCCCCCGTAAAGGAAGCCGGTGTTTTTTTATCTGTCATAAACACCTGCTGTATTTGATCCATGGCAACGGAATCAAGAAAGTGATCGCATAAAATCCCCTCTGGAATAACCATTAGGGGAAAGCGGTTAAGGTGGACAATGCTCCGCTTCTCCCTCAAAATTACTAATCAGAAATTTTCACATTTCTTTAGAATTTCGCTAATAAAATCAGTCCAATATCCATAACAGTGGCAACTTGAGTATGTTTACGAATCTACGCAAAGTATTTTTACCCGTTTTATTTGCTTCCGGGCTTTTTATTCCCGTGACAGCCTGGTCTGCCAGCGCCTCCGACCAGTGGCAGGTCATTGAGGAATATTGCTACAAATGCCATAACGACGAAGACTGGGCGGGAAGTGTCGCCTTTAACCTGATGTCTTCAGGTGAGGTCGCTCATGAGGCTGAAGTATTCGAAGAAGCCATCCGACGAGTGAAAGGTGGTCATATGCCGCCTCCAGGCGCAGATCGTCCCAAGGAAACAGAACTTCATAAGCTGGTATCCTGGCTGGAAGACACGCTGGACACTGCAGCACCACAGACTTTAGCGGGTAATGTCCCATTACGGCGCCTGAATCGTCGGGAATATGAAAATGCCATTCGTGATTTGCTGGCGATGGAGGTCGATGCAGGCGCCCTGTTACCGGCAGACGATATAGAAGGCGGCTTTGATAATAATGCCGAAGCATTGCAGGTATCCCCCGCATTTATTGATCAATACCTGAATGCGGCAAGAACTATTGCCCATAATGCCATCGGTGATCGTCGACCAATTCCTATCATGGAAACCTATGGCCGTGAGGCAGATATGATTATCTCCCTGCCGGCAAGAGGTACACCGGGAACCGGTGTTCAGCAGAATCATATGGCTGGCATGCCTTTTGGTACCCGTGGCGGAATGAGTATTCGCTATAACTTTATGGCTGATGGTGAGTATGAACTGAATATTGGTGATCTAGCGCTTGGCAGGGAAGTGCCCAACATGGAGTTCAAAAATACCGTTATTGCCTTGCTGGACGGCAAAGAATTTTTCCGCACCGAACTGGGTGGTGATGATGACCATGAAGCCATCGACCAGGAACAGGCGGATGCGGTTTCCAGAATCAACCTGAGACTTAAAGGTATCCGCTTTAATGCCACAGCAGGACAACACATCATCTCCGTGACTTTTCTTCATCGCAGTTTCGCCGAAAGTGATGAGAGGACCCCAACATTAGCCCTGGAAGGTGGTCAGAGCAGGATTCACAAACTGCATGCCTTGCAGGTTCGTGGGCCGTTGAAAGTGACGGGTATGAGCGAGTCGGAGCCTCGAAAAAGAATTTTTGTCTGCCACCCCAGAGAAACAGCAGAGCAAAAGGCCTGTGCCACTGAAATTATTACCAATCTGGCAGAGCGCGCCTTTCGTCGTCCTCTGGAGCAGGAAGATGTAGATAGCCTGGTGGCTTTTTATGAAGGTAGTCGTGAATCCCAGGATTTCGAAGCCAGTATAAAGGAGGCAGTAAGTGCCATCCTGGTAAGCCCCCATTTCATTTATCGTGCGGAAGTGGGAGCAGAAGCGGGTGACAGCATTCTGCTTTCTGACCTGGAACTGGCTACACGCCTGTCGTTTTTCCTGTGGAGTAGTTTACCCGATGAAGAATTACTCACTCTGGCAAGTGCAAACCAACTGAGTGATCCTGATGTACTGAATGACCAGATTTCAAGGATGCTTGCCGATGACAGAGCTAAAACTCTGGTCGATGATTTTGCCTTTCAGTGGCTGAATCTTGCCAAGCTTGATGAAATCTCGCCTAATGGCCGATTATTCAACTATGCTAGCCGCTTTCTGGATCCCAGACCCATGTTCAAGCAGGAGCTAAGTCTGTTCATTGACAGTGTACTGCGCAGTGATCAGTCTGTAGTGAGGTTGCTTGACGCCGATTACACCTTCCTGAATGAACGATTGGCAGCTCATTACGGTATAGAAGATGTGAAAGGCAGTGCCTTCCGCAAAGTAACTCTTGCAGATGAATATCGTAAAGGCCTGCTGGGTAAAGGTGCCATACTGATGCTTACCGCAAACCCAAACAGGACATCTCCTGTGTTAAGAGGCGCCTGGATTCTGGAACGGCTGCTGGCTTCTCCACCACCACCACCGCCACCCAATGTGGAAACAGATTTGTCGCAGAAACCAGGACAGTTACCCCAGACGCTGAGGGCAAGACTGGAACAGCACAGGGCCAATCCAAGTTGTTACTCCTGCCATGGCGTGCTCGACCCACTAGGTTTTGCGCTGGAAAACTTTAATACCGTGGGACAGTTCCAGGAATATGACCTGGATACGCTATCGTTAATTGATGCATCCGGGGTGCTCCCGGATGGCACGAAGATTACCAAGCCTGAAGATTTGAGAACAGCACTTGTGGCACGCTCGGAAGAATTTGTGCAGTCGCTCACCGAGCATCTTATGACATATGCCGTGGGCAGACTGGTCGATTATCGGGATATGCCTACAGTGAGAAAAATTGTGCGTGCATCAGAAAAGGATGAGTATAGTTTTCAGTCCATCGTGTTTAATATCGTAAGCAGTGACGCTTTTCGCATGCGTGAGAGCTCTCTCAGTGCTAATGAAACAGAGAATCTGCAACAGGTATCACTTTAATTAATTTCTAAACTCCAGAAAAACAGGAAAAGAACATGTTTATCAGCAAAAAACATCTTTCACGTAGAACATTCTTGAGAGGGACCGGGGCTTCTATTGCTCTGCCAATGCTGGATGCCATGACGCCTGCCCTGGCCCAGCCAGCCACGGGTTTTCCACGGATGGGGTTTATTTATTTTCCCCATGGTGCGGTTGAACATGAATGGGCGCCGAAACAAACTGGCACCGATTTCGAGTACTCCAAAATTCTTCAGCCACTGGAGTCAATGCATGACTATGTGACAGTGGTATCCGGGCTTAGAAACAAGAGTGCGGAAGGAGGCCCTGCGCCCCATTCCATCACTGAAGAAACCTGGTTGTCCTGTGTGGCACCAGGAGATCGCGACAGAAGCCCTGGCGGCATCAAGGGCATGACCGCAGACCAGATTGCAGCGCGAATTATCGGGGAGACCACCCCTTTGCCTTCACTGGAACTGTGTGGCGAACCGGGAGGTGCGATTAATTACCGAACTCCGCAGCAGACTCTGCCGCTGGAAAGTAATCCTCGCAAGGTTTTCTACACCATGTTTGGTCAGGGAGATACCTACGACGAACGCATCCAGATTCTCGATCAGTCACGCAGTCTGCTGGATTATGTGCGGGAGTCTACAGCCAGTCTAAACCGTAAACTCAGTGCTGCTGATCAGATTCGAGTATCTGATTACCTGGATTCTGTGCGTGAAGTGGAAGCCCGAATCCAGAAACTGGAAGAGGGTGCGCGTGAGCTTACCGGTTTGCCGGATGCGCCATTAGGGCCGCCAGATGATTTTACTGAACTTCTCGATATCCAGTTTGAAATGATTGCGCTGGCTTTCCAGAACGATCAGACCAGAATAGCCTCTATGCGCATGATCAAGGAAGCCAGTATGCGCGTATTTGATAATCTCGGTATAGCCGAATCCTTCCATCCGCTCTCTCACCATCAGGAAGATCCCGTCAAGTGGGAGCAGTTAGTGCGTATTCAACGCCACCAGACCGAACGTGCATTCAAGTTTGCCCAGCGTCTTAAAGAAATGGAAGATGTTGAAGGCAATATCCTCGACAACTCAATTATTCTGTTTGGCAGCAATATGGGTAACAGTGATGTCCACGGTGCCGATCATTTGCCTTCTGTTCTGGTGGGTCGTGGCGGTGGTATCAAAGGTGGTCAGCATTTGCATTATCCGCAGGATACTCCTCATGCCAATTTAATTCATACCATGCTTGATCGTGTTGGTGTGCAACTGGACGAATTTGCTGATAGCACCGGTCCTTTCGCGGAAGTTTAATATGAGCTTATTTCGATTTGCCGGTAGCGTGGCTGTTATGGTATTTGCCATGGCAGGGACCAGCTTATCAAGTGCGCAAAATTTTGTGCCTCTGGAAGTGCCAGATCCGTTGGGTGAAATAGTTCGCAATCTGGACGTCAATGAGCGCGGACCTGATGGCAGTACCCCCCTGCAATGGGCTGTGTATGACCAGGATGTGGAAAAAGTCCGTGAACTGATTCGTGCCGGTGCGGATGTTAATGCGGTAAACAATTTCGGTGCCAATGCCATGCAGCTGGCTGCTGAAGTGGCCCATCGCGAAATCCTGGATTTGCTGCTTGATGCAGGCGCCGACGTGGACTCTCCTAATCCGGAAGGCCAGACTGCACTGATGCTTTTGGCACGAACTGGTGATGTAGCCGCAGCAAAATTACTGGTAAAGAATGGCGCGACTATTAATGCTCGCGAAAGCTGGGGTCAGCAAACAGCACTGATGTGGGCTTCCGCCCGCCGCCATCCGGCGATGATGGATCTGCTGATTCGCGAAGGTGCAGATATAAACGCTATCTCGGCTGTACGTGATTATAACAGCCATGTCACCGCAGAAGGGCGTGCCAAACGTCTCGATAGTGGTGGGCTTACACCGCTGATGTTTGCCGTGCGTGAAAACTGCAAGAGCTGTGTCGAACTCCTGATTGAAAATAATGTAGACCTGGATCTTACCGATCCTGATGGTGTCTCGCCTTTACTCATGGCGATTCTGAATGCCAACTGGGATATCGCCCGGGAATTGATCGAGGCTGGCGCTGATGTGCAGCAGTGGGACAAGTTTGGCCAGGCACCTTTATTTGCTGTCACCGGTAATCGAAATGACGCTGGTCTTAAGGTGGACGGTATCCTGAATGAGACCGATGGTCTGACTATTGCCAGAATGCTACTGGATGCCGGCGCCAACCCTAATATGCAGATATTTTATCGACCTGCGAAAGCCCGCGGTGGACCGCTCTCCAGAGGGACTACGCCCTTGATCCGTGCTGCCAGCGGGGGTGATGTAGAGTTGATAAAACTGTTGCTGGAATACGGAGCCAGGGCAGATTTGCCCCAGGCGGATCTGCAAACACCGGTTTCTGCATTGGCCGGTGCCCGGGGTAATCAGGAGACTCTGGTTGAGGGTCTGGCGCTTTTGGTAGAAGCCGGAGCCGAGCTGAGCTTGAGAGCTGTTCCTCATCATCTGCAAAGAGCCCGCGGTGGAACCCCGTTGCACTTTGCTGTTCGGGCCAGAAATGATCTTGTGGCCAAAGCACTGGTTGAAGCCGGAGCGGATATAGATGGTAAAGATATCGATGGGCTCACTGCGCTGGATTATGCGGAGTCCCGTGGACAAATTACTTTCACTGCCACTCGCCAGCCACCCAATAAAAAAATGGCTGATTTGTTACGTAGCCTTGGCGCCAAGGAAGAGCTGGATGTAACTCCATTCTGGCCCAATGTTGGGCCACCGTTCTTTTATCCCTGGAATATCTTTCCTCTGGATCCGGAAACAGAGCGTCATGCCCTGGTACCCGGCTCTTTTGATCATCAGTAGTAAAATAAAAATGAAATCAGATTATTCACGCAGGAAATTCCTCAATCAGGGCGCTCATGTCCTTGGCGCTGCTGGCGTTGGCGGTGTGCTGTCCCCGTTGTCTACAGGCGTTATTGCCCAGCCTGTAGAAACCGAAATTAAACAGGTTGAGCTAGGCTATGCCTGGGTATTGCAAGGGGCGGGTTGTAATGTATTTACCATTCCTGGCATGAATGAAAACGGCGCCCTCATGATAGATGGGGGACTTGCGCAACACTCCGATGCCTTGCTTGATGCTGTTTATAACACCATTGGCCAGGACCGGATTCATACACTTATCAATACTCACTGGCACCCGGAACAGACAGGTTCAAACGAACACCTGGGGGCACAAGGGACAGAAATAATAGCCCATGAGAAAACCGCCATGTTTCTCAGGAATTCAGTCATGTCTTCATTGTATGATGGACGTTATGGACCGTTGGCAGATGCCGGTCTTCCTACCAAAACAATCAGCAATACGGGTACTATGAAATTTGCCGGCCAGGAAATCATTTATGGTTATTTACCTGCGGCTCACTCTGATTCTGATATTTTTCTGTATTTTCCCATGCTTGATACTTTGGTAGCCGGTGGTCCAGTAACTTCAGGTCAATGGCCGATTCTGGATATCAGACATGGCTCATGGATGGGTGGTCTGTTGAAGGCTTATGAAACGCTTAGCTCAGTAGTCAGTTCAGACACCGTGGTGGTACCTGCTCATGGACCGATCATCAGTGGTACGGAAATTCTGCGTATGCGCGCCATGTATACGAACCTGCATCTGGATCTGGCAGAGCAATTGAATTTAGGCATGGGGCCAAAAGATATCGTGAATGTGGGATTGCTTGATCCGTATATTGATGATTTTGGTGATCCAACGGAATTCCTTGATCATGCCCATCGTAGCCTGCAACAGGCTTACGTTCCTGATTGATCGATAAGAGTATAAAACTCTGTCAGCTACTACTTTGGCTCGTTGTTACAACTATTTCTCATTTTCAGTCCCTCCAGAGTTGTGAGCTTCTTCACATTTTTTGTAAATTCTCCAGCTGCAATGTCCATTATGAAGGGCTGATCACGCCAATTAATGCGCAACTGGAATACCCTCGTGGGTGACAGTAACTCCTTGTTATTTAATGAAAAAACCTGGCTAGTATGGCTCAGTTCAGGATTAAGGGCCGGCCAGTGATCCTGAGTGTTGGTTGTACTGGATTAAAACAGGAATTTTTCAGGTTGAAGGGTCTAAACTAGATGTAATAATACATACTAATAGTCCCTAACAAGTTACTGTAATAAATAGGTTTTTATGAATTAAATATTGGTCAATTTATCCATCCAGAAGGGCGTTACCTTACTTGAGCTGATGATAGCGACGGCTATACTGGCCATTGTCATTACTGTGGCTGTGCCGAGCTTTTCGGACGCCGGGGATTCACAACGGCTGATTGGGGCTGCAGAGCAGGTATATAACCATATCCAGCAAGCCCGCTCGGTATCTGTCTCTGGCAATTCGGTAGCCTATGTTAATTTCAACGCCCCTGTTTCGCCAACAGCAGCATCGGCGACCTGGCAATTGGAGCAATGCTGATTAATAAGACGCCAACAACTGATAGCACCAGTAATAACTCAACCACAGTAATTCTCTGTTTTTTTCTTTTCATCACACCTCCCTGTGTGCCATTGCAGTAAAGACCAGGTTTGCGTAATTGTAAAATCCCGTTTCAATTGCCCTGGTATGAATCTTTATCAGCAAGTGTTCTGGTCATAGCGTGCTTTGGACATATTTTTCGAGTCTTGAATATGGATTATTTGTGAATTCGCATATATGTTGTTTACTATTAAAATCAGCTAGTTATACTCCTTCCTTTACCCTTTTTAGGCGCCCTGAATTCAAGCTTATGAGCAATACATTCAAGCAGAATGCCCACGTTCTGAGACTTCTGTCTTTTTTCCCATTTCTATTCTCCTTGTTTGGCTTGATTCTGCTGCTTAATAGTCAGATCCTGATGGCACAGCAGGCGGGTCTTACCAATGACGCCGGGCGCAAACGACTGGAGATAGTCAGGACTGAACTGGTTCCGGAAATAGATGGCGTTCTGGATGATGAAATCTGGAAAACTGCAACGGTAATTTCGGATTTTCATCAGTTTC
>JAHEHN010000137.1 GCA_024644515.1 Gammaproteobacteria bacterium
TTGAAGACCGGAACATTGCTTAAGGCTAAAGGCTTAATGGGTAATGGGTAATGGGTAATGGGTAATGCATTGTAGGTCGGATAAGGCCTGCAAGGCCGCATCCGACATGGCGACGCCAGTCGCCTACTTGAGACTTGTAACTTGCAACTTTCCTCTTGCATCCTGCATCCCCACAAAAAGGCGCCAATCCTGACGCCTTCTCCATCCTGCCCACCTTTATCCTTTTTCTTTTATCCTTTATCCGACCTACCACTGCTTGTGACTTGTAACTTGTAACTTTCTCCCTGAATCCTCCATCCAAAAAAAAGGCGCCACACCTGACGCCTTCTGCAAACTGCTTAGTTTTATCCTTTTTCCGTCCCTAGGAAATTCTTTCAAACGGCAACCTTCGCACGCGCTCGCCGGTCAGCTGATACCAGGCATTAGCCACCGCCGGTGCAATTCCCGGTGTGGCAGGTTCACCAATACCGGAAGGATCAATTTCGGATTCAACGATATGCACATCAAACACGGGGGCCTGATTCATGCGGATCACCGGATAGTTATGGAAGTTAGAGGTCTGAACAACACCGTTATCCATATTGATTTCACCGTACAGCGCGGCACTGAGACCATACATGATGGCACTCTCAACCTGGGCTTCAATGATATGCGGGTTGATCGGCATACCGCAGTCCACTACGCAGAAAACCTTGTCCACCATGATACGACCGGCGTTATCGCGGGAGATATCAACTACCTGCGCTACCCTGCCACCAAAGGCTTCGGTAAAGGCAAAGCCACGGCCGATGCCATCAGGAACCTCGGCTCCCCAGTTTGAGCGCTCGGCTACCTGACGAATCACGGACTTGGAACGCTCATCATCCATGAGGTCGAGACGGCCCTGAATTGGATCCTTACTTGCGGCAATCAGGGCTTCATCAATAATGGTTTCCTTGGAAAACTGGCTGTGGGTATGGCCCACGGAACGCCAGAATAAAACCGGCACGCCGGTTTTCGCCATGTGAATATCCACACTGACATTAGGAATGTGATACGGCAGTTCAGCGGCGCCTTCAAAACTTAAGGCATCGACACCGTTCTGAATCATTCCGGCAAGAAAAGTATCCTGAATCAGGGACTGTCCTACCAGACGATTTTCCCAGGCGGTAATATTGCCCAGTCCATCAAGACCAACACGCATCTTGTGAATATTCATCGGACGGTAGAAACCGGCCGCCATGTCATCTTCACGGGTATATTGCAGTTTTACCGGATAGCGTTCACCCGTGGCCTTGAGAATGGAGGCTACTTCGATATCCAGGTCCGGCGATACATTGCCGCGACGCCCAAAACCGCCTCCGGCATAGAGATTTTCCAGCTCGACTTTCTCCAGTGGTACGCCCAAAAATTCCGCCACACGCTGTTGCTCAACGGAGGGCATCTGGGTACCGGAACGAATCACATAACGGTCGCCAATTTTTTCTATAGTGCTGTTCAGGGGCTCCATGGGAGCATGGGACAGGAATGGAAACTCATAGGTCGCCTCAATGGTCTGTGCTGCAGAGGCCAGCGCAGCGGCTGAATCCCCCTCCACTTCCATAGGTGTTCCAGGCTGCATGGCCATTTCCGCATAATCGCGAAAAATATCTTCATCACTGCGCATTTCTGCCGCACTGTTATCCCACTGCGTAATCAGCGCATCACGTCCACGTTTTGCTGTATGGAAATTTTTAGCCAGCACAGCGACACCACGCGGGATCTCAACCACATCGACAATGCCCGGAATTTTTCGTGTTTCAGTGTCATCAAAAGAAGACAGCTTGGCGCCAAAACGCGGAGCATGTGCGACCACGGCCGTCATGGTTCCCGGACGCTGAACATCAATAGTAAAAGTGGCTTTGCCAGTGACCTTTTCCAGCGTATCCACTTTCGGCAGGCTGGAACCAATCAGTGTGTACTGCTCGGCGGGTTTAAAGGACACATCTTCCGGCACCGGCAAGGCCGCAGCGGCTTCGGCAAAGGCGCCAAAGCCTGATTCGCGGCCACTGGCAGCGTGACTGATAACGCCCTGGCTCACGCTGATTTCAGATTCAGGGACATTCCAGCTGTCAGCAGCAGCGGTGACCAGCATGGCGCGGCAGGCAGCACCTACGGTACGGTATTGCACCCAGCAATTGGGAATACTCATGGACCCACCGGTACCCTGCAGACCCAGCATCAGATGCATATACAGCCCTACGTTGGCAGGGGCGGACTCAACCTTCATCTGCTCCCAGGAAGCATCCAGCTCTTCAGCGATCAGTGTCGCCAGACCGGTATAAATACCCTGCCCCATCTCGGTATGCTTGGAAATAACCGTTACGCTGTTGTCAGGTGCGATACGCACAAAGGCATTGGTTGGCCAGCTGGTCGGTGCGGGACCAAATTGCGCCATGGCATTTTTTACCGGGATATGAAAACCGATCACCAGGCCGGTGCCCAGTGCTGTACCTTTCAGAAATTGTCGTCTTTCCACCTTGTCTCTCCTGTCCCTTGTGTGCTTCTGTCTATAACTGGCTATAACTTATAACTGTCTATGGCTGTCTATGACTTTCTATGACTATCTATGACTATCTATGACTATATATTGCTGCCCATGGCTTAGATGACCAGGATGAATAATGCGGCTGATTCACCTGATATCCTTTTCATAAGCGCCTATGATAACAAAGTACGTGCCACCCTGCGTAGCAGTTCATGCACTGGCTGAAAACATCGAAATTTGAGCATTATTAAACTCCGCATGGAAGAAATTACGGTATTATTAGCAATAATTCATCCTGCAACCAAAGGGACCT
>JAHEHN010000138.1 GCA_024644515.1 Gammaproteobacteria bacterium
AGCGCTGGTGGAACCCATTCGTATAATCCGAAACTACACCAAGCAGAATGAATTTGATGACGCCGATGCCACCCCCTATGTTTTTGTTGAATGCATCCAGTCAATTTTTCCAGTCGATGGTGTTGCCACACCAGTTAACCCGGGAGAAGTCATCGAGTATGAAATCCCTGATATGTATGGTCGCCCCTGGAATCACCTGTGGGAAAAATATTTTGAGCAGGACATGAGTCGGCCAGAAGAAGAAGACATTTTCAGTTTTGAATAGTGATAGCAACTTTAAGTTGAATACCTGTGCCTGGTGCGACTCACCGAAACAGCATGGATTGGTTTGTCCGAATTGTGGCGCTGATTATGCAAAAGCAGAGGCTATAAAAAACAAAGGAAAAGCTGAACCCATAATCCCTCCAAAAAGCGAAGAGACTGAGGGTTCATCTTTTCAAATAAATACCCCCCCCCGATTCCCGTCAAGGATCCGGGTTTTGAAAAAATGGTATGCCTGATCGCCCTGCCTGCGATGCTGGTAATTGCCATGCTGGTTCAGATAACAGGTTTTCTGGCAGGAATGCAGCGCATTGTCTTTGGCATGCCAGTTCATGAAATGGGACATGCCGTTACCGGCTGGTTATGCGGGTTTAATTACATCCCCTCCTTGTGGGTCACTGTCAGTTCCGGTGAAAGAGGCTATATTTCGTCAGTTGTGGTGCTGGCAGCATTATTAATGCTGGCTCGCTATGCCCTGATGAATAAAAAAACCTGCCTGGCTTATTCCGGCCGTTATCATCCTCCTGCTTCAGCTCTACGGCACCCTGATTATTTCGGAAAATACCGCTGATATGCTTATTACTGTGGGCGGAGATGCCATGGGGCTGATACTTGCCACCCTGCTTATGGTGATTTTTTATCTGGGAAAGGATACGCAGCTTTACAAAGGCAGCCTGCGCTGGGGGTTTTTGGCTATTGGGGCAGCCGCTTTTATGGATATCTTTACACCCTGGTACAACAAGGATATCTCGGCAATCGGCTATGGAATGACGGGAAACATCCACACTGATTCATTCAAGATGATCAACGTTCATCTTTGGCAATGGGATAGTCTATTTACCCTGCATAATACCATTGGCTACAGTTGTTTGTTGGTAGCGGTATGCGCTTATTGTCTTGGAATAAAACAAGCGAACCAGTGGGTAAAGGAAAGGGCCCGACAGGATCGCCTGAAAAGTATTAGAAACACCTGAATCCTTTCAATATCGCTGAAACCATTATTCGACTCTTACCATCTGAATAAAACCACTTAATCGTTCAGTTTCCAGCCGATAATTTTCACCCCACTGGGTAGGATAAATTCTGACCTCATCGCCCTTTCTCAGGTTGTAGCGCCTGGTATGGGTCTGACGCCAAACCTGGCCACTTGCCAGGCGAATAAGCCACATATTCGGCTTCGCCATGGTTAACTCAGTCACCACATCAATCAGTTCTTCCTGCCCCTCGGCATTTTCAATAACCTTACTGCTTGTTCCCCGACCAAAATTCTCCAGGCGGTCAGCAGAAGTGTCTTCGCTTAGTGCAACTTCCTGCTCCTGATCCTCGTCACGATTGCGTCTGAACAGGTTGCCTATCACCGGCAGTTTAAAGCCTTTAGTATCGGCTTCTTCATTGGCAACAGTGTCTTCGCGAGGCGTATCCATTCTGCCAAAATCTTCCAGCTCCTGAGCATTGTTCGCGCTTTCAGAAACGTCGCTTACAGGCTCTGTCATCGGTTCTGATGGTGCTTCCCCTGTGGCAGCTGATTGCTCCAGAGCAGTTTCCAGACAAAGCACCCTCTCCACTCTGTCCGGGATTTCACCACAGGCCAGAAAACTCTCTACCTCTTGCGCCGAAGAGGAAGAATTAAAGGATATAAGTACGATGACTAACGAATATTTTCCGAGGAATTTAAACATTGATTGTGCTCCTGTAACCAAGGATGACAAGAGTAATGGAAAGGCAAAAACAGGACAAGCTTCCATATCGGATAATTAGGCCAAACAGGCTTATTTATTGGACTGACTCCCTTCATACATTCTACACTGCGTTTCGACAGGAATTCTTATAGTGTAAAGAAGTAAATATCTGCATATGAAAAACAACCAATCAAACACAGTACTAAAACAGGTGAATGAACTGGATGCCCAAGGCAACCACGATGAAGCGATCAATGTACTGGCAGGCGCCACACAGAATGGCGATGAAATCGCGAAGACAGTTCTGGGCAAGAGGCTGCTGGTAGGAGATCGTTCGCCTTATCTCCCCAAGGAAGGCGCTTCATTTATCATGGAGGCGGCCCAGGCCGGTGTTCCAGAAGCGGTTTCTGTCATTGCCGTTTTTCAGGCCACGGGTATTTTTCAGGAAAAAAACTGGCCCCAGGCCATTAATACACTGACTCATGCAGCGATCCTGGGTTCAGAATTAGCGCGGGAACAACTAATCCTTTTATCCAATGCCGGCGACCCCACGTCAAAGCCTGCCCTTATTACGAATAATGAAGCCGAGTACTGGCAAAGCCTGGCAACAGCGATCAACCTCGAGCAATGGATAAATGAACCCGCAGGACAGGTCATCAATGATGAACCCATGGTAAAAGTATTCCCTGAATTATTGTCGGCCCCAATATGCCGCTGGCTTATCAGGCTTTCAGCCAGTCGTTTGAAGCCGGCGCTGGTTTACGATGCAAGCAAGCGGCAGAATTACCAGTCTGAAACACGGACCAACTCTATCGCTGAATTTAATCTGGTAGAAAACGAACTACTGCACTTTCTTATACAGCAAAAGATGAGTGCC
>JAHEHN010000038.1 GCA_024644515.1 Gammaproteobacteria bacterium
GAGGCCCTTGAGAGCGTGGGAAATTTGTTTAAAAGAGACTGAGTTGTCCCTGATAAGCCAGGCGCCTGACTGGATTTAACAATTTAATTCACAAAGCATTTATTTAAAAACAGTAACGGCCTGGTTTGACCGTTACTGTTTGATCCCTGCAATTGCCAGACTTTCCCTAGCCCAGTTTATCCCTGTGCTGTTCCCGGAATTGAATAAAGTAATCCAGTGATTCCGGATTACTCATGGCATCCCTGTTGGCAGCTTCGTCTGGATCTTTACCCATAAGAATTTTTCTTACAGGCACTTCCATTTTCTTGCCAGTCAGGGTGTAGGGGATTTCATCTGTCTGGTAAATCTCGTCAGGAATATGACGCGGCGTATAGTCATTGCGTAGTTTCTGGCAAATTTTTTGTTTAAGCTCATCATTCAAAACCTTTCCTTCCGGTAATTTTACGAACAGGGGCATGAAAAACTGTTCACCAGGGAGATCCAGATTGACGATGATTGAGTCTTCCACCTCATCCAGGCCATCCACAGCGCGGTATATTTCTGCAGTGCCGATGCGAATGCCGTAACGATTCAGAGTGGCATCGGAGCGCCCCAAAACAAAACAGCCATCTTCTTCATTAATCATGAAGTAATCGCCCTGGCGCCAGACTCCGGGATACTCCTCAAAATAGGTTTCCTGATATCGCACATTGCCTTCGTCGTTCCAGAAATAAAGTGGCATGGAAGGCATTGGTTGGGTTACCACAAATTCGCCTACCTCGTTTATCAGGGCATTACCGTTTTCATCAAAGGCCTGGAGGTCCACCCCCAGATGAGGCATCTGAATAACGCCAGCTTTTACTGGCAGGCCTGGCATTGGCCCACAGAAGCCATTGCAAATATCGGTGCCACCACTGCCCGGTGCGACATATAAATCACTTTTTACATTGTCGTAAAACCACTTCGTGCATTCTGCAGAAACCACTGATCCGGCCAGCATAATTGATTCAAGTTTTTCAAAGGCAAACTTGTCCTTGGGAACAAGTCCCATATTTTGTTGCATCTGTTGCAAGGTCGGGCTTGCACCAAACAGGACAGCACCTGCATCATCACACATTTTCCACAGCGCATCGGGTTCCGGATAAGTTGGATTGCCGTCATAAAGAATCGGACAGGCATCGTAGAGCAACGAGCTGATCACGAAGTTCCACATCATCCAGCCAGTGGTGGTAAAGAAGAACAGTCGATCCTGAGGCTTCAGGTTGTAATGCAAGACACCAAGTACATAATGTTGCAGAATAATACCGCCATGGCCGTGAACTATCGCTTTTGGCAAACCTGTAGTGCCGGATGAAAAAAGAATCCACAAAGGATGATCGAAAGGTACCTGTTCAAATTCAAAATCAGCTGCTTCCACAGGTTCCTTATCCAGTAGATCATGCCAGAGAACGGCATTTTGTACCGGCAATTCAGCATCGCTCTTGTCCAGATAAGGCAGATAGATAACGTTTTCAATGCTGGGCAAGGTTTCAATAATATTTTTGACCTCAGCTTTGCGATTAAATGCCTTTCCTTTGTATTCATAACCATCCACGCAGAATAAAACCTTGGGCTCTATCTGTGATAGGCGATCAAGCACGCTGTGGGTACCGAAATCCGGTGAGCAGGATGACCAGATTGCACCGATACTGCTACAGGCAAGAAGCGCAATTGCCGCTTCCGGAATATTGGTCATATAGGAAGCAACCCTGTCGCCGGGTTTGATGCCCATTTTTCTCAATTCTGTGGCAAGAACACGCACACTGTTGGCAAGCACCGACCAATCCAGTTCATTCAGGACCTGATCTTCGTTAGCGAAAAGCAGGGCGGTGGTGCCCGGTTTTTCATTGCGCAGGATATGTTGTGCGTAATTGAGTTTTGATCCGGGAAACCATTGCGCTCCCGGCATGGTGCGTTTGCCCAGAACGGCGCTTGGGGGGGATGATGCTTCTATGTCAAAATAGTCCCACGCGGCTTGCCAGAAATCGTCAAGATGATCCAGCGACCAGCGCCTCATCTGGTGCAAATCATCAAATTCAACATTTCGGTTTTCTTTCAGCCACTGCCGAAAGGCATAGAGGTTGGTTTGTTCAACCCACTCCGGGGAAGGTTCCCAGAGAATTTCGCCTACAGTCACCATAGTTAAATAAGTCCTGTGAGTTTATTGCCGATTTTCCAAAGGCGGCAATATTATCATTCTCACTGGTCAGGGTCATTATGATTCCCTGCGTAAATTAATACGGGTATAAATTGTTAAGTTAACTGAGGCAATTTTCTGGCAACCTGTATAATCGGGTCATATTTGCAGTTTGGCAGTCGGATATTCGAATAATGAAAAATAAAATGCACGTTCTGGTCGGTACTATATTAATCAGCATGCTCGTCGTGGGTTTAACCTGGATAATTATCACGGTAAACAGTGATATGCAGATACCGGATCTGGATAACGCGCTTGCTGAAAGAGGGCTGGAACTGGCGCAGAGCAATGGCTGTATCGCCTGCCATAGTCTCGATGGCGGAATTGGTATTGGGCCGACATGGCTTGGTATGTATGGCAAAACAGAAACTCTCACGGATGGTTCAACGGTTGTAGTGGATGAGGAGTACATTATTGAATCCATAGTTCGCCCTGACGCCAGACAAGTTGAGGATTTTGAAAACCTGATGGTGCGCTATTTCCTTTCACCGGAAGATTTGCAGGCCCTGGTGGAATTTACCCGCCAGCTGTCGCTGCAGGAACCTTGAGACACTGGTGCCAGAAAATGATTCAGCGCTTTCCGGTCTTTCAATTACTTCTGGCAACAATGGCGACTGTTTTTATATCAGCCTGTGACATGGAAACAGGGGAAAGTTCTGCACAGGCCGCTGCCAGCCAGGATTACCCCGACAGCTGGTATCAGGTTGGCGGCAACCAGCAGATAAAGGCTGGCCCTGCTGCTCGGGTTTTCATCGGGTGAGCTGACTGTCTCCACAGGCTCAGAAATCATGCTTGCTACATTCTGCTCAGGGGTCTCCTGGCTTGCATAAGTCTGTTCCATCTCTGGCGGCAGCGAGGCGGCCACCGGGTGCTCTAATGTGTGCTGAATTCTGCGCAATAATTCCTTGGCGCGACTGGGGGATATTTGCGAACCAAAACTGATTGGTATATGCAGATCATCGAAGGCCAGATGTTTATCACGCCATGTTGACCCTTTCTCAATTGGCTTTCCAACGTAGCGCAGGGCGCTGGTATATTTCAGGGGGTTGCTGGATTCGATGCCCAGATTGAAAAGCTCTATGCGCAGCCGTATATTATCAGGCTCTACCACTAGCACATCCCGAGCGAAGAGCATTGCCATCAGGATGAGAGCAAGTATTGCAAGACCCGTTGACCAGCCCATAGCCCAGAAAATGCTGAAAAGTGATGCGGTGAGATCAAACAGATCATCGACTTCCCCCATACCCAAATCCATCAAAAACAATGGCATGCTAAAACTGATCAGGAATATAGAAACGAAAAATATTGCCGGCCATGATTTTTTGAGGGGTAGTACCTCGATAAAACCGCTGTCATTTTTTAAAGGAGAACGGAAGCCAAATTTAGTGCCGGGTCGATAAAGGCCCAGTCTTTTCATTTGCCGGAGTGGTGAGTCGCTTTGGGCCATTTTGCATCAACTGACTGGCTGCTGTTATTTGATCTTACTTTTTTTTGTAGCATTCTTTCTATTTCAGGGAATGTGAAACAAGGTGCAAGTTGCCAGCCAGGTTTTTGAGGGAAAATATTTCTAGTGAAGCAGTTCTACCGGGGCATTGGTGACCAGGCCGGCTCCATCAATGGTGTCAAAAACACTGACAGTCACATTGTCTCTTACATTTTTCAGGTGGTTCACCAATTCACCGACGGCATAGTCTTCCGCCTGCTCTCTGGTGCTAAACAGGTATATTCCCCCAGCTGTTTTGGTGGCTTCATCGACCAGCCAGATTTTCCATACCAGGCCATCTACACCGGTAAATCTGCCTGCGGCTTCTTCCGAATGATTTTCTATTTCTGCCCGGGATTCGGTATAGGGAAAATTGATCTGAACTATCGAAGACATGGTGCTTATCCTTTATTTTTTTCCGGGGATACACTTTAAATAAGCTCGTGCACCTCAGCAAGCCCACACAGGCAATTTTTGAGCTTATCCAGAGCAGGAATTTCGGGCAAAAAAAAGGGCCAGTCTCAAGGTGCTGGCCCAAAGGGGGTATTAAGGGGATTTGGAATACTGCTTAGCTAGCTTCGTTTTTCAGATAATCCAGCATGGTTTCGACATCAGAACAGGTGAAAGGATCATCCGGGCAGTTATCAACCTTGCCTGGTTCGCTGAACATTTTTTCAACAACACCATCGTTAACAACGATGGAATAACGCCATGAACGATCACCGAAGCCGAGATTTTCCTTTTTCACCAGCATGTCCATGCCGCGAGTAAAATCACCATTACCATCAGGCAATAATTTCACGTTTTTAGCGCCTAGCTGTTTGCCCCACTGGTACATGGAAAAGGCATCATTCACGCTCAGGCAATATACATCGTCAATGCCCTGGGCTTTGAGGTCATCATAATGCTTTTCGTAGCCAGGCAGATGGGTGCTGCTGCAGGTCGGTGTAAAGGCACCGGGTAAGGCAAAAAGGACAACACGCTTGCCTTTGAATATTTCATCACTGGTTACATCCTGCCAGCGAAAAGGGTTATCACCACCGATGCTTTCATCGCGCACACGGGTTTTAAAAGTTACTTCAGGTACAGTAGTTGTCATAATTTTCTCCTGTAGAGAGCTGATTGTTTTTGAATAATGGTAGACACTATAGGGAGTGAAGAGGGATAGGTAAAATATATTAACCCTATCGTGATGATAGATATATCCTATGATTGAACAGAAAAAAGGGTCAGGCGTCGGAAGTCGTATTATTTTTATCGAGGATTGCCGCTTCAAACCCCAGTATGATTTTTTTACGTTCAGCTCCCCAGCGGTACTGACCGCTTTCCCCTGTTTTTTTGATTACACGGTGGCAAGGGATTAACCATGCAATGGAATTGCGCGCAATGGCGGAAGCACAGGCCCTTGTGGCGGCAGGCTTGCTGGCCAGTTGTGCCAGTGTTTCATAGCTGCAAAGTTGCCCATGGGGAATTCTCAACAGGGCTTGCCAGACCTGGATCTGGAAATTGGTTCCTTTCAGTAAAAGAGAGATTTGCCCGGGTTTTTCAGACATATTGCCAAACAAACGCTGGTGGACAGATTCTGTCTTGGCTTCATCTCTAATGGGGTCCGAAAAGGGCCATTGTTCCCGTAGTCCGGATAAGCTTTGCTGTCTACTGGTTGTGGTGAATTCCAGGTGACAAATTCCCTTGTCCGTTACTGCCAGCAGATAATCGCCAAAAGGGGATTCATGAAACCCATAATGGATGCGCAGTCCCTGACCTTTGGCCCTGTATTGGGCCGGGGAGACGGCTTCAGTTTGAATAAACAGGTCATGCAAGCGAGCGGGCCCAGAAAGTCCGGCTTGATAACTGGCATCCAGAGGCTTGATACCTTCATCCAGCAGGGTTTTTATATATTCCTTGCTCAGATACTGGCTGAAGCGTTTTGGACTAATCCCCACCCAGCGTTTGAACATTTTTTGAAAATGAAATTCGCTTAATCCACAGTAACTGGAGAGTTGTGCCAGGGATGGCGGGCTATGCTGGTTTTGTGCAAGGATATACAGAGCGCTCTGTATTTTGTCATAAGTCGCATTTTTGCCGGGAATTTTTTCGGGTTCAGTTGCCATAAAGACTAACGTAGTCGGTTTAGGCTAAAAAGAAAATCCGTTTCTTGCGGTTTTTGCGACATATGCTTTCAGAAATTAGACAATAGCCTTTTCCTGCTGAGAAGTAATAGAATCAACGCCCATGCTTAACTCTTTTTCAATTCGGCAGTTAACGGGGCTTATTGCAGGTCCCTTGCTGTTCTCTCTTGTGCTGTTTTTGCCCCTGCCGGAGGGTATGACACCTCAAGCCTCCCGGGTTGCGGCAGTCGCCCTGCTAATGGCCTGTTTCTGGATGGCAGAGACTGTACCCATCCCGGCCACAGCGATGCTGCCAATATTTATGTTTCCTGTTCTGGGCATTATGCCAACTTCTCAGGTCACTCAGGCCTATGGCAACCAGATACTGTTTCTGTTTATGGGAGGGTTTCTTATTGCAGTGGCCATGCAGAAATGGAAACTGCATCGCCGCATAGCACTGAATGTAATACTCAAGGTCGGTAGTAGCCCTAATCGCCTGGTCCTTGGCTTTATGTTGGCGACAGCATTATTGTCTATGTGGATCAGTAATACAGCCACCGCCATGATGATGACCCCCGTTGCCATTGCCGTGATTGAGCAGTCTCGACTCGATCGGGCAAATGAGGCGCAAACAGATGACTTCAGTTTTGGTACGGCATTAATGCTGGGAATTGCCTACTCAGCCTCCATTGGTGGTGTCGCTACGCTGGTGGGAACACCACCCAATGCGATTCTGATCGGTATTATCGATACTGTTTATGGCTACGAAATTGCTTTCTTCGACTGGATGAAACTCGGCGTACCAGTGTCAGTTACCATGCTGGCGCTTACCTGGATTTTCCTGACTAAAATCATGTTCAAAATGACAGGCGCCAATACCCAAAGTGATAGTGCTGATAGTCATATCAGAAATGAACTGGCAGCATTGGGAGTAATGACGAGCGAGGAAAAGAAAGTCGCCCTGGTATTTTTTCTGGTGGCCGTATGCTGGATTTTCAACGGTCTGTTTTCTCCGGACGTACTAAGTTTCGTAACCGACCCTGCCATTGCCATGAGTGGAGCCTTCATGCTTTTCATTCTTCCTGCGAGCAGGGAGCAGGGCGGCTTTTTGCTGGACTGGAAAACGGCCGCAACGATTCCCTGGGATATTATTATACTGATGGGCGGGGGGTTCGCACTGGCCTCGGGCTTTAGTGAATCAGGATTAACCCAGTGGTTGGCGAGTCAATTAACCATACTTCAGGGCGTGCATTTCTTTGTGCTGATTATTGTGGTGGTTTTATTTGTCACATTCTTGACTGAAATCACATCCAATGCAGCCACAGCCACCCTCTTCATTCCAGTCATGGGTGCACTGGCCATCACCATGGATATGCATCCTTTCACCTTGATGGTACCAGCTGCATTGGCTGCATCGATGGCATTTATGCTGCCGGTGGCAACGCCGCCAAATGCCATTGTGTTTGCCAGCAGACAAATTACTATCGACCAGATGGCCAAAACCGGCTTTGTACTGAATATCGTCGGGGCATTAATAGTTAGCTCCATGAGTTATTTATTGCTGGGTCAATTGCAGTAGGATCTTCACAGGTTGATCATTATGGTTGATGAAAGCCGCAAAACAGGAAATGGACCATTGGAAAACAATAAACTGAAACTACAAAATTTTGTGCTCTCTGCAATTTTAGTTGTGATCATATTTTATGTACTGGTGGTAGGTCAGACTATTTTGCTACCACTGGTGATAGCCATAGTCTTCTGGTATCTGATTACACTGTTATCTGAAGGTTTTGGAAAAATTAAACTTGGCGAGAAAACTCTCAATAAGCTGAGTCGCTATATTCTTTCCTTTCTGGCTTTTTTTGCCATCATCTGGGGCCTGGTTGAGCTTATTGCTATTAATATCGGTGGCGTCGTAAGAGTGGCTCCAGTCTATCAGGCAAATCTTGAAGCGCGCTGGGAAAGTATTCTTGAACTTCTCCATATTGAACAGGAGCCGACGCTGGCGCAGTTGACCGAAGTTGTAGACCTGGGCCAGTTCATAACCGGGCTGGCTGCATCACTAACCAATGTGGCAGCCAATATGGGTATTATTCTTATTTATGTGATTTTTCTTTTGCTAGAACAGGGTAATTTCGGGGACAAGGTTGCTGCGCTGGCAAATAGTGAAGAAAAGGAAAGAAGTGTCAGGCTGCTGATCAAGAAAATTAACAAGGACGTGAAAAAATATATCAGCATCAAAATGCTGACCAGTACTTCAACAGGTGTGCTCAGTTATATTTTTATGAAAGTGGTTGGGGTGGATTTTGCAGAGTTCTGGGCTGTTCTTATTTTCCTGTTGAATTTTATTCCCACCATAGGCTCAATCGTAGCAACAATATTTCCATCACTCATTACCCTGGTTCAATTTGAAAGCTATACCCCGTTTTTTGTTGTTCTAGGTGGCGTCACGGCAATCCAGGTTTGTATTGGCAATATTCTTGAGCCCAGATTAATGGGCAATTCACTTAACCTGAGTCCATTGGTCATTTTGCTGAACTTGTCATTGTGGGGGCTTATTTGGGGAATACCGGGGATGTTTCTCTGCGTTCCGTTTCTGGTTATTTCCGCGATTGTTTTTTCCCATGTGCCACAGACCCGGTCTATCGCCATTCTGTTGTCCAGAGATGGGCAGATTAAAGATCTGATGGAAGAGTAGCCTGGGTTTTAAAAAGGACAAACAGGTCGCTACCCGGTAAATTATCCTTTAAATGCAATTCAATTCAATCAGTATTAGAATAGCGCAGTTCCGAAAGGCATTTGTCGAATTGGTGTTTAAGCGGCTGTTTCGAAGAGAACTAAAATAAAGTCAGATGCGCAAGGCCGGACAAAAAAGATAAAGAAGTAAAAAATTAAACAGGTTCCATGGAGTAGGGGCTTATTGGAACTTAAAAATTTTGTTTTTTACATTTTTGTAAACTGAAAAGATCAGAATTAAAAAGTAATATTAACAAGTAGTATTAACAATTTGGGGGCGTTCATGAATACCAATCCATTTCGGCTGAAAAGCAGAAAAATACATACAGCCTTGCTGGCAACCTCAACATTATTTCTGAGTCAGGTCGGATACAGTCAGGCACTGGAAGAAATCGTTGTTACCGCGCAGTTGCGTGAAGAAAATATCCAGGATGTACCGATAGCCGTTTCTGCTCTCAGCGGAGCCTATCTGGAGGATAATTCCATCAAGGATGTGCAGGAACTGATGTGGAGTGTTCCCAGTCTGACGGTTGGTACCAATCAGAGTTCCGGTACAGGAAATTTCTCTATCCGAGGGGTTGGTACCGGTGCACAGAATTTCGGCCTGGAATCCTCTGTTGGGCTTTATATAGATGGCGTCTACCGGGCCAGACAGGCCTCACTGTTTAATCAATTGGTCGATCTGGAAGCGGTGGAAATATTGCGCGGGCCGCAGGGTACCTTGTTTGGTAAAAACTCTGCCTCGGGCGCCTTATTGCTCAGAACGGTTGCTCCCTCCCATGATCAAAATGCATTTGCCGAAATAACCGCCGGCAATTATTCCATGGTTAATTTTAATGGTGCTTTTAATCTCAGCCTCAGCGATACGCTGGCATCAAGAACCACATTATTTTCCAGTGAACGTGATGGCTATGTCGAAGTAGACAATCTTGGTGGCGCCGTTAACGACAGGTCCAGACGTGGCTTCAGGCAACAGTTTTTATACGAGCCCTCTGATGATCTGTCAGCCCGGGTTATTATAGATTACTCGGAAATAGATGAAGTGTGTTGTGCTGCACTTACCCTGAAGGATAGTCTGGTTGCCTCCGGGCGAACGGATAACGGGGCGCCGGTTTTTGGCAGCGATGCCATATTGTCAGCACTTGGTGGCAGGGTCTACCCCACAGGAAGTTTTGACGATGGCCGAATGTCTCTGAATGCACTGCCTACCTCGGAAAATGAAGACAGTGGGGTGTCTCTTGAGATAAACCGTAGTTTTGATAATTTCGATTTTGTCTCTATTACTGCTTATCGACGTTTTGATATCCGGGATGCCATCGATGCAGATTTTTCCAATGTGGATCTTGCCAACAGACTTCAGGATGCCGAGCAGAGCATGTGGTCGCAGGAGTTCAGAATTTCCAGTGATCAGGAGGATCGACTGCGTTACATGACCGGGGTCTACTTTTATAAGCAGGAGCTGGAAAGCAATGATTCTCTATTTCTGGGTGACGCATTACCCCGCTATGCCGTAGCAGCCTCGCCTGATGTGCTGGGTGCATTGATGGGAACGCCTCCGCAACTGCTGGGCTTTATCAACCTGGCTTACGGGCAAAATTTTGGAACGTCCTTTGCCTCTCCGATCGTGGCAAGGAATGCCATTCAGGACTACAGTGAACAGGATCATCGTGCCAATGCCATTTTTGGGCGCATTGTCTACGATATCGCCGATAATCTTGAATTCAATGTTGGTCTGCGCTACACCGATGAAAAGAAGGATATGACAAGCCGTTTCTCGGAATCTGTGCCCACACCGGGTCCCGGTGATGTCAATGTTAATGCTATTCAGGCAGCGCTGGGCATTACTGGTGAACAGGCCAAGGCGGCGGCAGGGGCTCCTCCGGGTGATGGTACCGGTGGCACCTTCAACCCGGCATTGGCGGCCCTGAATCCAACACCTTTTTTACCGGCACTTAACGTACTTTTTACACCAGGTTGGGCCAACTGCAGTGTGACAGAACGTTTTTGTCCGCGTCCGGATATCAATGCTGAACTGGATGATAGTCGGGTTACCGGAAATGTCGGGCTGTCCTGGCGTCCAGATGACACCAGCTTGATCTATGCATCCTATGGTACCGGCTACAAATCTGGTGGCACCAATACTGACAGGATAGGGCTGGGTTTTGATACCGTATTTGGTTCCGAAGATACTGAAAATTTTGAGATAGGAATCAAAAAGGACTTTATTGACCAAAACCTGCGCATCAATCTGGCTTTTTATGACATGCAAGTTAAAGATTTGCAGACCAATACCTTTACCGGCACAGCATTTAATTTGCAAAATGCCGGCCGCGTCGATGTGCAAGGGGTAGAGGCGGAAGTCTGGTGGAATCCCACAGAGTCGATTAGTTTATTCCTGACCTATGCCTATACCGATGCCAGTTTTGAAGATTTTGAAAAAGGTAATTGTCAGATTTCAAATATTTTTCATACCGGTGATCCACAGGAAGCCTCTCAATTACTTACTCAAGGCTTTTGTGATCGCAGCGGAGACCGGGTTGGCGGGGTAGCAGATAATTATTTCACCCTCAATGCCAGCAAGACCTTTCAGCTTGGCGACGGTAATGAATTGTTGCTCGGCGCAGAATATGTCAGCTATACGAATATGTTGATGAATAACAATAACGATCCTTTTTCAGAGCAGGGAGACAGGGATTTTCTGAATCTACGCGCCGTATTTCGAATGTCTTCAGGCTTTGAAGCGATGCTTTGGGGCAGAAATATTAATGACGAACCCTGGTTCGGCACGGTGTTTGATACCCCTCTGCAGGATGGAAAGTTAAGCGCTTATCCACGTGAACCAAGCACTTATGGTTTAACCTTAAGAAAAATCTTTTAGCCATAATCTGGCAGATGAAATAAAAAAGCCCTGCATTGATTGCGGGGCTTTTTTTATTATTTTTCTGGGTTTTCCTGTTTCCCAAGGCAGCGCTAGTCGTCAAAAAAATACTGGTTAAAAAACCCAACGACTCTTTTTTCGTATTGTTCCGGCATGGCAACATCAAAATCCGCATGCCCGACTCCTGATTCAAGCCACAACTGCTTTGGCTCATGGGCCGCATTGAAAAGAAGCTCGCCACTTACCCCGGAGATGACTTCATCATCGAGGCTGTGAATCAGCAATACCGGCCTGGGACTGATGTTTGGAATCCATTTCTTGGCATCAATCGTGTCAATACTGATTCCCAGATCAAGTTCGGCCCAGATCTTAATCAGTGGTGCGAATGGGAATGGAGGCAGGCCGGTATAATGCGTGACACTGGTTTCAATGGTGTCCTGCATGGAGGAAAAGGCACTATGGGCAACTACGGCACTGATAGTTTCATGATCTTGTGCATACTGAATGGCCATGGAGGCTCCCAGTGAATCTCCCAACATACCGATTTTTACCGGATCAATGCCCGGTAATGCCAGGGCATAGTTGGTCCAGGCATCAAGATCCTTCATCTCATCAACACCAAAGGTGATTTTTTCCCCGGGATTAATGTCATGGGAACGTACTGAGGTAATTAACACCCCATAGCCGGCATTGACAAACATCCGCGCTTCTTCCAGGTGGCCAATGCGGTTCCACTTATAACCATGCTGCATGATGATCAGGGCAGAATTTTGCCCTGCCATATACCAGCCATTAAGCACCAGATTGTCACTGGTGGTGACCTGGACATTTTCATAAGTCAGGCCAAAATCTTCAGGAGTTTTGTCCATTACAGAGCGCTCCTGCAGGGGATTGTTGACCAGGCTGCGAGCCTGCAGGAAGGCTACGACGTTCACTATTACAAATAGAAAGACGCCGATCAGGAGAATGAGTCGCAAGGTTTTTTTTAAGGTCATGGTCATCCCGCTTTTAGCTTGTCTTTGTCAGGGGTCAATGAAAGTTTCTTGGCGCAGGCTACCATACCAGTCTGGAATATTCTTTCGAGGTTTTCCCGTGCCAGAAAAATTCTCCTAGATGATTGAAATAGCAGGATAAATAATAGCAATTTCCCACGGAGAGTATATAATCAGCGCCTTTTTGTTGCCCTCCAGTGGGGCATTATTTTTTCTCCCCGGGTAACTGTTTTTTGACAAAAATTGTTACAGAAACTTGTAAAGAGATTAGTGGAACAACACGGTTATGAAAAGCGCTGAGATCCGCCAGGCATTTCTTAATTATTTTGCAGAGCAGGGACACGATATTGTCGCCAGCAGCTCTCTCGTGCCTGGCAATGATCCAACTCTGCTGTTTACCAATGCTGGGATGGTGCAGTTCAAGGATGTATTTCTGGGGCAGGAAAAAAGAGCAAATAATCGCGCAACTTCTTCCCAACGCTGCGTTAGGGCTGGTGGTAAACACAACGATCTTGAAAATGTTGGTTATACAGCCCGTCACCATACCTTCTTTGAAATGTTGGGTAATTTCAGTTTTGGCGATTATTTCAAACGTGAAGCCATTCGATTTGCCTGGGATTTTCTTACAAAGGAATTAGGCTTGGCTGAGGAAAAGCTCTGGGTGACAGTGTTTGAAGATGATGACGAAGCGGCTGATATCTGGCTGAAGGAAATGGGGGTATCAGCAGAACGTTTTTCTCGCATGGGAGAAAAGGATAATTTCTGGGCCATGGGCGATACTGGTCCCTGCGGCCCCTGCAGTGAAATCTTCTATGATCACGGTGAATCTGTTCCCGGTGGACCGCCTGGAAGTCCTGATGAGGATGGTGACCGTTATATCGAAATCTGGAATCTGGTCTTCATGCAGTTCAACCGTTCCGCTGACGGAACAATGAAACCGCTGCCAAAACCGTCGGTAGACACTGGTATGGGGCTGGAGCGTATAGCGGCAGTAATGCAAAATGTTCACAGTAACTACGAGATTGATCTGTTTCAGCACATCATTCGAGAAGTAGCACGTATCAGCGGAACCGAAGACCTGAAGAACAGCTCACTGAATGTTATTGCCGATCATATCCGCTCCTGTGCCTTTCTTGTAGTTGATGGCGTTATTCCGGCTAATGAAGGTCGTGGTTATGTACTGCGCCGCATTATTCGACGGGCCATTCGACACGGGCATAAACTGGGTATCAATGAGCCTTTCTTCCATAAACTGGTAGCGCCGCTGGCAGAAGAAATGGGTGGGGCCTATCCTGAGCTGGTTGGCAACAAAAGGGGGGTTGAAGAAACCTTGCTGGCTGAAGAAAGGCAGTTTTCACGCACGCTGGATAATGGCATGTCAATTCTGGAGAAAGCCATAAGCGAACTTCAGGACAAGGTTATTCCCGGTGAAACCGTGTTTCGCCTCTACGATACCTATGGTTTTCCGGTTGATCTGACTGGAGATATTGCGCGGGAACATGGTCTATCTCTCGGCATGGATGGCTTTGAAGCGGAAATGGCGCAGCAAAAAGCCCAGGCCCGCTCTGCCAGTCAATTTGAAACCACCGAGGCGCTCAATATCCAGCTCGAAAAGGGCACCGATTTT
>JAHEHN010000148.1 GCA_024644515.1 Gammaproteobacteria bacterium
AACAGGCAGAGGAACGTCGTGAACGTTTGACGACAGAAATTGCCGACTTGGAAAAACAACAGGACGTGGAAAAAGCGAATATTCGCCAGTCCAGAGAAAACCTGGAGCAAATCCTTGATCGCATGGAGCAGCACACCGTAAGGCGTGAAGTGCTTACAGAAGCCAGGGATGAGCGCAGAAATACACTTGACGAATCTCGCGAACAAGCGAAAAAAGACAAGGATCAGTCTCACCAGCTTGCCCTTCAGCATCAGACCGTATCAGCCCAGCTGGAATCCCTGAAACATAATATGGCGCGGCTCTCCAGTCAGGTTGAATCCTATCAAGGCCGGGAGAAACAGCTGGAAGAGTATCTGCAACAAGCTGATGTTCCGATACCGGCATTAAAGGAAGAGCTTGAGCAGAAACTGGCCTCCCGGGTATCCATTGAAGGTAATTTATCCAAGGCAAAAGCCCGGGTAGATGAAATTGATCATCAGCAGCGGGAACTGGACAGTGCAAGAAATCAGTCTCAGGAAGAATCACAGCGAATTCGCGATGACCTGGTCAATAAGCGTCTGAGCATTGAAGGCGACAGCGTCAAGAGAGCTGCACTTGAACAACAGATGAGTGAAAACGGCTATGACAGGGAAAAAGTCCTCAGGGAAATGCCGGAAGAGACTACTGAGTCAGGCTGTGAGGAAGAGCTTGAAAAACTGGGTAACAGAATCAATCGTCTTGGCCCAATTAACCTTGCTGCCATTGACGAATACGACACCCAGTCTGAACGTAAAGTCTACCTGGATGAGCAAAATGATGATCTCGAACGGGCACTGACAACCCTGCAAAATGCTATTCGAAAGATTGACAAGGAAACCCGAACCCGGTTCAAGGAAACCTTCGATAAAATTAATAACGGATTACAGGAATTATTTCCCAAAGTTTTTGGTGGCGGGCATGCTTATCTGAATATGGTAGGAGAAGATTTACTGGATACTGGTGTGGAAATCATGGCCAGACCTCCCGGTAAAAAGAACAGTACAATCCACCTGCTATCAGGTGGGGAAAAAGCCATGACCGCAATAGCGCTGGTATTTTCAATTTTTCGTCTGAATCCATCTCCCTTTTGTATGCTTGATGAGGTAGATGCTCCTTTGGATGATGCCAATGTGGGGCGCTATATTGATATGGTGAAAGAGATGTCGTCAATCGTTCAGTTTATCTTTATCACCCATAATCGAATCACGATGGAGCAGGCCAATCAGTTAATGGGGGTCACCATGCACGAACCGGGTGTCTCACGACTGGTTGCTGTTGATGTGGATGAAGCGGTAGAAATGGTAGCTGTTTAAAAGTCCAAAGCTAAAGACAGGGCGGGTGTTAAGTCAGTTTGATTGTTCAGGGCATTGAGCGAGAAAAGTAACACAACAAAGTACTTAAAATAATTATAACGGTCAGGAATATTAGTAGAATTACTAAGATTCGAAATAACAGGAAAAAAGACTAGAGCAGACTTATGGGTATCAGAGACTGGTTAGCCTTTATAGTCATTATTTTCATTGTGCTGATTCTGCTTGATGGATTCAGGCGTAAGTGGCTCGAGCGTAAAAATCGCATTGTCGTAAAGATCGATAAAAATATCCCGCCGCCTGACGAGTCTGAAGATGATGCAGCTGACCCCTTGATTCGTTCTGAGCTTCCTAATGGAGGGGCACGCACTCTCCGCAGAGCAGACGGCAGTTTCTACAAAGAAGAGACCAACCAGGACGTTCCCGTGTTAATGGAGCCCGTTGATCTGGATGATGATTTTGAAGAATACGCTTCAGATGATTTTCCGTCAGACGACACTGATTTGGAGAATTGGCAAGAGAATGATGAGGAGCAGTGGGATGATGATATCCCTGAAGTCTCTCAAGATATTTACGCTTCTGATATCAGCGAGGAAGAGCTGGATGATGAACCGGAAGGCCAACAGGAAGACGACCAGGAAGATGATGCCTGGACTGCTGATGATGATTTTGAAATGCTAGCAGAACTTGATCAGGAACCGGATGACTATGAGGAAGATGACGATTCTGAAGTCGTGCCAGCTAAAAAAGGCATGCTGGGTAGTCGATCTCAACGTGAAGAAAGAATCGAGCCTACCTTTGGAGATCAGGATCTGACCTTTAGCCGTGATGATCAGGGTGAGCTGGATCTCGAGCATAATGATTTAATTGACTCTGATACCGAACATGAAGAAGACGATGAGTTGGAGCAGGCTGAAGAAGTTATTATCATCAACGTCATGGCAAATCCAGGAACCATGATAGAAGGCAAAAAGCTGTTGGCGGTTCTGCTAAAAAATGGCATGCGTCTTGGCGAGATGAGTATCTTTCATCGTCATGCAGATAGCAGCGGCAAGGGACCTGTCATGTTCAGTATGGCAAATATGTTAAAACCGGGCACCTTCTCTATGAGCGAGATGGACGAGTTTGAAACACTGGGCGTCAGCTTCTTCATGCAGTTACCAAACAAGCTTGGCAATATGGCGTGTTTTGAACAAATGCTGAAAACTGCCGAGGCGCTGAAAAATGAAATGGATGTCCTGTTAAAAGATGAAAATCGTAGCGTCTTGACCAGACAAACCATTGAGCATAGCCGGCAGCGCATTCGGGACTTTGAGCTCGAGATGCTGGCTAGAAAGTAGCAGTATCGCGCTGAAACCGTGGACCCTTTTTTCGTATATACCTTAGTTTTTCTAAATCAACGCATGAAAACTTTTCTCAGG
>JAHEHN010000114.1 GCA_024644515.1 Gammaproteobacteria bacterium
TTCCATCAGGCTTCGTTGCCAGCTGTGCTCAGTCGGTCATGTACCAACGACGTACACTCCCTCCCTGCGCATCTGGCGCCTCACCTGCTGAAAAAATAGCGGCGTCAGTTTTTGCAAAGACAAGCCCTTAACCTTCATATAAATAATCCCGATTAACTCCATGTTGTATTGGCATACCAGGTTCAATCGGCCATATATCAACCAAGTTCACTCCTTTCCTACATATCTGGAACGGCCAGCACTGGATTGAATTGACACAATGAATTAAAACCAAGTGTAATGGCCATATCACACAAAGGGATATAACGATGAATAATAAAATAACGTTGCGCATATTGGCCCTTGGCCTGATTACCTTGCTACCTGCCACGTATGTTAATGCCCAACCTTTCTCCGAGGCAGCTAGCTCGCTTGCTGACTACACCAGAGCCGATATTCATCCCAGTCTGTCCTGTGCTGATTTGTCCGGTCTTGAATTGCAGGATCTGGTCAGTATTAGCAGCGAGCAGATTCCAGCACAGAACAATATTCCTTCCCATTGCAGGGTTAGTGGCATGCTGGAGCCGGAAATAGCTTTCGTGGTTGATTTGCCCTCAGACTGGAATGGCCGCTTTTACATGATTGGTAATGGTGGACATGCGGGTCAGCGGCCGGGTGATGGCTTTCAGATTGCTTCCCGCTATGCCGGCTTACAAGCTGGCTTTGCCACCGCCAGCACCAATACCGGACACAATGCTGACGAAGAACCCGGCGCCAGCTTTGTCATGAGCAACCCTCAGAAAGCGATTGATTATGCCTATCGCGCTGTTCATCTGACCGCTGAGACCGCCAAGGCAATTGCCTCTTTGTACTATGGCCAGGTAGTTTCCTACTCATACTGGAATTCCTGCTCCAATGGCGGGCGGCAGGGATTGATTGAAGCACAGCGTTACCCCGAGGACTTTGATGGCATCGTCGCTGTTGCCCCCTGGGTCGACCAGACAGGGTTTACTATTGGCGCGCTTTGGAACCAGCAGGCGCTTGACGAAGCGCCAGTGACAGCCGGAAAAATGGCGATGCTGGCTTCAGTTGTGATAAACAAATGTGATGCAATCGATGGTCTGGTCGACGGGTTGATTGATGATCCACGCCACTGTGCATTAAATATAAAAGAAGAGGTGCCCATCTGTCAGACAGGAACGGACGATGATTCCTGCCTTACCCCGGCTCAGGCTGATGCCATTCAAAAGATTTATGATGGTCCCTATAACATTCATGGGCAGTCAATCTTCCCCGGTTTCATGCCTGGCAGTGAAGCTGTCAGTACCGGCTTTAGCGGCGCTGCCAGTAGCGGCTGGATGAATCTGATTGTGCCTGCGACACCCGGAGCAGGTTCAGCAGATTTTGGACTTGCAAACGACACCATGCGCTATCTGGTATTTCAGCCACCACAGCCGGATTATGACTACCGGACTTTTGATTTCAACAGCGACCCGGAATTGCTTCATCGCTGGAGCCGTCTTGCTGATGCCAAGGATATCAATCTACGTGATTTCCGTGCCAACGGCGGAAAGCTGATCATGACCTATGGCTGGGCTGACACTATTTTACAGCCAATGATGGGCGTCAATTATTATGAACAGGCTGTCACTGCCAACGGGCCAGATGGCACTGATTTCATGCGTCTTTTCATGATTCCAGGCATGGCACATTGCGCTGGCGGCATCGGTCCTGATCAAAATGATGCCATCACTGCGGTTATTAACTGGGTGGAACAGGGCCGTGCTCCGGACAGCATCGAAGCACGGAAAATAGTAAATGGTGAAGTCACCCGCTCCCGCCCTCTTTGCCCTTATCCCGAGGTAGCACGCTATGATGGCAGCGGCAGCATAGATGAAGCGGAGAACTTTCAGTGCGTAGCACCATAACACCTCTGATTATGGCAGGTTCTTTGATACTGGCGCCCCTGCACGTTCTCTCTGAAGGTGCGATGCGGATTCTCGAATGCTCCATTGAGAAGCAGTGTGATTCTTCTGCTACCTGCACTCCTGACTCAGGAGACCTGGCATTCAATATGGAACCAATTAAGCTGGATGACACTGGGGCCGGAAACTATCTAATCAGCTATGCTCACACCAACTCTGAAATGAAAGCCATGTCTTCAGCCGGTCCTTTCATCTGGAATACCGGTGCAGAAATACACACCTTGCTGGCAAATTCCGAAACAAAATTCCTCTGGCATCGACTTAGCCTCTCAGCCAAACCTCAAGCAAGCATGCAGTTTCTTAACAGCGCTTTCACACAATAATAAAGTTTCAGATTTTTTTTAAGCACAGGTAGCGTAGAGAAAAAAACTCAAGCGCAGCAAAATTTATTTTGAGCGCCAGGAGCATATGAAGAATATACGACTGGTTTCAAAATAAATTAAAACGAAGCATCAGAGAGCGCAACAGCTCCAATTAACCCGAAGTAAGCTTCAAATAAACCTAAGGTCCGACGCGCTGTTGCAGTTCGTTGATACGACTCTGGATAAAATCAAGAGTCTGATTGAGTTGAAGGCGATAGACATTGATCGATTCAATATCCTGCTCCGTGGAATTTACCCTGCTGACCAAGCCATTTTGCAAAGTTGCTACAGAGGATTTAACAGTGTTGAAGTCACGCTGAATACCGGTCAATTGTTCATCCAGATTATCCATACCCGCTATATTTGAGCTAATCGATTCCAGACGCGTCTGCAAGCTGCCTATCAG
>JAHEHN010000002.1 GCA_024644515.1 Gammaproteobacteria bacterium
CGCCTCGGGAACGCATGGTTTCACTCGTAACCAGATCATCAAAGTAAAGGCATTTTCCCCAGGCGAGTTTTTCGTTCATGACAAAACCGGCAACACAGGCGACAGTATTATCCATTTCCACTATGGCGACCTGGTAGCCATCGGGCTGCTGTTTTTTGATCTGACTTATCAGCGACGCTGTATTGTATTGGGGACGTAACTGGAGCAATACAGGAGCAAGAGATAATAGATCCTGATCAGATGACGCAATACGAATGTTCATGATTGTTTTCACCCCACTCTATTTTCTTAATTATAAACCAAGCGCCATTGGAGTATGAAGAATATTGGCTTCCATATAATCTTCACCACTACGGGAAAAGCCGAGCTTTTCATAAAAAGGCACAGCACTGATCTCGGCGCCAAGAAAAACCCGATCAAGGTTGTTGTTCCTGGCATGCTCTATCAGATAAGATACTATGTGTTTGCCTATGCCCGTTTTTCTGTAATCCATGAGCACAGCAATGCGTCCAATATGGCCATCGGCCAGCATTCTTCCGGTACCAACCGGTGTGCCATTATCCAGAGCAAGAATTTGCACCGCATCATCGTCCAGGCCATCAATATCGATATCCGGGTCAACGCCCTGTTCCAGACTAAACACGCGGTAACGTAATGACAGAATCTCTTGCGAATGTTCAGAGAAATTTTTTGTCTCGAGAGTAATCAAGGGGGTGGAAACTCGTTGCTCGAGACAGTATTCACTGAATCAGTATTGGATAGTCTGTATCTCATCATGCTAGGTCATCGATAAGGCCATCAACTTCAGGGCGACATAAGGCACGATGTTAAAAATCAAAATAGCCAGCTTGTAATAAGCCAGATAACTGAAATAGATAATATCCAGTTCTGTCATGGAGATATGAAATATCTTTGTATGGATAGTCTTGGTAAAACGGTTAAATGTACTGATAAAGAACGTTGCCAATAGTAGTAATGCACTGTTGATTACTGAGCACCAGCCAAAAAAGGCGGTAAAGAGACCTAGACTATCCATAATGCTTGTCCTGCTTTAGTCGCTACTTCGAAAACTGGATTGCAGCAGATGGGTCAGCGTATGGACATAGCGCAGCTTGCCGTTTTCCACCCTGAACAGATGGGTGTCTGGTGCTCCGCTACCGCCATTCGGTCCGCCGGCACCAAAGGTACAATAAACCACCACCGAGCCTAAAACTTCATCCACCACAAAACGACGATTGGCAATGTTCACGCCGGCGGGGACGCCCACTTCGCAACTGTCGTCTGGAGAACCCTTGCCGGTGTACATGCCGCCTTCCACACGAACACAGGGAAAGCCCCAGGGAACCTGGTCAATTTTTCCTTCAAGAAAAGCATCAAGATAGGCATTGGCGGCAGAAACCAGTGTGCCGCGGGTGTCGCGGTCTGCTGCGGGAATTGCCCCCCAGTCTTCAGTTGAGGAATACTTCAAATAATTGTCGGCGTTAAACAGCCAGTAGCCAGTGGTGGTCCAGATCATTTCCAGCTCGGCTATTTTTTCATGATTGATACGCATGCGTGTTCCCAGAACATAGGGCTCATCTGCATCGGTCACTATGACTTCGGTGAAGGTCTGGCAGCTGTCGGTATCCAGCAGACTACGATGGAAATTGATCGTCATGGCTTTATTTACCAGTCCTTCATCAATATCCATACGCACTTCGTTTTCCCAGTAGCCGGCACCCGCAGGCAAGGGGAGCTCCGAAATGTCACCATTGGTCTGGGCATCTATATACATATCCACAGCTCGTTGCAGGCCGCCGCGGGTGCAGCTCACCTGGGCACTGACCAGCGGGGTAAGAAAGGTTCCTGCAAGAGCAAGGCCGAGTAGTAGTATACGTTTCATGAATAGCTCCTGATTGTGCGTTATGTTGCTTCAATACGAGTTAACGGGTCGTGCTTTGGATTATTAATAATTTTTGGCCCTAACAGGATTCTTTTTATAATAATTCAGCCAAAACTTTATTAAGCTACATCAATCAGGGCGTGTCAATTTGCCGGACCCGCGCAAATCCTGTAATAAGTATCTTTTAATTACGTAATTACGTCTCTTTTAAATCCAGGAACAAGACTTATGATTGTTTACGGTGTTGCTTTGCTGTCCGTTTGCCTTGTCATCGGCATGCTGGCAGGTGAAACCCTCGGCGTTCTGTTGGGTGTGGATGCCAATGTCGGCGGTGTTGGTATCGCCATGTTGCTGCTGGTTTTTGCCAGTAATGCCGAAAAATTCAAAACGCTTGCCAGCGGGGCTGCCGGTGAAGGTATCAAGTTCTGGAGCGCCATGTATATTCCCATCGTTGTTGCCATGGCGGCGCGGCAGAATGTCGCTGCTGCAGTGGATGGCGGTTTACTGGCACTGGTAGCGGGTGTTGCTGCCGTCGTTGTGAGTTTTGCATTGGTGCCGGTATTGAGCAGATTAGGGGGCTCTTCAAATACTATATCCGCTGTGAAAGAAGACGTTCGCTGATGGATGTTATTGAAACCGTTTTTATCCGCAATAACCTGGTCGTCGCCTTTGCCCTTATCGGCGTCATTATCTGGATCTCCTATTATCTGGCAGACAAATTAACCGCTGGTCGTATTCATGGTTCTGCTATCGCCATTGCTCTTGGCTTGCTGGCCGCCTGGTGGGGCGGAGTAGTAACGGGTGGGCGAACCGGGGTAGCTGATATTGCCCTGCTGGGTGGCATTGGCCTGATGGGTGGAGGCATGATGCGGGATTTTGCCATTGTTGCCACTGCCTTCGGGGTAAAACTGGGAGAATTGAAAAAGGCGGGGCTGGCGGGTGTTGTGTCCATCTTTGCCGGCGTATTGGTGTCATTTGTTGTTGGCGCCATCGTGGCCGTACTCTTTGGTTATAGCGACCCTGTAGCCATTACTACTATTGGTGCAGGGGCGGTGACGTATATCGTTGGGCCTGTGACGGGCGAGGCCATCGGTGCAAGTAGTGAAGTGATTACCTTGAGCGTAGCTGCCGGCCTGATAAAGTCTATCCTGGTCATGATCGGCACACCTCTGGTAGCCAAATCCATTGGCCTCAATAATCCCCAGTCTGCCATGGTGTTTGGCGGCCTTATGGGAACGACCAGTGGAGTTGCTGCAGGTCTGGCGGCAACCGATCCAAAACTAGTGCCCTACGGTGCCATGACCGCGACGTTCTATACCGGGGTCGGCTGTTTGCTTGGCCCCTCAATTTTATTTTTTATTGTCAGCTCTATTTTTTAATCAGCCTTAGAAGTCTATTTTTATGGTCATGCATTCCTTTCCCACCCTGAATAACGACAATCACACTATTGCCTTACAGGACGGCGATCAATCCTGGACCTATGCCCAGGTTAATGCGCGCATAGACAATTTTGCTTTGGGCCTGCTGAAAGGTACCGGAGATCTTGAAGAGGAGCGTATTGCTTTTTTTATGCCAGCGAGCCTGGATTACGTCACCACCATGCATGGTATCTGGCGTGCCGGAGGCATAGCGGTTCCGCTTAATGTGGCTTCAGCAGTATCGGAGCTTGAGCATTCACTTTCCTGTGCTGGCGTTACCCGCATGATCGCCAATGGGCACTATCGCGTTGTTCTGATCGAGCTTTGTGCAAGTCTGGACATAGAACTTGTTAGCTGTAAAGAAGTGATGAGCATCGAAGAAAACCTTGATGGAAAAGGGCTGCCAGATGTAAATCCGTCACGACGGGCGATGATTCTATTTACCAGTGGCACCACCAATAAACCCAAAGGTGTTGTTAGTACCCATCGCACCATTGCGGCTCAGGTTACTACCCTGATTGATGCCTGGCGCTGGACATCCGATGATGTCATACCATTATTTCTGCCACTGCATCATATTCACGGCATTATTAATATTTTGAGTTGCGGATTATGGGCAGGGGCCTGTGTGGATTTATTTGCCGGCTTTGATATTCCGGCGATTACCCAAAAAATAAAAGCCGGGCACTATAACGTGTTCATGGCGGTGCCCACCATATATGTCAAACTGATTCAGCATTTCGACACACTCAGTGCGCAGGGTAGTGATGAAGAGGTGAAGGCCATATGTGATGGCTTCAGGGCGATGCGCTTGAATATATCCGGTTCGGCAGCCTGTCCGGTAAAACTGTTTAATCAATGGCGCGAGCTCACCGGACAGGTATTACTGGAGCGTTATGGCATGACAGAAATTGGCATGGGTATTTCCAATCCCTATGAAGGTGAACGTCGTGCCGGTCATGTGGGTCAGGCCCTGCCCGGCGTTGACGTGGCCTTGTTTGATGAAAACAATTATCAGATAACGACAGACGCCGCGCCAGGCGAGATTCGCATCAAGGGCGACAATGTTTTTCTGGAATACTGGGATAATGAAAAAGCCACTAGCGAGAGTTTTCATGATGGCTGGTTTTGTACCGGCGATGTCGCCGTCAGTGATGATGGTTATTATCGAATTATGGGACGTTCTTCCATCGACATTATCAAGTCAGGTGGCTATAAATTATCCGCACTTGAAATAGAAGGGGTATTGCTAACCCATCCGGATATACAGGAGGTAGCGGTGATTGGTGTGGAAGATGAAACATGGGGTGAGGCAGTGGCAGCCTTTGTTGTGGTTAAGGAAGGGAAGAGCCTTGATTACGAAGCGCTGAAAAGCTGGTGCAAAGGAAAGATGTCTTCCTATAAAATTCCCAAGCTGTTAAAAACGCTGAACGCCTTGCCAAGAAATGCCATGGGTAAAGTGACCAAGCCGGATCTGAAAAAACAACTATAGAAAATTTCTTTTTTTATGCGCTCATCAGATAGAACAGCGCTCCGATCACTACTGAAATAATGATTACCAAAAAAAGTTTTCTGCCCTCTGAGGTTTTTGCGCTCAGCTTTGCGGGGATTGAGGAAGTTGAGGGTGTGGTTGCGCCGTTAGTTTGCAAGTCTCCATGTTCATATTCATCAATGATGGCTCTTGCTTTTGACACGTCTTCTTCTGCTACCCATACATTGGCAAAATCCATTGAAGCAATTCCACCAACGCCGCCCTGTAGATAGTAGCCACCGGCATAGGCCTCAATACCATTGGATTCCAACAGCCCTTTCACGATCTGTGCTTCAGTGATATTTCCTGCTTTGAAAACTAATTGCATGGTGTCTCACGAGTTGTGGCAAACAGGTTTTCAGGCTATGCCTTCGACAACTAATACGAAATAGATAAAGACAGTGTATACAACCAGGGCGAGTTCAACAACGAAGGCCAAAAGGCGGCAGGCATGAGCGAATGAGCCCATAAAGGAAAAGGTGTCATCATATTTATGCATGATGTCATTGAAAAATGCCCGTAACAAAAAGCCAAATTTTTCTTCATCAGCGGTTCTTCCATACTGTGCCATCAAGCCTTTACTGTAGAGGAATAGTAAAGGCGACATGACGATATACACCAGGAAGCAGAAATTGATAAAGGGCAGCACGCCGCTAAAAAAGAAATTCGGGCTGGAGATATCGGCAAAGCGAAGGGATTGAATGCAGAGCGTCAGAATAAGTAAACGTAACATGGCGAATCAGCTTACCGTTTAATTTATCACTTGGATAAGCATGCAATGATGCATGCCAGGGCAGGATGCAGACGCCAACACGAAGTCAGCTTTGCATCAATGATATCCAGCTCTTCAATCCGATTTATAGAAAGCCAGAAAAGCACCTTCGCAGGGTACGTATCGTTATGCCTTGTCCAAGGCCTGGCTAACATCAGCAATAATATCGTCGATATGTTCAATACCTACGGAGATCCTGACGAGGTCAGTACTGACACCGGAGGCTGCCAGTTCTGCTTCATTGAGCTGCCGATGAGTGGTCGAGGCCGGGTGACAGGCAAGCGACTTGGCATCACCAATATTTACCAGGCGTAAAATCATATCCAGCGAATCAATAAATTTTGTACAGGCTTCAATGCCACCGGTGATTCCAAAACTCAGGATGCCGGAGGCTTTGCCCCCTGTGATTTTTTGGCAGGCATCATAGTAGGGACTATCGGCCAGACCAGCATAATTGACCCACTCCACTTTGGGGTGTTGTTTGAGATAGTCAGCCAGTTTTTCTGCATTTTCACAGTGGCGATCCATGCGCAAGCCCAGGGTTTCCAGCCCTTGCAGAATCTGGAATGCATTCATGGGGGATAATGCGGCACCGGTATTTCGTAATGGTACGACACGCAGTCGTCCAATATAAGCGGCAGGCCCCAGCGCTTCGGTGTAAACAACGCCGTGATAGGACGCATCCGGTTCGTTGAGCATGGGGAAACGATCCTTGTTCGCTACCCAGTCGAATTTTCCTGAATCAACCACCACGCCACCAATGGAAGTACCATGGCCACCTATGTATTTGGTCAGTGAGTGCACCACGATATCTGCACCCAGCTCAAAAGGTCGGCACAGATAGGGCGTGGCAACCGTGTTGTCAACGATCAGGGGGACGCCATGCTTGTGGGCTATTTCCGCCAGGCGTGCGATATCAACTACATTACCCGCCGGGTTACCAATGGATTCGCAAAATACGGCTTTGGTATTTTCATCAATCGCTTTTTCAAAGCCATCAAAATCATCGGCGGACAGCATACGGGTTTCAACGCCCTGTCTGGGCAAGGTATGAGCAAAGAAATTATAGGTACCGCCATAGAGCTGACTGGTGCTGACGATATTATCGCCCACCGCAGTAATGCACTGGATTGCATAGGTTATTGCAGCCATACCGGAGGCAACACAGACAGAAGCCAGACCACCCTCCATGGCAGCTATGCGCTTTTCCAGCACATCTGTGGTGGGATTCATGATGCGGGTATAAATATTTCCCGGTACTTTAAGGTCAAACAGGTCTGCACCATGCTGGGTATTATCAAAAGTGTAGGAAGTAGTCTGATAAATCGGTACAGCAGCGGCCTTGGTGGTTTCTTCCGATTTATAGCCTTCATGTAATGCTATTGATTCAAGTTTCATGGTGATCCCCTTTAATTATTATTTACGAATTCTGATGACGGTATACGGCGCGCTCATGGGAAAAGGCCCTGAAGCCAAAGACACCATGATAACTTCCGGTTCCGCTACCGTTGACGCCGCCAAAGGGCAGTTTGTTTTCCAGGTAATGAGAGAACACGCCATTGACGGTGACACCACCGGATGAGGTTCTGTTCAATACCTTGTCGATATTGCCCTGGTCGTTACTGTAAACATACAGTGCCAGTGGTTTGTCTCTTGCCTCTATATATGTCACAGCATCGTCAATACTGTCACAAGTCATCACGGGCAGTATTGGCCCAAAAATTTCTTCCTGCATGATCTTCATATCCGGTGTGACATCTGTCAGCAGCGTCGGATGAATGGTGCGGTCACTTTCTTCCAGCACACCGCCGACAGCCACTTTGGCGCCCTTGGCAATGGCATCATCAAACAGTGACTGGATGCGCGCAAAGTTTTGCGGATTGACGATCTGGGCAATATTTTCTTTCTTGATATTGCCGTCTTCGTCATACAGATTCTCTTTTACTCTGGCCTGAAAGGTGTCGACCAATTCCTGTTTTTGCTCCGCCCCAATCAGCACATAGTCAGGACAGATACAGGCCTGTCCGCCATTAAACTGTTTGGCTCCCGCCAGGTCGCCGGCAATTTTCTTCACATCCACGCCCTGGTCGACTATGACCGGGGACTTGCCACCCAGCTCGAGGGTCACACTGGCGAGATGTTTCGCGGCGGCGGCCATCACCAGTTTGCCAACCCGGGTGCTGCCGGTGAAAAATATATGGTTGAACGGCAACTCCAACAGCGCGGTGGCAACACTGACATCGCCTTCAAACAGAGCCACTTCATTTTCATCAAAAGCTTCTCGAATGATGGCCGCCGCCACGCTTGCAGTAGCCGGGCACAGGTCTGTGAGCTTGACCATGCAGCAGTTGCCTGCGGCAATAGCTGCTGCCAGCGGACCCAGCACCAGTCCCAGCGGAAAATTCCACGGCCCCAATATCAGGCATACCCCACGCGCTTCCAGAACAATATTCGCTTTATCTTCTGGGTTCATGGAAGGGACCACGTCCACGGGCTTCATCCAGTCATCAAGATTATCGATATTGCGCTGAATGTTCGCGGTGACATTGGCCACTTCAGTGATTCGTATTTCCTGCTCCGGTTTGCGGGTGTCCTGCCTTACTGCTGCCACAATATCATCGGCGTGGGCTTCTACCGCGTCTTTCAGTTTTTGCAGCTTGACCTTGCGCTGTTCAGCAGTAGAGGCTTTGCTGTCCCACTGCTGCTTTTGTTGAAGGGCAAAAATGCGTTTAATTTCCGTCACAATATCAGGGGTATTCTGTGTGGCAGGGCTGGACATCAAGTCTTCTCACTATCTTATGGTTAATGAATAATAGTTTATTAATACGGATTTGCGACTATGCCGATGATTGACGCTTTTGGCAAGTTCAAGCCGCTTGCCGTACGTCCGGTAAAAACCTGCCACCTGCTTTAAAAATATATTGGGCTGGCCACGGGAGCTCTTATGGCTCTGGCCAATCAATAGTCATTTCCGAGCCGTAGGCCGTAGCGCGCCAGTTTCCCAGTAATTGTCGTGCGCGTTCATGAATGCGCTCAGCCAGATCCCGGGAAGCCAGTTGTGGCTGCATTCTTTCCAGAATATCCTGGTAGGCATCTATGCCGGCATTGTTGCGAATCAAGGTTTGTACCGGACCCGCCAGTGATTCTGCGATCACTATTTCCTTGCCGGCAAGTGCCTTGCCATCCAGAGCGGCGCCTGCGGCCACTGATCCCCAGTAAGCAGCGCTCAGGGGAATTTCCATTTCAATAGCCAGATGGGCAAAGTCATGGCGCAGAAAACTTCTGCTATTGAGAATTGCTTCCTCAGTGGAATTGTCTCGACGAAAAACCTTTACCACATGCTCTTCATTAGAAATTTTTTTGAAGACTATTTTCATACTTTATGGGAGTTTTATTTACCAGGTCAGTTAATGGCCTGAAAAATATAATTACTCAAATCAAATTCCCTGTGTAAAAAGATGAACGGAACTTCATGATCACGGTTTCGAAATCTGCACTGATTGGCGTATAAATTGTATAAGCGAAAGTGATTTGACGGGAGCATGGAGCCCTGAGGCCAGGCAATCATTCGGGACAAGTTAACCTGTCCCAAAATTCATCAAACACGGTAATAAACCATTGCTGCAATCTGCTGGAACAGTCCATTCATCGCTTCAGTTTGCACCACGGTCGCATGCAGGACCTGCTGGATAACAAGCCAGGCGACGCCGAACCAGGTGTATCTGGATATCGATTTTGTATTACGCCATTCATGATAAACAATGGCTGCAGCCATAGCATCAAGGGTCAGATACATGGCCATGACGGGAAAGCTTTGCAGTCCCAGGGGAATCATGTAGAGCCGATGAATACCTGGTGGCAGGATTGGCAGCATGGCGAACAGGATCAGGCGGCGATGAATTTCCGGCTTGCGTGTATTTCTGATCGCCAGAGTAAAGAACAGGGCGAAGCCGACTACGGCCATGATGCCCAGATAAATGCCGTTGTTGTAATTAATGCCGGCAGGATTACCACGAGAACCCAGCAGCGTGATCAGCGCTCCCATAAAAATAACGGCAGTGGCCAGCGCAATTCCGAACATGCCCAGACTGCGGTGCAGTTTTATATTGCGTACATTGACTAGGCCCGCCTGAACCACCAACAGGATCATCCACAGGGAATAGACCATGCCATGAAGATGGACAACAGGAGGAGTAGGTGGAAATGTGCCGCTGGCCATGGGATACCAATAGGTCATACCAAAACCGGAAAATACAAAAAACGCCATCAACAGCGTCATCCAGAAAAAGAATGAAGGCCTGAAGTTAGTAGTATGCTGTGAGTCAGCTTTTAGTGCGGCTTCCATGATCGACTTTCCCCCAATGAATTGCAGAGAATAAGCTTTTCTAATTATTTATCTGCTTTTAATTAGTAGCATAATGCCTCTCTTATAGGGCAGCTCGCAATAGCAACCCAATATGAATTGAAAATTAATGACGAAAAAGGTTTTCTCTTTTTCATTTGTGAAAAGGTGAATTGCGTCACATTTTAGTGTGCCAGATGAAAACCATTCAGGTGTAATTCAGAATCTAACCTCTAAGGTCTCGAAAAAGCGATAAAAAAAGAAAAATAGAGAAAGAGAGAAAGAGGAGAGTCATCGTGAAACAGCTTGTTGCTGTTATGTCTGTGTAATTTCGTTCTGGCGGGATGTGCCAATATGCAACTAACTCTGAGTTACCCTGGTGTCGCTTCGACCACTTTCAGGGTGCCTGTGTCCTTGCCGGAGAATTACAGTGAAGCGGGTATTGCGTCCTATTATGCGCACAAGTATCAGGGCAGGCTGACGGCCAATGGCGAGCGTTTTGATATGTATGCCATCACCGCTGCACACAAGACGCTGCCCTTTGATACCAGGGTGAGAGTGTTTAATGTCAACAACGGGCGCAGCGTGGTGGTACGTATTAATGATCGCGGCCCCTTTATTGAGGGCCGCATCATTGATTTATCCTATTCCGCCTTTGCCCACATAGCCGATCATGAGCAGGGGTTGGCGGATGTGGTGCTGGAAATACTCTGAGGTTCTGTGAACAGGCGTATTATTTCTCGTCTGTCACACAACCTTCACTGGCACTTTTTACCAGGGTAGCGTACTTGTAAAGCACACCGCGTTTGGCAGGCAAGGGCGGTTGCTGCCAGTTGGCACGGCGCGCTTCAATTTCCTTATCGCTGATATCAGCCACCAGTGAATTGGTTTCCGCATCGATGGTAATGACATCGCCGTCCTGCAGCAGACCGATGAGTCCACCCACCTGGGCTTCCGGGGTAATATGACCCACTACGAAACCGTGGGTACCGCCAGAGAAACGACCGTCGGTAATCAGTGCCACGGATTTGCCCAGACCCTGGCCCATGATGGCGCTGGTGGGTTTCAGCATTTCCGGCATGCCCGGTCCGCCTTTGGGCCCACTGTAACGAATCACGACCACGTCACCGGCAACAATTTTTTGCTCGTGAATGGCCTGGTTGGCTTCGGCTTCACTGTCGTAGACCTTGGCAGGGCCACTGAACCTGAGTCCTTCCTTGCCGGTAATTTTGGCAACGGCGCCCTGTTCGGCGAGGTTGCCGTAGAGAATCCGAATATGACCACTTTCCTTTAGCGGCTTATCCAGTGGATAGATCACCTGCTGGCCATCGCTCAGATCAGGTACTCCGGCCAGATTTTCAGCAACAGTTTTTCCAGTGACAGTCATACAGTCACCATGCAGCATGCCGGCGGCCAGTAACATTTTCATTACTGCTGGTACGCCACCCACATTACACAGGTCTTCCATCACAAACTGGCCGCTGGGTTTCAGGTCGGCAAGGTAGGGCGTCTTGTCAGCAATACGCTGGAAGTCATCAATGGTCAGATCCACATTGGCGGCTTTCGCCATGGCGATCAGATGAATAACGGCATTAGTGGAACCCCCGAGCACAGTGATAACAGTGATGGCATTTTCAAAGGCTTTCTTGTTCAGAATATCGGAGGGCTTGATGTCCTGCTCCAGCAGGTGACGCAGGGCCGGGCCGACACGCAGGCAGTCATCTTCCTTGTCACCTGACACAGCAGGATAACTGGAGTTGAATGGCAGTGCCATGCCGAGGGCTTCACAGGCTGAGGCCATGGTGTTGGCAGTATACATGCCACCACAGGCGCCAGCACCGGGGCAGGCATTTTCAATGACGCCCTGGAACTCCGTCGCTTCAATTCGGCCGGCGCTTAATTCACCGTAGGCTTCGAAAGCAGAAACGATGTCGAGTTTTTTATCCTTGTAACAGCCGGGTTTGATGGTACCCCCATAAACCAGAATGGCAGGGCGGTCGAGTCTGGACAGGGCCATCATGGCGCCGGGCATATTTTTATCGCAGCCGACAATCGTCACTACGCCGTCATACCACTGGGCGCTCACAACATTCTCGATGCTATCGGCAATAATGTCGCGGCTGGGCAGGCTGTTGCGCATACCGTCAGTGCCCATGCTTATGCCGTCACTCACCCCGATGGTGTGGAAAATCAGCCCGATCAGATCTTCCTCCTGTACACCCTGTTTCACCACCTTCGCCAGATCGTTCAGGTGCATGTTGCAGGGGTTGCCTTCCCAGCCAGTGCTGGCAATACCAATCTGGGCCTTGTGTAGATCTTCCCGTGTCAGACCGATAGCGTGGAGCATGGCCTGGGCGGCTGGCAGGCTGGGGTCCTGGGTGATAGTGCGGCTGTATTTGTTTAGTGCTTTCATAAAGTTACTCGGATATAGGTTTTATAATTCAGTGTAAGTAATCGGGTTTAATTACAGCGATTTTACAAAAATTTTGGAATTTCGCTGATAGTTGTACAGGGATTTTTTCGTCTCCGGCAAACTGTCGAGATTGCTTTGTACAAATCCTCTTTCCATAAACCAGTGGGGGGTTTTTGTCGTCAATACGAACAGAGAGTTGATACCGGCCTTTCTGGCATTTTTTTCAATCTGCTCGAGAATTGATTGTCCCATATTCTTTTTTCGGTAATCAGGATGAGTGGCAACGCAGGCCAGCTCCCCGGAATTCCCTTCCTGGGGATAAAGAGCGCCGCAGGCTATGATCATCCCTTCACGTTCAATAACCGTAAACTGATTGATTTCACTTTCCAGCAGCTCTCTTGAGCGCGGCAAGAGCACGCCTTCTTTTTCCAGCGGCTGGATCAGCTCAAGAATGCTGTCCACATCATTACTGTTTGCAGGTCGAATTTGCTCGTAATTTTCCTGGGTGATTAAGGTCCCGGCACCGTCACGGGTAAATAATTCGGTCAACAGGGCGCCATCTTCCACATAGGAAATTACCTGTGAGCGTTTTACACCGCCTTTACAGGCCTTGGTGCCAAGCTCCAGATTACGCAATTGTCTATCCAGGCCGTTGCTATTAATTTTTTCTTCGATCAGCAACTGGGCTTCTTCGGCATTAAGTTGGCTGATGGCGGCGCCGGCATCATCCAGAATTCCCGCCTCACTGGAATAGATCAACAGCTTATCGGCTTCCAGACCAATGGCGGTACTTGAGGCCACTTCTTCTACGGTGAGATTAAAGACTTCTCCACTGGGGGAATAGCCAAGGGTAGACAGCAGCACCATATTATTTGCTACCAGCTGTTTCTTGATGGCTTCGCTGTCGACTTTTCGTACTTCGCCGGTATGGCAGTAATCGATGCCTTCATGTACGCCATAAGGTTTGGCGATGACGAAATTACCGCTGACCAGATTAATTGATGCGCCCTGCATGGGGGAGTTTGCCATGCTCATGGAAAACACCGCCTCCAGGTCGTAACGTAATTTTGCAACAACCTGTTTAATTTGCTCAAGACTGGCCGCATCAGTAACACGCAGTTTGTGGTGCAGATCGCCCTGCACATCATCATGTTTTTCGTCTCTTAATCCCGCGGCTTTCAGCGCTGCATCAATCTGTGGCCTGGCACCATGGACCAGTACCAGCTTAACCCCCAGGCTGTTGAGCAGGTTGATGTCGTGAGCGATATTGCTGAAATTCTCATGGGCCAGCGCTTCTCCAGGCAACATGATGACGAACACCTTACCTCGATAAGCGTTTATATAGGATGAAGACTGTCGAAACCACTTCACATATTGCGTGTTATCAGTAGCCATGAGCTTTTTTATATTTCGGGTCCAGCGGTCAAAAAAGGGCAGGTATTGTAACGCAAACGCCTGAAAAATCGAAAGATTTTACAGCAGTCTCAAGTCTCAAGTTTCAAGTCTCAAGGATTAAGCAGAACTCGCAGGTATATAAAGGCAAAGTGGCAGCCTTGCAGGTCGGAAAAGGCCTGCAAGACCGTCATCCGACATGGCGATCTGCGGGCGCCTCTTGCGACTTGCGACTGACTCTATTTAACTATAAACAGTATTGCTTGATCAGGCTCTGCAGGATAGCAATGCAGGGTTTCACTTGATCAAGGCTCATGTATTCGTTGGGCTGGTGGGCCTGGTCGATACTGCCGGGTCCCAAGATGATGGTGTCCATGCCCAGTTGTTGCAGAAACGGGCCTTCGGTGCCAAAGGCGACGCTTTCCGGGGCATGTCCGGTGAGCGCTTCTATTTGTCGGCCCAGCTCGCTGTCTGCATTGGCAAACGGGTCCACACCGGGGATCAGACGGGTCAGACTGATTTCGGTCTGATGTTTAAGGGCAATGGGCACAATCATTTCTTCAATGCTGTTGCGAATCGCATCGCCCTCCATTCCCGGCAGCAGACGCACGTCAAATTCCAGATCACAGTGTCCGCAGATACGATTGGGGTTATCGCCGCCATGAATGACCCCGAGGTTAATGGTGGGCACATCGATCATGAAATGCGGATTGTGAAATTTTGTCTGCAGCTGCTGGCGAAACGCCAGCAGGGCGGTAATCACTTCATGCATGGCTTCCAGGGCATTGCGTCCCAGTGCGGGGTTCGAGGAATGGCCGCTTTGACCCTGCACATGAATACCTTCCATCATGATGCCCTTGTGCATATTAATGGGCCTGAGACTGGTGGGTTCACCAATGACGGCAGCGCGGGCTTTGGGTCTGCCCTGTGCTGCCAGAGTACGCGCACCGGCCATGGAGCTTTCTTCATCGGCAGTAGCCAGAATGATGAGCGGTTGTTTCAGGTCTGCGGCAAGAAAATCCTGCACCGCCTCATGCACCACGGCAAAAAATCCCTTCATATCAGTGGCACCTAGACCAAAAAGCTTGTTATCCTTTTCCGTCATTGCCAGTGGATTGGTATTCCACAGCGCTTCATCAAAAGGCACGGTATCGGTATGTCCGGACAGCACCAGACCACCGGGGCCGCTCCCAAGCGTGGCGATAAGATTGGCTTTATTATGGCTTCCCGGCACCGGCAATACTTCACAGGAGAACCCCAGCCCCTCAAATGTTTGCGCTAGTAAATTAATAACGCCCATATTGCTCTGGTCAATAGCAGGGTTGGTAGAGCTAACAGAGTGCTCGCTCAATAAACTATTAAACAACTCAAAAAACTTTAAATTCATTTAGCTATCGTCCCTGTGTTCGATAAACTTTTTGTAACTTGTAACTTGTAACTTGTAACTTGTAATTAAGTCTAAGGCGCGGAGACCAACATTGCCGCACGATCACAGCGCGCCGCCATCACAAAGTCATTTCTGTGCAGTCCGTGCAGCGTGTGGGTCCACCAGGAAATGGTAACTTTTCCCCATTCAATAACGATGACGGGGTGATGATTTACCTGCTCTGCCATCTCGCCGAATTTTTTTCCCAGGGCCAACAAGGTCAGGTAATCGTTAAAACGATACTCGCGCCTCAGTTTTTGTATGCCATCTTCTTCTACTACAGTCCAGTCGGGCAGAGCAGACAACAAGGTCTCAGCTTCTTCCCTGCTTGCAGCCACCAGATCTTTTCTTCCTGCAATTACTTCTTCATCAGCCAGAAGTGCCATATCCAATTTATTCCTTAAAAAATAGTTTTAATCAATTGCTTCTTTTTTCAGAACCGCAGTGGTCAGACGCGAAATACACACCAGTTTTCCCTCACTATCAATAATTTTTATTTCCCACACATGGGTCTTGCGACCAATGTGCAGAGGACTGGCAATTCCGGTAACCAGAGGCGGCATACCTGGTCGTAAGTGGTTGGCGTTGATATCAAGACCGACAATAAAATGTTCATCATCACAACAAAAATTCGATGCAGCGCTGCCCAGTGTTTCTGCGAGCACCACTGATGCTCCGCCATGAATAATTCCCATATGTTGCTGTGTCCGTGCATCAACCGGCAAGTTGCCCTTCAAATAGTCATCCCCGATGTCGGTCACTTCCATCCCGATGTGTTCACATAGCGTGCCTTTCATCAGGTCGTTGATGATTTCCAGAGATATTTGTTTTTTCCAGATTGCCAAAATGTTCTCGCTTTTTTCTGTCACTAAAGAAAGGGAAATAGTGTTAACAGGCCTCGGGAAAGAAAGCCGATGTCTTGCCGGTAATATAATAGACCAGCAGTCCAACCCATTCTCTTGCATAGGAATTCAGATCATCGAGACTATCAACCGGATCAAAAGACAGCTGCCATGAGCGCCCGGGTGTCGTTTCGTGATCCACCGGGTAGGGAATGACCGGCCAGTTCTGCTGACAGAATACACCAACAGCTCTCGGCATGTGAGTTGCCGATGTCACTAAAAGCCAGTTTTCACCTGGCTGAGGATTCATCAATGCCTTGCTGTTAATGGCGTTTTCGTAGGTATTGCGGGAATCTCTTTCTATTTCCAACCGGCTTTTTCTAATACCCATGCTTTCCAGAAAATACAGCGCAACATCGGCTTCTTTATATTCCTGATCCAGCAGCGTGTCGGCGCCGCCGGTAAAAATAAGTTTTGCCCGCGGATAACGCTTGGCCATTTCAATAAAGCCAAAATAGCGATCCGCAGCAGCACCAAACTCAGGCTGGTCCCAGATATAGGAGGTTAGCGGATCAATGGCACCGCCAAGCAGAATGATGCCATCTACAGTGCGGGGCAGTTCAGGATTGGCGGGAAAGCGTTTTTCCAGCGGTGTTGCCAGCCAGCCACCAATAGGTAGGAGTGTGATCAGGACAAGTATCACAGCGGATGCACCCAGCAACAGCCTTGCAACTTTTGTCTGGTGTAAAAAAAGCAGGGCGGTTCCTGCCAGCGCCATCAGCAATATTAATGTGCCTGGGGATAACAGTGCCCAGAGTATTTTGGAGAAGAAAAAAAACAGGCTATTTGCCATGAACTGATATTATCCGGTCTGCTATATGGTAGAAATAAGACTAGTGAAAAATGAACCCGGCAAACATACCGGAGTGGTTGGCAGGGATTATCAGCTAAGGAAGGGATTATCTCAAACGGATACGTTTAAGAGACTTAATGCCTGGCGATTAATGCTTTGACTTCGTCCATGGTTTTGCCGGTTTGTTCCGCACACAGATCGAGAAAATCCATGCCATAAGTGGCGGTGAGTATTTTTATATTGGCAATCGTGGTTCCCAGTTCCAGCAAGCGCAGTATGTCCAGATCGGTAATGGCATGAATCTGATCCAGGACCAGTCCGTACTCACGGCAGTAACCCTCGGGAAATGCGCGAAATCGGCGCTGGTTTTCTTTTTTGACCAGTGAGCTGCAAAGTTGATTAAGCATATCTCTCCCCTGTGCCAGACGATTGAATGAAGACTCCGGCTCGGGGGATCGGTCTTCGGAAATTTTCCGAGCAAGTGAAAAAGAGATGACATTGTTCATGGCAGCTATTGTTAATCGAAACAATAGGCAACAACAAATCAATTATTTTGGATGCTTGATGTATGTCAAGACAAGCAGGTCATCAGTGACCCCCTGACAATTAAACAGCAATTATTTTGCCGCGTGGCAAATTGATCGCAGCTGTTCGTGGTCGTTGATATGAATTTCGCGTCCGTCGACTTTGATCAGTCCTTCTTTTTGCAGGCGGCTGAAAGTACGACTTACGGTTTCGATAGTCAGCCCAAGGAAATTACCTATATCCATTCTGGACATGGGCAGTCTTAGTGAATTGGGTGACAAGTTGCGTCGGCCAAAGCGTCTGGACAGACTAATTAGCAAGGTGGCTACCCGACCTTCGGCATTTTTCTTGCTCAGGGTTAACATCATCTGGTGATCAGCTTCTATTTGCTGGCTCATCAGCTGGAAGAAGTGGCGCTGTAAAACCGGGATCTGCAGTGACAGCTCTTCAATTCTTTCAAAGGGAATTTCACAAACGGTTGAGGTCTCCATGGCCATAACATTACAACCATGTTTTTCGGTACCAATACCGTCAAAGCCGAGGATTTCACCAGGCAGGTAAAAGCCTGTCATCTGCTCAACACCATCGTCATCAAGCAGGTAGGTTTTTATCGAGCCCGAGCGCACAGCAAAAATAGAAGTGAAACCATCCCCGGTCCTGTAAATATGTTCTCCGGCCTGGATCGGACGACTGCGTTTGATAATGTTATCAACCTTGTCGATATCCTTGATGTCCATCGCAATGGGTAGACACAAGCCCTTGAGATTGCAGTCAGAACAGGACGACTGGATAAAACCATGGCTACAGGCAATATTGTAAGGATCAGTTGTAATAGGTCTTCCAAAAAATTAGTTTGGCTAATGTACTTGAAAGTCAGGAATTTTAAATAGTGCGCTAAGTTATTGTTATTTATCCATTATGGCTGACCCGGAAAGGATTAGTAACAGCACTTTTTCAACCTGGAGCAAGGGGGATTCTGTTTTCGGGCATGTGCTCATCAGGCATAAATTCCGCCAGTACATTGTTGAGGAAATTATAACCTTTGTCGGTGGTGGCCAGATTTTCTTTTTTGAGCAGGCCGGCATGTCGTAATCGCTGCAGGGAACCTGCAATGTCACTGATCGGCAGACCGGTGCGCTGCTCATAAAGGCTTTCTTCAGTGCCTGCACTCAGGCGTAATGCATTCATCATAAATTCAATAGGAAGCTCAGCCGGGGAAATCGTTTCGCTACCGGCCAGGGTGTTATCGACATGTTCCAGGTAACTGGCAGGCTGCCTGATTTTTCGAGTTCTGACAATTCGCTGTTCTGCGGGCAGGGTAATTTTGCCATGGGCGCCGGCGCCGATCCCCAGATAGTCTCCAAAACGCCAGTAATTCAGATTGTGGAGTGATTGTTTATTCGGTTTGCTGTAAGCAGACACTTCGTAGCGCGAAAATCCCTGCCGGGATAATAATTCCACACCAGCTTCCTGCATATCACCTAGCAAATCATCTTCGGGTAATGCCGGCGGTTTGCTGTAAAACACGGTATTGGGCTCGATGGTAAGCTGATACCAGCTCAGATGCTCAGGTTCAACAGCCAGCGCGGCGCGCAGGTCGGCCAGTGCTTCATCTATACCCTGTTGTGGTAAACCAAACATCAGGTCCAGATTGAAATTGTCGAAGCCGGCGGCTCTGACATTGGCGGCGGCGGTCAACGCTTCCGTATCATCATGGACACGACCCAGTGCCAGCAGGTATTTTTTGTTGAAACTCTGAATGCCAAGGGACATCCGGTTAATGCCCGCATGACGAAAATCCCGAAACTTTTCCATTTCAAAGGTGCCGGGATTGGCTTCCATGGTAATTTCCAATGTTCCTGAAAAATGCAGTTGTTCTGAGATACCGGCGAGGAGTTTTTCAATACTTTTTGGAGAAAACAGACTGGGAGTGCCACCGCCAATAAAAATAGAAGTCAGTTCCCGATTCTGAACCCAGGGCAGGTCGCGCTTGAGGTCGGCAAGCAGACTATCGACATAGGCTTGCTCAGGTAATTCGCCCTGAAAAGCATGGGAGTTAAAGTCGCAGTAAGGACATTTTTTAAGACACCAGGGGATATGAATATAAAGTGATAATGGTGGTAGTAAAAGTTGCGCCCGCTTCATGCCGGTAGGCAGGCCAGCAGTTTTTGCAGAGCCTGAGAGCGATGGCTGATGGTATTTTTTACCAAAGGATCCAGCTCTGCCGATGCACATTCATGGGAGGGGACATAAAAAAGCGGATCATAACCAAAGCCATTGCTGCCCACTTCGCTGAACATAATGCGTCCTTCCCAGGTTCCCTGACAAATCAGCGGCATGGGATCTTGCGGAAAACGGACCAGAGCAATACAGCATTGGAAGCGGGCACCCCTGTCAGCTTCGGCAACCTGCTCCAGGTTTGCCAGCAACAGGGCGTTGTTAGCGGCATCGTTTTTTTCACGACCTTCGTTGAGTCCGGCATAACGCGCGGAGAATATGCCGGGCTCCCCATTCAGTGCATCCACTTCAAGTCCGGAATCATCCGCCAGTGCCGCCATACCCGTATGCTTGCTGGCATGGCGCGCTTTGATAATAGCGTTTTCAACAAAGCTCAGTCCATCTTCCACGGCATCCTCTATCTCAAATTCAGATTGGGGAATGAGCTCGATATTTCTGGGCGCCAGTATATCCTGCAATTCTTTCAGCTTGGCGCTGTTGCTGCTGGCCAGTACGATTTTATCCAGAGGAATCATGTGCTGCCTGTTGCCTGCTTAATTATTGTAGACCCGGGTTTCCCAGGAAATTTCATGGACAGAACCGCTGTTTTCCGGCTCGACCTCAAGGCGAAAACGTATAATTTCTGCATTGGAATATTCAAACTCGCCAATGTAATAAATAGCCTTTTCTTCGCGGATCTCCCTGAATGCCAGATCGCCAACCTGTCCTAGCAGATTGCGCTTGCCGCCACTGACGCTGGCCGCCACTGCCTGCATCGTGCCATCAGCCTGTTTTTTCATAACACTGATATTCAGGAAAGCACGCCTGTCACTGCGCACAATGCCATACTGACGGGCGATGTCTGCCTTGAGAAAGGTACTGTTAACTGCCTGGTAATACACCGTGTAGTCGCCGAAGTTTTCTGATTCCGCCAAGGCATTACCAGACAGCAATCCCAGCCACGGAACTAACAGTATGAATGTTATTTTTTTTACAAAATTGAGCATGGTTCAGCGCGTGAAATGATAGATGGCATTGATTCCGAACAGGTTTGGGTTCAGATTCATCAAAAAGCTGCTGCGGTGATTAAAATCCACCACAGTCTTATGCAGGATGGTGATATTGCGCTCTTCGCAAAGGGTATCAAAATCCTTGATGGTGCAATGATGGATATTGGGAGTGTCATACCACTCATAGGGCAGTGCACTGGACTGCGGCATATTGCCCTGGCTGACCAGTTTTAGCCGATGTCGCCAGTAAGCAAAATTCGGAAATGTGATAATGCATTTTTTGCCGATGCGCAGCATTTCTTCCACCAGAATATCCGGTCGCTCCACAGTCTGCAGTGTCTGGGCAAGCAGCACCGTATCGAAACTGTCGGATCTGAAATTGGCAAGGCTTTTATTCATGTCCTGCTCAATGACATTAACACCGGCCTGCAGACAAAGGTTGATATTGTCGGGGTCAATTTCCAGTCCACAGTCGAATATGTTTTTCTCACTTTTAAGATGTGCCAGGAATGAGCCATCACCACAGCCCAGATCAAGCACCCGCATATCCGGCTCTATCCATTGCTGAATGATTTTCAGATCAGCCCGCATCTGGTTTGCCCTCCTTGCCGGATATCTCTTCTATCACGCATCCAAGATAGGATTTAAGCGCCTGGATATAGCGGGGAATGGGCATAAGAAAGGCATCATGGCCCTGATCGGCTTCGACTTCGAGATAGCTTACCTGTTTTTCAGCTTTAAGCAGGGTATTAACGATCTCCCGGGATCTTTCAGGTGGAAAGCGCCAGTCACTGGTAAAGGAGATCACCAGAAATTTGCACTGGCTGTCCACAAATGCCTTGCTCAGATCAAAATTGTAATCCACAGCGGGATCAAAATAGTCGAGAGTTTTGGTAATCAACAGATAACTATTGGCATCAAAACTGTGAGAGAAAGTTTCGCCTTTATATTTCAGGTAGCTTTCAACCTGGAAATCCACGTCATAGCTGAAATTCAGTTTTCCCGAGCGCAGGTCGCGACCAAAGTTGCCTTCAATGGCATCCTTGCCGAATTTGTCGCGCATGGCATTATCGGAAAGGTAGGTCACATGCCCAATCATGCGTGCCAGCATCAGCCCGCGTTTTGGGTAGGTGTTGAAATCATAGTAACGGCCGGCATGGAAATCCGGATCATTGGTTATGGATTGGCGTGCAATCTCATTAAAAGCAATATTTTGCGCAGACAATTTTGGTGCCGCCGCAATAATAATGGCATGGCCAAGTCTGTCGGGATAGGAAATAGCCCAGCGCATTACCTGCATGCCGCCCAGACTGCCGCCAATGACAGCGGCCCATTTATGGATGCCGAGCCGGTCAGCCAGACGTGCCTGGCTTTTAACCCAGTCACGCACCGTAATTATAGGAAAATCCGGTCCGAATGGTTTGCCGGTAGCCGGGTCAACTGATGACGGTCCGGTACTGCCTGCGCAACCACCAAGATTGTTCAGACTAACAATAAAGAAATGATTGGTATCAAAGGCTTTACCCGGGCCAATACAACAATCCCACCAACCGGGCTTTTCTTTTTCATCATCAGGGTTGTGATAGCCGGCAGCATGATGATCGCCACTAAGGGCATGGCAAACCAGGATGGCATTGGATTTATCCGCGTTCAGTTCGCCATAGGTTTCCACCATCAGGTCATACTGTTCGATCACACGCCCGCTGCGCAGTTCCAGTGGCTCATCAAAATGAAAGAGCTCCGGAGACACGATGCCGACAGAATCTGCTGGAATGCGTTTTGCCATTCTTTAAAAATACAAAGTTAAAATCTAAAGTTAATAAAAGAGTAAATAAAAAAGCGAAAATTATCAGTATGATTTTATTATCTGTTTATATACCGATGACATACATTGCCGCTTGTGCGCTTAATCGCAAGCCCTGTCTTAACGTTCCCACCACCATTATTTCCACCACCTGAATGGAAAGAAAAATAAATATAGGTGAAAAATCAAGGCCACCCATGGGTGGAATGACTTTTCGGAACAGTGACTGCAGAGGCTCCAGCATCTGTTGCACCAGCATTAGAGCCGGATTGCCGCTGTGAGGTGCTACCCAGCTGGCAATTATAGAGATTAACAAACCCCAGAAATAAATTTTCAGAATCAGTGACAGCATGCCCAGGAATGACCAGCTCAGCAAGGTACCGATACCGGGAATTACAAAGCCCGCGGAAAAGATCATCAGCGTTGTTGCCAGGGTACTGATCACCAGTGTCAGCAGTAACGAGGCAATATCAAAATTCCGCCAGGACGGAATGATGCGTCGTGCAGGATTCAGAATGGGACTCGTCATTCTTACCAGAGACTGGGTGACGGGATTATAAAAATCTGCCCGGCTGGCCTGTAATAAAAACCGCAGTAACAATGCGAGTACTATTAACCCGCCCAGGGTATTTACCAGCAATATAATGACCTGACCTACAGATGATGACATTTATCTTTCCTGACTACTGAGTAATTCTTTTTACGTGGCTGGCTTGACCGTTGCCGGTTCAGCTGCCGCCAGTTCGCGTGAACGATCAGCTGCTTTTTCCAGCGCGCGGCCAACCATAGCATTGAAATCTTCCGATGCAAACTGCTGCAGGGCAGCTTCTGTCGTGCCGCCGGGAGAAGTTACGCGACGGCGTAATTCCGAGACATCAACATCGCTGGACTGTGCCAGCCGGGCTGCTCCCAAGGCTGTTTGCTGACACAGCAGCTCTGCTGTTCTGGCGTCCAGTCCAAGACTGACGGCCGCTTCCTGCATGGCTTCCATAAGCAGGAAAAAATAGGCCGGACCGGAACCGGATAAGGCTGTTACTGCATCCATATCAGCTTCCTTTTCCAGCCAGCAGACGATACCTACCGCACTCAACAGATTTTCAGCAGCAGATTTTTGCAAGTCAGAGCAATGGTGGTTGGAAAAAAGGGCGCTGGCACCGGTCTGCACCAGGGCTGGCGTATTGGGCATGCATCTTACAATGGCCTGTTTTGGGTGACTCCAGTGCTGCAGGGAGTCCATGGCAACACCGGCGGCAATGGAAACCAGTAAACAATCATTGGTGCAGAGGGTATCGTGAAGTGGTTTTAGTACATCAGCGAGCCCCTGCGGCTTGACAGCGAGGATTACCGTGGAGGAATTACTGATTATCGTCTTGTTGTCAGTGCTGGTATTGATTCCCTTGTTGGCAAGGGCGGCCAGCGTCTCGGTATTGGTATCCGAAGCATGGATTTGTTCGGGTTGCCAGCCATTGGCAAGCAGGCCATCAATGAGCGCGCTTGCCATGTTGCCGGCGCCGATAAAACCGATAGTTAAATTTTCTTCAGACATCTGGCGATTGTACCTTAAAGACCCGATAAAGCCTTATTAGTGTGGCAGTTTTACACATTTTGAATATCAGCGTGCTTCCCGGGGGCCAAAAATATCCGTGCCGATACGGATCATGGTGGCACCTTCGGCGATAGCCGCTTCAAAATCATTACTCATGCCCATGGATAGGTGCTGACACTGATCCAGGCCTTGGGCAAGCAGGTTGTCCCTGGCTTCACGAAGACGTCTGAAATTATCCCTTTGTATTGTTTTATCATTGCTTGCCGCGGGAATCGCCATCAAGCCTGACAGCACCAGGTTAGGTAACGACTCTACTGTATTGGCAAGCGCCTCAAGCTCATTCACACTGACACCAGCCTTGCTGTCTTCATTGCTTATATTTACCTGTAACATGATATTGAGCCCAGGCAAGCTCGAGGGGCGCTGATCATTCAGGCGTTGCGCTATTTTTAGTCTATCCACACTATGAACCCACTGAAATGACTCGGCTATTGCTCGGGTTTTATTGGACTGGATAGGGCCAATGAAATGCCAGTGTAGTGGCAGGTCTTTCAGGGCATCGATTTTCTCCAGTGCCTCCTGCAGGTAGTTTTCTCCGAAATGCGTTTGGCCCGCCTGGTAAGCGATTTTTACTTTATCGGCACCATGAGTTTTGCTGACGGCGATCAATTGCACAGCCTTATCACTTCGCCCATACTTTTCTCCATAGAGTGAAATCAGTTGGCGAACTTTTTCCAGGTTTTCTGGTATGCTCAATGACATATTTTTTTCCTTCAGAAGGTTCCGATTATAGGGGGTATAAAACCAGATGAATATTCAGGAATTACTTAACTTCAGCGTACAGCAAGGCTCATCTGACCTGCATATTACCGCTGGCATGCCACCCCTTATACGTGTTGATGGTGATATTCGCCGTATCAATGTATACCCAATGGATCACAAGGAAGTTCATGGGCTTATTTATGAAATCATGAACGACAGGCAGCGCAAGGATTATGAGGAGCATCTTGAGTCAGATTTCTCGTTTGAAGTTCCCGGTCTGGCCCGTTTCAGGGTCAACGCCTTTGTTCAGAATCGCGGCGCGGCCGCCGTTTTCCGAACCATTCCTTCCAAGGTGCTCACCATGTAACAGCTTGGCATGGGCAAGGTGTTTGAAGATATCTCCAACAATCCCCGTGGCCTGATTGCGGTAACCGGGCCTACAGGTTCCGGTAAAAGTACTACCATGGCAGCAATGATCGACTATATTAACTCTACCAAGTATGAGCATATCCTGACCATTGAAGATCCCATAGAATTCGTTCATGAAAGCAAGAAGTCGCTGATCAACCAGCGTGAAGTTCATCGGGATACCCATGGCTTTAATGAAGCTCTGCGCTCAGCCTTGCGTGAAGACCCTGACATTATTCTGGTTGGTGAATTGCGTGACCTGGAAACTATTCGCCTGGCATTAACTGCTGCAGAAACCGGTCACCTTGTCTTCGGTACCCTGCATACGACGTCTGCTGCCAAAACTATCGACAGGATCGTGGACGTATTTCCGGCTGCAGAAAAAAGTATGGTGCGTTCGATGCTCTCTGAATCATTGCAGGCGGTTGTCAGTCAGACCTTGGTGAAAAAAGTTGGTGGTGGTCGAGTAGCAGCCCATGAGATTATGATCGGTACATCGGCTATTCGAAATCTGATCAGGGAAGACAAGATTGCCCAGATGTATTCTGCGATCCAGACCGGACAGTCAGTAGGCATGCAGACTTTGGACCAGTGCTTAAAACAACTGGTTGCCAAAGGACTGGTTGATCGTCAGGAAGCGAAATCCAAAGCCAAGGACGGTAATCAGATCTAGCCCCGGTTACTGGCTATTGGCGCCGTTTATTTTCAGGCGGCGCTGATCTTTTTTCTGCCTTAACTTGATCTTTCATTCAAAAAAGATTCAAGAATCAGTTGCGCAGCCAGACTGTCGACTTCCGAGCGTTCATCAAACCTTTTCCCGGCTGCTTCAGCATTGGCTCTGCCAATTTCCCTGGCTTCACGCGTACTAAGGCGTTCATCCATCTTGAAACAGGGCAGCTTGAATCTTGCTTCCAGTTGGTTGATAAAGCGACCAGCTTTTTTTGTCATTTCGTTGCTGGTGCCATCCATATTGAATGGCATGCCAATGACCAGCGCATCGGGTTTCCACTGGCTGACTACCTGTGCCAGTTCATTCCAGTCGGGAATACCCTGCCTGGCCTTGATAAGCGGCAAAGGCGATGCGGTGAGGGTCACAGTCTGCCCCACAGCCAGCCCCATTTTTTGAGTGCCGAAATCAATGCAGAGCAGAGTTGTAATTGCTGAGTTCAGAAGCTTTTTCCTGTTTATGAGCGGAATTTACTTTCCGGAAAATTAATCATGACCAACATCAGTGGTTAACTGGTCCATGGAAAAACCCAGCGTCGAGGCTGCCATGTCCGGTTTGCGTTTAAAATCCCTGGAAAAAACAATCTCCTTGCTGGCAGGGCAGGTTATCCAGGAGTTACCGGCAATTTCCAGTTCCAGTTGACCCGGGCTCCAGCCGGCACAGCCCAGGGTAAGCAGGTAATTCTCCGGACCCTCGCCACGGCCAATATCATCCAGTATGTCCTTTGAGGTGGTGATACTGATGTCATCGGTGATCTGGTGTGTTGATGTCCACTTTCGACCGGCATCATGGAGAATAAACCCTTTTTCAGTTTCCACAGGGCCACCCGAAAGCACTGGCTCATCAAGACCTTGCCCATAGCGAAAATCGATATCGAGCTGGCTGAATATTTCCTTTAATTGCACTTTAAGAGGCAGATTGACCACAATGCCCAGAGCGCCTTCTTCTGCGCTATGTTGCCACATGTAAATCAGGGTATGGCCAAAATATGAGCCATTCAGCTGTGGCATGGCAATTAGAAAATGGTCTGTGAGATTAAGCGTTTCGTCATTCATGAGTCTGGTAAGTATAAGTTGTCATCCTGAGACTAATATTGGGGTGCTGTCAGTAGTTTCAACTGCTATTCAACTTTCATCCCGCTACCACAGGAGAATCAGAAGCTGCGGAAGGAATTGCTCTGATGAAACTGCCAGGTTCTTATAATGTCGAGAATATCGGCTTCCTGTTTCAATTCGTCCGGAAAAGCTGCGAACGGGGAGGCCAGGTAGACAATGCGGATGGCTGATTCGTCCAGTATTCTATGGCCGGAGGAGCTGAGAATACGAACATCAGCTACGCTGCCATCAGAGCGGAGTGACACCAGCAGTCTGAGATTGCCATAAATGCCCTCGGCACTGGCCTCGACAGGATAATTCAGGTTGCCAACAGCCTCGACTCTTTTGCGCCAGTTGTCCAGGTAGAGGGCGTCCCGGGATTTCTGGGTAGAAGCGGATGAAATAGTGTAGCGTCGAGGCCGCTTGGCATAAGCCTGTCGGCGAATATCAAGTTGTGCCTGCAAGCTGGCCAGGCGGTCATTTAGCTGACTTTCGGTCAGATTTTCCAGTGGTTGTTCTTCACTTTCCTGTTGCGGTTGTTCGCTGGGTTCATCATTAATCTGCTGCAGAGATTCGGTTTCAGTGGCCAGCACCTGATCAGTGAGTTCAGTTTTTTCAGTCAATGATTCAACAAAAGGGCTGACATCCTGAATCAGGTCTTCATTGAAGCGGGATTCCACTGGCGTACTCGGCGCGGCCTTTTCCTCAAGACTGCCGCTTCCCTGCTGGTTTTCCTGGGCTAGAAAATCCGCATTGTCGGGCGCTTCTTCGCTACGGTACTGGGCAAGGGTGACTTCCATTGAAGTAGTGGTGTTTACATTTTCCAGAATGCTGAAGCCAACGCCAAGAATCAGCACCACATGCAGGCAAATAGAAACAAACATGGTGAAGCCGAATCTTTCACCGGAAAGTGCTGTAGCTTCTGTGGAGACGGCAGTATTCATCAATCTATGTGCACAGACTTTCCTGAGTCGTTTTTGCTATTTCTGTCAGTCACGCAACTCCTGCAGTTTTTGCTCGATACAGTTCATCAGATCGCCGGCAATATCCAGGTTGAATATTTCATCCAGCTCCCTGATACAGGTCGGACTGGTAACATTCACTTCAGTCAGATAGTCACCAATCACATCAAGACCGACAAATAATAGCCCGTTTTCTTTCAGCGTAGGGCCCACCTGTTCACAAATCCAGCGATCTCTGTCACTTAGCTCTACCCCTTTTGCGGTGCCGCCGGCGGCGAGGTTGCCGCGGGTTTCATTAGCGGCGGGTAGTCGGGCCAACGCATAGCCAACAGATTTTCCATCAATCATCAGAATGCGCTTGTCGCCACTGGTAATTTCCGGAATAAAGGTTTGCGCCATGATCTGTCGGGTACCGTATTCAGTCAGCGTTTCTATAATCACACTGATATTGGGGTCACCGGGTTTTATACGAAAAATACCGGTGCCGCCCATACCATCGAGAGGTTTGAAAATGACATCTTTCTGGGCTTTATAGAAATCCTGCAGCAATTCCTTTTTCCGCGAAACCAGCACAGGAGTACAGCATTGGGGAAAAAGGGTAGCACTGACTTTCTCATTAAAGTCTCTGAGCGCTTGCGGCTTGTTGACTACCAGCACGCCTTCCCGCTCTGCCTGTTCCAGAATATAGGTACTGTAAATAAATTCGCGGTTAAAAGGCGGATCCTTGCGCATCAGGATGACATCAACTTCGGCCAGTGATTGTCGGCTTTCAGGGCCGAGCGTGAAGAAGCTCTGAGGATTCATTTCTACACTCAGGTCCTGCATGATGGCCATGGCCTTGCCATCTTCAAGATATAAACCATCCTGTTCAATGTAGAATAGTTGCCAGCCTTTTTTTTGCGCTGCATTCAACATGGCCAAAGTTGTATCTTTTTTGAAATTTATGGACTGGATTGGATCCATGACTACGGCAAGTTTTACTGTCATTTACTACTCCGGCGGAATGCGGTCAATGGCTGGCGGGAAAGTTTAGCGATTATAACAAAAAGCAGTTTACATGAACCTTGTGATTCCGGGCACTGAAATAGGGTGAAATTATCATTATTCCTTTCGCGATTTAATGCGCTTTTTTGGTGCTTTTTTGCTCCTTCCTTTGCGCTTAACTTTGTTACAATGCCGGTCTCATCAATCATCTTCATTTATCTTGGGATATTCAATTGCGTCTTCTTGGTTTTTACTGGGGCATAGCCGGTGTCATCGCTTTTATCTCCTTTGCCGTGATCAGACTGAGTCCACGCATCGCTGAAATAACGGAATATTCCCTTAGCCCGCTGCAGTGGCTGGTATTGGTAGGGTTTGTGTTGTGGATGGCCTGGGCGGAAGGTTATAAGGGATTTCACCGCGCGTTTGCGCCGCGGGTTATTGCCAGAGCCAGATATCTGCGCACCAACACCGAGTCCTCTCATCCGGTATTGGCGCTATTGGCTCCGCTATTTTGCATGGGTTATATCCATGCAACCCGGAAACGAAAAATTGTATCCATTGCGGTTACTTCAGTTATTGTCGGGCTGGTGATGTTATTACGTATCACACCGCAACCATGGCGCGGGATCATTGATGCCGGTGTGGTGACCGGGCTTAGCCTGGGCATACTTTCGATCGTCTACTTCTGGTTTCAGGTGGAGAGTGGGAAGTGGAATCATCCAGTGGCGCTGGATCTGCCAGGGTCGGATAGCAAGAAGGAAGCCTAGCGCAAAGGCAACAGACCTTATTGCGTTAACACTGCCCTGAGCTGCGCTTCAGCCGTAGCAAAGGAAAAATGCTCATCAATATTATGTTTGCCAGCATCGGAAAGCTTTTTCCACAAGTCCTGATCGCTATAAAGGCGCAGAATTTCGCTGGCAACGTCTTCCGGTTGCTCTGCAATCAGAATGTCCTTTTCATGTTCCAGATTCATGCCCTCTGCGGCAATGGGTGAAACCACCATCGGCACACCAAAAGACATACTGGAATTAATTTTGCCTTTTACTCCAGCGCCATAGCGCAGCGGAGCAATGGAAATCCTGATGTCATTAAAGAGCTGTTCGATGTCCTTCACAAACCCGGTAATGATGACATGGTCGCTGGCTCTGGCTTTTATACTGGCCGGAACATGACCACCGACAATAAGCAGCTTGATATCGGGGTTTTGTGCATGCACGAGGGGGAATATCTGATTCAGGAAATACAGCATGGCGTCGCTGTTGGGGGGGTGTTCAAAGTTTCCTATAAACAGCATGTGCTCCCTTTCTGTAAATGACTTGCCGGTAGAAAAGGTCTGGTGAATATTGGAAAGCAGGCCAACATTTATTTCAGGGGCCTCCTGTTTGAAAAGTTCCAGCTCTACCGGGCTGACTACCAAGGTGGTATCGGCCTTGCGCGCAATAGTGAGCTCCTGAACTTTGCGCATGGCAGCAGACTCTGCCAGGTGTTTGTCTCCGGTTAACTCGGCTTCACGCTGTTCGCGTAAAAAATGCAGATCTACCGTATCAAAAATTATTCGGGCATGGGGGCAGCTTCTTTTTACTTCATCAATATACTTTTCTGCATAATCCGCTCTGCTCAGGATTACCGTTTCAAATTGCTGACCAAATTCCTGCAGGTATTTCTCCACCGAGTGGATATAAGGCACATACTGACATTCAATACCCATGGCCTGCATTTGTGGCGTGTACTTTTCGTGGTAATGCATGTTTGCCGGCAGGAAAGTTACTTTATAACCCAGGGTCTGAAGAATTTTCAGGACATTAAACATTCGCAAGGAACCGGAATCGTGATCAGGCATTAGTACCCGCGCATCAATAACGAGGATATATTTGTCCACATGCCGTTCCTTTTCCCGGTGCGGCTGTCTGCCATTGGGACGATGATGTATAAGCGTATCCTGCCAGCGGTTGAAAAACTTCTCATGGTTTAGCTGCTGGTATTGTTTGATACCACTGCCTATGTCGGTGCCGGAGGTGATGCCCTCAAAATGAATGATGCTGGCATTGGCTTGGTAATACACTTTTTTACCGGATTCGCGTACCTTGAATGCAAGGTCCGTATCTTCGTAATAGGCTGGTACATAGCGGGTATCAAATTTTCCCAGGGCCCTGAAATCATTAAGAGCAATCATCAGGCAAGCCCCGGAACAGTAATCAACCTGTCGGCAGTAACTGTAATGGGGATGATTGGGATCTTCGCCACGGCCGAAATTCCAGGCAGAGCCATCTCGCCAGACGATACCGCCAGCTTCCTGTAGCGTGCCGTCGGCAAAAACCAGTCTGGCGCCAACCAGCCCGGCATCAGGAAAATCTGTAAAGGTCTGCAGCAGCGCGGCAAGCCAGTGTTTTCTGACTTCAGTATCATTGTTCAGCAACACCAGAAACTCACCCCTGGCAGCATCAGCGCCCTTGTTACAGGAGTGAATAAAGCCCAGGTTTTCTTTATTCCGGATGACGTTTATACCAGTGATTTCGGAAAGCATTTGCGTCGTTTTGTCGGACGAGCAGTCATCAACCACAATCACTTCAAAAGGAATATCATCGGCATGGTCAAGAATGCTCTTCAGACAATGAAAGGTATAGTGGTACTGGTTATAAACAGGAATTACGATACTCACCTTTGGCTGCGCAAAGGTTGAAAAATCCAGAGGAGTATAGTTTTTGGAGATACTTGTTTGGGCTTTGATTTCTTCAGCCCTGCTTAGCCGGGCAGCAATAATATCTTTTAGTCTGACAGCGATTCCACCAATGCCATCGGTGCGTAAAAAATAGCGCAATCTGGTCAGCGCTCTTAATGGTCGTGTCAGTCGCCAACTCTTGCTGTGATAAATAACCTGTAATTCATCGTGCAAGGCATGGTTATAATTTTTCAGCGCTATTACTTCCTGCTCAGTTTCATGCAGGTCTTCTGCCAGACTGTTCAGTTTGGCTTGTGAATCTTTTTGAAGCTTATCCAGTTGTGCTTGTGAATCTTTTTGAAGCTTATCCAGTTGTTCCCGTAACAGGTCAATATAGGATTTTTTTTCCTTAATATTAGCGTCCAGATTTTCGACTGTTTTTTCAAAAACAGCGAGGCGTGGAAATTCCCGGCTGCGGTTTATCAGTGCCAACAGCCTTTGCTCTGGCCAGCGTTTAAGCCATTTTTTATAAATAGCCAGACGAAAACCATCGATATCATCTTCAGTGTTTTCCTTGGCACCAAAGCCGCTGCTGCCAGCCACCCGATAGGTAGCCGTACACAGATTGCTAAACAGAAATTCGTGTTGTTGTGCCAGCTGAAGCCAGAAATCCCAATCTTCAAAACGATCAAAGGCAGGATCAAAACGATAGCCTTCAAGAAGCAAGCTGCGTTCGAACAGGACTGCATGGATAGGAATAAAGTTTTCAATCATCAGGCGTACAGGGTCAAATGCGTGGGCAAAAGACGGGGTTTCTTCAAGCTCGCCATCAGTCATGACCCTCACCGCACTGTAGGCAAGTCTGTAATTTTTTTCTTTGCCCAGAGCAGTAACAAGCGTGGCAATATGGGCAGGGTCAATAGAGTCGTCATCATCCAGAAACAGGCAGTAGTCACCTGCGGCCTGTTCCAGCGCCAGGTTGGCAGCATGGGATCTGCCATGCTCTGCCTTGTTATTTACCCAGCGAATTTCTGTTGGGCCTGGCTCGGTAAATTCAGCAGAGAAATCTTTGCCGCCATCATTTACAATAACTATTTCTATGGGGGCATAAGACTGCGCCAGGACTGATGCAACGGCTTCCTTTAATCGTGTTTGCCTGTCTTTGGTGCGGATCAAGATAGAAACAAGAGGGGTGGTATTCATGGCTGTAACCGGAGTCAGGCGCTGGGACTAAGCCGCCAGACGAGAGATATGCACCGCAAGTATTTCGCCTATGAAGTCGAGGAACAAGGTATCAAGGCTTGAATTGAAATGATTGTGCTTGTCACTGCCTATTACCAGAATCGGTGCGCTGTATTGATCAGCCCCACTGATACTGTCGCCGGGATGAACCGGAATAATGGCGGCAGATAAAATTTCTTTTTGACTGTCAGGGAATAGTAGTCGGGCCTGTTCAGGTGACAGCTCACAACAGAAGGTACGTTTTTTCTCAAAAAGCTTACCCATTGTTTCCCGGGTTGGTGCGGCGGGAAGAATGTGAATGCCTTTTTCCCGGGCATCGCTGTCAGGCTTGTCAGCAATAAAAAGCAGGTTGCTGGCATCAGCTGCAAACTCGGTTTTTAACGTATCAGCGACTATGCTGGATAAGTTCTTAAGGCTATCGCTTTTCATTATTTCGAGAATGACAATGCGTGTTTTCTCAAACAGGGCATCATTTTCTTCAGCGTTAAAAATGAAATTATTGATATTGTTCTGCAGATCCCGATTGCGCTCGCGGAACAGGGCTACCTGTCTTTCAAGCAGGGATATTGCACCACCACTGACATGGGGAATAGTGAGGTCCAGTAACAGATCGGCTTTGCGATTGAAGAAATCAGGATTCTCGATCAGGTACTTGCTAACAGAGTCGTCATCAAGTGTTCCACTTGATACTGCTTTATTGCTGGAATCTGACGTCATATTTCAATACTTCCCTCGAAGACTGTCGTGGCAGGTCCGGTTTTAAACACCGGTGAATTACCTCCCTGCCAGTTTATCTGTAGTGATCCACAAGGCAGCTGCACTTGAACTGTATTGTCCAGCAGACCCTGACGAATTCCAGCCACTACCGCTGCGCAGGCGCCCGTGCCACAGGCCAGGGTTTCACCCGCACCTCGTTCAAATACCCTGAGTCTGATTGTACCTGTATTAACCACCTGCATGAAGCCGGCATTGACGCGACCGGGAAAACTGGAATGATTTTCAATCAACGGTCCCCATTCAGTCACTGGCGCTGCATCAATATCAGGCACAACCAGCACCGCATGGGGGTTACCCATGGACAGCACTGACAGTTCCAGATTTTCTCCGTTGCCAAGATGCAGTGGGTAGGTGAGCGCCTCATCATCGGCAATAAACGGTATTTCTGCCGGGGTGAAAACCGGTGCGCCCATGTTTACGGTGATTTCGCCATCATCCCGGGCCTGGCAATACAGAGAGCTGTTATTGATCAGTTGCAGCGTGAGTTCGCTGTTGCTGCTTAGCCCTCTGGCCTGGATAAAAGACACCATACAGCGGGCGCCGTTGCCACAGTTTTCTGCCTGGCTGCCGTCAGGATTGTAGACCAGGTAGGCAAAGTCATGCCCCGGGGCAGTGGCTGGCGCAACGATGAGTAACTGGTCAAAGCCGATGCCGGTGTGTCGATTACCAAGTTGCCGAATCTGATCCGGGCTCAGGTTTATGGGCTCGCTAACGCCATCAAGAACAATGAAGTCGTTACCCAGGCCATGCATTTTAGTGAAATTGAGAGTCATGATTCAGCTCAATCCAGCGGATTTTCCAGTGCCAGCTGGTCCTCATAGGTTTCCCGACGCCTGGCCAGATGAACCTGATCGCCGTCCACCAGCACCTCGACGGCGCGATTGCGGGTATTGTAATTGGAGCTCATGGCAAAACAGTAAGCGCCGGCTGACCGTACTGCCAGCAGGTCGCCATTATCGATTGCCAACTCTCGCTGACGTCCGATGAAATCGCCAGTCTCACAGATTGGCCCCACCAGATCATAGGTATGAACTGCTGCAGTCTCATTTACTTTCACCGGCACCACGTCCATCCAGGCCTGATACAAAGCTGGGCGAATAATGTCATTCATGGCCGCATCAACGATGGCAAAACGATGTTCACCGTTGGTTTTGATATTGTTTACATGGGTCAACAAGACACCGGCATTGGCACAAATAGATCTTCCCGGTTCCAGAACCAGGGTTAAGGGCCGCTCGCCAAGCACCTGCCTTACCGCGTGAATCAATTCCTGGGGTGCCGGTGGCGTTTCATCCCGGTACTGCACGCCGAGCCCGCCGCCGATATCCAGATGCCTGATGCTGATGCCCTCAGCTGCCAGCTCATCTATGAGCAGCAGGGTGCGTTCCAGCGCCGCCAGAAAGGGCTCGATACTGGTGAGCTGGGAACCTATATGGCAATCCAGACCGATCAACTCCAGTCCTGCCATGGTGCTGGCCTGTCGATAAAGCAGGCGTGCATCTTCCATGGAAACACCGAATTTGTTTTCTTTCAGTCCGGTAGAAATATAGGGATGGGTCTTGGCGTCCACATCGGGATTAACGCGAATGGAAACCGGTGCGCGTACATTTCTTTGCATGGCGACATCGTTCAGCTGTTCAAGCTCCAGCGGTGATTCAACATTGAAGCAATGAATGCCGGCATCCAGTGCTGCATGCATTTCCTCAATGGTTTTTCCGACGCCGGAAAAAATAACACGGGCTGGATCACCACCAGCGGCAATCACGCGAGCCAGCTCGCCACCGGAAACAATATCAAAACCGCTACCCAGTTTAGCCAATACACTCAGCACAGCCAGGTTGGAATTGGCTTTAACCGCATAACAGACCAGATGACTGCATCCTGCGAGTGCCTCTTCGTAGGCTCGATATTGCTGCTCCAGAGCGGCACGGGAATAGACAAAGCAGGGCGTGCCAAATTCCTCGGCGATCCGGGTCAGCGCTACTGCTTCAGCGAAAAGCTGATTATTTTTAAATGTAAAATTTTCCATAGCCTGGCAGAGTCTATTAATTGAATTGTATGGCGGTGGGAGGAACCAGAGGTCCTTTTTGTCCGCATGCGCTCAGCCCTAATCCCGATAACAGGCAAAGACTGATCAATAGCAGTGACAGCAGTTTTCTCATCGCCCTCATTACCTCTTGTTTATAAAGCAAGTATCTGGAGATCAGGAATGGATTAGCTGGATAATAGTGATTTATATCGCAACTAATTCTGTAAAGCGGCGATTATACTGGTTAATACTGTCAGCAACCAATCGCTGATTTAAGCCGGGGACGATATACTTGCAGTTCGTAGCTCGCACGAGCAGGCATTCATCATTACCAGGATAGAAACGACTATGACAGAACAGGACTTCAACTCCCGTTATGAACAAACATTGCTGGCCATTGAAGATGCCGTCGAGGAAAGTGGTGAAGATCTGGATTATGAGTCAGTAAACGATATTCTTACACTGACCTGCACAAATGGCACGGCTATCATTATCACCCGGCAGTCAGCTACCCGGCAATTATGGCTTGCCGCTAGAAGTGGTGGTTTTCACTTTGATATGCACGATAGCAGTTGGGTCTGTGATTCTGATGGGGAGACATTATCCGACAAGTTGTCGGCAATCTGTCTGGAGCAGGGAGGAGTCAGTATTCAATTTCCATGAGAAATCGTTTTCTTCAAGCTTATTTCTATTGCCAATTGCGACTTTTATTAAGAGGATTGTTGCAGGCAACTGCAGGAGTGATTGGGATACTCTTGCAGCACCTGCGGCCATTCCTGTCACTTGTACTACTTAAACTGAAATTTCTTTATTAGCTAACAATAGATTGCTTATAAAGAGATCAGCAATTAATAATCAAGCGACATTGTGCATGTAAACATCTTGCTGTGGGTAAGGGATTGAAATGCCAGCATCATCAAGACTGTTTTTAATGGCTTCAATGATGTCCCAGCGTGCTGCCCAGTAATCCGCTGTATTCACCCAGGGTCTGACCACCAGGTTAACACTGCTATCAGCCAGTTCGGCAACGGCAACAACGGGCGCCGGATCAGTCAGAACACGAGAATCCTTGCTCAGAACATCCAGAATAATATCCTTGGCCTTGCCCATGTTATCGTCATAGCTGATACCAATGGTCAGATCGATTCTACGAGTAGCCAGAGCGCTGGCATTAACGATAGTGCTACCGAAAACTACGGAATTTGGCACGATGATGCGCTGATTGTCGCCGGTGTGCATCAATGTGCAAAACATACCGATTTCATCAACCACACCACTTACACCGCTGGCGCTAATAAAATCACCTATTTTAAAAGGTCTGAAAACAATGATCATGACGCCGGAGGCAAAATTAGACAGGGAGTCCTTAAGTGCCAAACCAATAGCCAGGCCGGCGGCACTGATAATGACCATTAGTGAGGTGACATTGACGCCGAGTTGATCGATGGCCGCCAGAACCACAGCAATAAACAAAACGGCATAAAGCATGCCGCCTAGAAATTTGACCAGCATTTCATCCTGGTTGGCTTTACGTAATAATTTTTTGGCAAAGTTGGCAATGGCTTTTGCAATCCATTTACCGATTACAAATATTGCCAGAGCGATAATTATTTTAATTGCCCAGGGAATGATAAGCGTAATCATCATATCTTCATTAATTTCCATAGATATCTCCAACTATTTTAAATGCGTTCTTTTATTGTTGGTTTTTCCAAATGCTTATTTGATTACTTTCTTTGCTGCTTCTATTGCAAGCCTTACCTGTGCCGGCGCAGTGCCGCCAATGTGATTTCTCGCATTAAGTGATCCTTCCAGACTCAATACCGAAAAAACGTCCTGCTTTATCTCTGGTGAAAATACTTGCAGTTCTTCAAGACTCATTGCCGCCAGGTCCTTGTTTTTTTCAACGCCATAAGAAACCGCTTTGCCAACCACTTCATGGGCATCACGAAATGCCATGCCTTGCCTGACTAGATAGTCAGCCAGGTCGGTAGCGGTAGAAAAGCCCTTAAGTGCGGCTGTTCGCATGCTTTCTTTTTTTGCCTTGATAGCCGGAATCATGTCGGCGAATGCTTTCAGGCAGTCGTTAATTGTATCCAGGGTATCAAACAGCGGTTCCTTGTCTTCCTGGTTGTCCTTGTTATAGGCAAGAGGTTGAGACTTCATCAATGTCAGCAGGGAAACCAGATGGCCATAAACACGGCCGGATTTACCGCGCACCAGTTCAGGTACGTCAGGGTTTTTCTTTTGTGGCATTATTGAAGAGCCGGTACAGAATCTGTCTGGTAGCTCAATGAAATCAAATTGCGCTGAGGTCCAGATAACCAGCTCTTCGGATATTCTTGACAGATGAGTCATCAACAGACTCGCAGCGGCACAAAACTCTATGGCAAAGTCACGGTCACTGACAGCGTCCAATGAATTTGCTGCAGGCTTGTCAAAACCCAATAGCTCGGCGGTCATATTCCTGTCGATGGGAAATGAGGTGCCTGCCAGAGCCGCCGCTCCAAGGGGCGAAACATTTACGCGCTTTCTGCAATCCTGCATGCGGTCGTAATCCCGTTGCAGCATTTCAAACCAGGCCATCAAGTGATGGGCAAAACTTACTGGCTGTGCTGTCTGCAAATGGGTAAATCCGGGCATGATGGTTTCGGTTTCTTTTTCAGCGAGGCCGATGATGCCTTTCTGAACCTGCCTGATGGCGACAGAAACAGTATCAATACCATCGCGCATAAACAAACGTATATCAGTAGCGACCTGATCGTTTCTCGATCTACCGGTATGAAGTTTCTTGCCCACATCACCAATCTTTTTGGTCAGAGCCGCTTCTATATTCATGTGCACGTCTTCAAGACTAACAGACCACTGAAAGCTTCCTGCTTCTATTTCATCCTTTATTTGCCCCAATCCCTGAATAATTTTCTCGCTTTCTTCAGTAGTGAGAATATCCTGCTTTGCCAGCATGGTGGCATGAGCGATGGAGCCGGCGATGTCTGCCCGGTAAAGACGCTTGTCAAAGGTGACAGACGCCGTGAACCGTTCCACGAATTCATCAGTGGCTTCGGAAAAACGACCGCCCCAGAGCTTGTCTGCTTTTGGATCCTGGCTCATGTGTGAGTGCTTTTAGTTAATTAGATGGATAACAAGGCGGCGATTATAGCAATGGAGGGGATGGTTGGGGTAGCTTCAGTATTGATAAAGCGTAAAATAGAAATTCCGGCTTTCCCGTGTCAGTGGCAGGCTGTAACAACAATGCAGCAGTTATAAGCATTAAATAAGTAGCAGAAAAGGCTGTAAGAGCAGTATCTATGAGCAAGGAAATTCTTCGAATCGCAACCCGTGAAAGCCCCCTGGCCATGTGGCAGGCTGAATATGTGCAGCAGGCCCTGCTTGATCGCTATCCCGATTTACAGGTGGAACTGCTACCAATGACGACCAAAGGTGACCAGATTCTTGATGCCCCCTTGTCGAAAGTCGGCGGTAAGGGGCTGTTTATGAAAGAGCTGGAAGTTGCCATGCTGGAATGCAGGGCAGATATCGCGGTTCATTCCATGAAAGATGTCCCGATGTTTTTTCCCGAGGGTTTGATGCTGGCCGTCATTTGTGAGCGCGAGGATTTTCGCGATGCCTTTGTTTCCAACCAATACGCCAGCTTTGAAGCGCTGCCAGCAGGAGCTGTTGTTGGGAGTTCAAGTTTGCGACGTCAGTGTCAGCTAAAGGCCATACGACCGGATATCGAGATCAGGGATTTACGCGGTAATGTGAATACACGCTTGCGCAAACTGGATGAAGGCGAATATGACGCCATTATTCTGGCTGCGGCAGGCCTTATTCGTCTCGGCATGTCAGACAGAATTGCCGCTTTCCTTGACACCGCAACCTGCTTGCCGGCTGGCGGGCAAGGCGCTGTGGGGATCGAATGCCGGATTGGCGATACTGAGACCTTAAGGCTGCTGGAAGCGCTTTCCCATCGCGAAACCGCTGTCTGTGTGAATGCGGAACGGGCCATGAATACGGGTCTCAATGGTGGATGCCAGGTACCCATAGCCTGCCTGGCAGAATTGGAAGGCACGGGAGCAGAGGAAACCGTTCACATCAGAGGCCTGGTGGGTAAAACTGACGGATCAAAAATATTATTCAGTGAAAGAAAAGGGCCTTCCTCTGAAGCTAACACACTGGGCAAGGCGGTGGCTGATGAATTGTTGAATCAGGGTGCAGACAGGATCTTGGCACAACTTGAGATGTCATGACGCGCCATTTCCAATGATTGCATTCGCAAAGAAATCGCCAGAGTTGAAGGAACCCCCCCCACTAATGCTTGAAGGCAAGTCTATCTGGATTACCCGACCTGCAGGACAGGCTGAGAGTCTTGTTAAGAGTCTGGAAGAAGGCGGTGCCCGCCCCGGCCTGTTGCCCATGCTCGCTATTTCTCCTGTTGCCCTGGATGAAAACATCAAGGCGACAATATTGTCACTGGACCAGTATGACCTGTTATTTTTTATCAGTACCAACGCTGCGACGCTGGGAATGGAGTTGATTCATAATTACTGGCCGCAGTTTCCCGAGCAACTGGCCATTTACAGTGTTGGCCCGACCACTGCCAGGGTTATAGAAAGCTATGGTTTGAAAGCGGAGTATCCAGTTGAGCGCATGAGTAGTGAAGGTTTGCTGGCGCTTGCATCACTGGCGCAGCTGGAGGGCAAGAAAGCGCTTATTGTGCGCGGTGTTGGCGGACGTGAATTACTGGCTTCAGCCTTGCGTGAACGGGGGGTACTGGTAGATTACCTCGAGTTATACCAGCGCACCATGCCGGCATACGAGCCGGGTTACCTTGCCAATAGTCTGGCTAGTGATCCTCCGGCGGCTGTCATCGTGACCAGTGCAGAAGCGTTAGCCAATTTTTCGGCATTGCTGCAGCGGGATAATGTCAGCGTAGAATCTGTGCCGCTGTTTGTTTCTTCACCGCGTATTGCCGAGAATGCCGCGGAATTGGGGTTTCTGAAGACTATTACCATGTCAGGAGCAGACGATAGGGCTATAATCGAAAGCCTGAAAACACATCTTCACTGAGAACCGGATGAGCAATAAAGAAAACACGCCCGCACAGAATAAAGGTGAGCAGCAGAGCGCGGCGAACACCGGCGCTGGCGCTGCGGGTGAAAAAACAGGTTCGCCCAGGCCTGCCAGTGCGGCATCTCCGGCGCGCCCTTCAGGTAGCAAAGCTGGCGGTATCTTCAGTCTGTTCCTTAATATTCTTCTGCTGGCCGCGATTGGTGTTCTTGCTTATCTTATGTACGAGCAGGACAAGGTCGTAAAGGTTTTTGAACAACAAAATAGTCTCAGTAGCGAGCGTAATAACACTGGCGCACAGGTCAGCCAGTTGCAATCTTCCTTGCAGTCACTGGAAAGTCAGTTACAAGATCAGCTGGCGGAAACACAGCAGGCCTCTGCTTCTCTCACCCGTAACCTGATTCAGCAGTCCAGGCAGGAACAGGATGCAGAAATTGAACGTCTGCAAAACGAATTGATCAGCACCCGTCTGAGAATTAACTCCAATAATCCGGGGGCAAGCCAGCAATGGTTGCTGGCAGAAGCTGCCTCATTATTAAGGCTGGCACAGCAGCAGATGGTGGTTGCGCGAAATATAAGAACTGCTCAGGCACTCTTCATTGCGGCAGACGATGTGCTGAAGCAGATTGATGACCCTGCTATTTTTTCAGTGCGGGAAGTTCTGGCAGGTGAACTGGCGGCTATTCGTGGCGTCTCTGAAGCGCCATTACAGGATATTTATCTGCAACTTGGGGCGATTTCGGAGCAGCTGGAATCACTGCAGGTGAATAATGATCTGGAACAGCAGGTGGCAGCAGGTGAGCAAGTGGCACTATTTAACAATGAAGGTGTTGAAGAGCCTGGTTTGCTGTCACAATTTTTTTCAAGCCTGGGCAGTATGGTAAACCGGTTTCTTGTTGTCAGGCGACGTGATACGCCGCTTGATGCACTGATGACCCCGGGGCAGGAAGCGGCCCTGTTACAAACGGTGCGTCTGCAACTGGAGCAGGGTAGAACCGCCCTGTTAAAAGGGGAGCAGGAAATATATAGCGCCAGTCTGTTGCAGGCTCGTAACAATATAGATGTTTACCTGTCCGGCGAACCTTCCATGAAGAACAGCATTCTTTTAAGTCTCGATGGCCTTATTGACCGGCGCATTGTTACCGAAGTCCCGCCCCTGATACGCACTCGCAGCGCACTTGACCAGATTATTCTGGCAGGGGAACTGGCGAGTGAAAGGACGCCGCCGTCACAATGATTCGACCTTTCATATACAGTCTTATCGCGCTTGGATTAGGTGCCTGGCTTTACACCATGCTGGGTGATGATCCTGGTTATGTGCTGATTTCCTTCGCTACCTGGTCAGTGGAAAGTACCCTGGTTGCTCTGGTGCTGTTTCTGCTGATCCTGCTGGTTCTTGTGATTGGCCTGTATAAATCCCTTACCTTGCTTAACCCATTTGGCCTCTTGAAAGGGGATTCATGGTTTGGCGCTTCGCGTCGTAGAAAAGTCGCCGCCGCTGCCAGCGAAGAAGGCTTGCGTCTTTTATTACTCGGTCGCTGGCAGGACGCCTATAAATTACTGGTTGAGAATGCAGGCAGAGTCGATAACCCGGTATTCAATTACCTTGCCGCCAGTCTGGCTGCCTGGCAGCGCAAAGATGATGCCTCATGGAACTACTGTCTGGAGCAGGCCGCCCGTAAAGCAGGCACATCCAGTCCCGCTATCAAGTCCCTGAAGGCCCTGCTTGAATACCGCTCCGGAAAAATTGAACAAAGCCTGGCGATTCTCATCGCGTTGGATAGAGAAGCCCCTGGTAGTCCCTATGTGCTAAACCTGATCATGAACTGTTATCTCACTTTGCAGGATTGGGAAAAGCTCGGAACCTTGATGCCTGCACTGGAAAAACACAAGGTGGTCAATGCTTCAGAAATGCTTCGCCTGCAGGCAAAAATTGCTGCCCATAGTTTGAGTCGAATCAACCTGCAAAACGGCACTGCCAGTCTTTTAAAAAGTCAGTGGCAAAGCATGGACAAGGAAGTAAAGCGCAACGAAGAAATGACGCTGGTCTATATGGACAAGTTGCAGGAATTTTCACTGCCTGAAGAAGCCCTGGCAGCGGCATTGGCCTTCCTTAAAAAACAGTGGAGCGATCAGGTCGTTTTAAAAACAGGTTTTCTGGATGCCGCTGAACCTGGCAGATTATTGGTGCAGCTGGAACAATGGATAAAAGAAAGGCCTAGTAATCCGGCATTGATGCTCAGCCTGGGTCGCGTCAGTTTACGCAATAAATTATGGGGCAAGGCTAGGGAATATTTTGAAAGCAGCCTGCGTTTTTCCAAGAGCAAGGCTCTTTCTGCAGAAGCTAATGCCGAGTTAGCCCGACTGATGGACCATCTGGGTGAACATGCACACAGTGCTTCTCTTTATAGAAAAGCCCTGGCGCAGTTGGAGCATCGCTTGCCTGAATTGCCTATGCCGTAATGACTTAAGCGGAAAAAAGATGAAGGAAAAAGGATAAAGGTGGGCGGAGTAACAGGTTGTAAGTTGCAAGTCTCAAGTGAAAATAAGGAATCCTGATATATTGCGTTGGATGCCTGGCAAGCGACAATCTTGCTTGTCTCTTGTCTCTTGTCTCTTGTCTCTTGTCTCTAATCTCTAGTCTTCTTGATCGAAAATACCCAGTTCGTCCCAGATAGAATCAATTTTATTTTTTACGTCTTCCGACATGGTGATGGGGGTGCCCCATTCTCGGGTGGTTTCGCCGGGAAATTTTGAGGTGGCATCGAAGCCGATCTTTGAGCCAAGGCCGGAAACCGGTGAGGCAAAATCAAGATAATCAATAGGCGTGTTTTCAATGATGACTGAATCCCTTGCCGGATCCATTCGGGTTGTCATTGCCCAGATAACATCCTGCCAGTTTCTTACGTCCACATCATCGTCTGTCACAATAATAAATTTGGTATACATAAATTGACGCAGGAATGACCATATTCCCATCATTACGCGTTTGGCATGCCCGGGATATTGCTTCTTCATACTGACCACAGCCATACGATAGGAACAGCCTTCCGGCGGTAGATAGAAATCAACGATTTCAGGAAACTGCTTTTGCAGTATCGGCACGAATACTTCATTCAATGCCACACCCAGTATGGCGGGCTCATCCGGTGGTCTGCCGGTGTAGGTGCTGTGATAAATCGGATCCTTGCGATGAGTGATCCTGTCCACGGTAAAAACAGGAAATTGTTCGACTTCGTTGTAATAACCGGTGTGATCACCAAAAGGTCCTTCATCAGCAACTTCATCGGGGTCAAGATGACCTTCGAGGACAAATTCAGCCGAGGCGGGGACTTGAAGTGAGTTGCCGATTGAGTTGGCGACTTCGGTTTTACTGCCCCTGAGCAATCCGGCAAAACCATATTCCGACAGGGTGTCAGGAACAGGGGTGACGGTGCCAAGGATGGTCGCTGGATCTGCACCGATAGCTATTGAGATCGGAAAAGGTTCACCGGGGTGTGCTGCTTTCCACTCACGAAAATCAATGGCGCCACCACGATGCGCAAGCCAGCGCATAATCAGCTTGTTCCTGGACAGCAGCTGCATACGGTATATGCCAAGATTTTGCCTATCCTTGTGCGGTCCACGGGTTATCACCAGTGGCCATGTGACCAATGGCGCTGCATCACCAGGCCAGCAGGTCTGAATAGGCAATACACCAAGATCCACATCATCGCCTTCAATGACGACGTCCTGACAAGGAGGTTTTTTTACCAGTTTAGGTGAAAGGTATAAGGCATTTTTAAATTTGGGGGCCTTGTCGAGCAGGTCTTTCCAGCCGGTTGGCGGCTCGGGCTCCTTAAGAAAGGCCAGCAGTTTACCCACATCACGCAAGGCGCTGACATCTTCCTGACCCATACCCATGGCAACGCGTTTCGGCGTACCAAACAGGTTGCCCAGTACAGGGATGGAGGAGCCTTTGGGGTTTTCAAATAACAGGGCTGGACCTTGTTGCTTGAGAGTGCGGTCGCAGATTTCGGTAATTTCCAGGTCAGGATCAACTTCGGTGGTGATGCGTTTTAATTCGCCGGCAGCTTCAAGTGCCTGGATAAAGTCACGCAGATCCCTGAACATTATTCAGCCTCGGATAGGGTGTTATGGAAAGGAAGTAACAATGTTATAAAACGTAGCAGTCTCGAAAAGCTGTAAAAAACCAATTAATCGGGTTCGAACTATTTACGTTTCATTGATTTGAAAAATTCTTCGTTGGTCTTGGTGTCCTTGAGCTTGTCGAGAATGAACTCTGTTGCGGGAACATCTTCCATTGAAGTAAGCAGCTTGCGCAGAATCCAGATACGTTGCAGTTCTTCTTCGGTGGTCAGCAGATCTTCCCGACGGGTTCCTGAGCGACGTACATTAATTGCCGGATAAACGCGTTTCTCGGCCATCTTGCGATCCAGATGTAGCTCCATATTACCGGTACCCTTGAACTCTTCATAAATAACTTCGTCCATTTTAGAACCGGTTTCAATCAGGCAAGTAGAAATAATGGTAAGGCTGCCGCCTTCTTCTACATTTCTCGCTGCACCAAAAAATCGTTTCGGTCTTTCCAGAGCGTGGGCATCAACACCACCGGTGAGTACCTTGCCTGAAGACGGAATGATTGTGTTATAGGCGCGGGCCAGACGCGTCATGGAGTCAAGCAGGATAACCACATCTTCCTTGTGTTCTACCAGGCGCTTGGCCTTTTCAATGACCATCTCGGCAACCTGTACATGACGTGCAGGCGGCTCATCAAAAGTACTGGCAACTACTTCGCCGCGTACCGAACGCTTCATTTCTGTTACTTCTTCAGGACGCTCATCAATTAAAAGAACGATTAGTCTGCAATCTGGAGAATTGCGTGTTATAGATTGTGCGATATTCTGAAGTATAAGGGTTTTACCCGCTTTCGGCGGAGACACAATCAGACCACGCTGACCTTTACCAATGGGTGCAACCAGATCAATAACGCGGGAGCTTAAGTCTTCCGAGCTGCCATTACCGGCTTCAAGAACAATGCGCTCATCGGGAAAAAGTGGAGTGAGATTTTCAAAAAGGATTTTGTGTTTGGCGTTTTCGGGTTTATCAAAATTAATTTCGTTAACTTTCAGCAATGCAAAGTAACGCTCACCATCTTTGGGTGGCCGGATTTTTCCGGCAATAGTATCGCCTGTTCTTAAATTAAAGCGTCTGATCTGGCTTGGAGATACATAGATATCATCCGGTCCCGCAAGATAGGACGCATCTGCAGAGCGCAGAAATCCAAACCCATCCTGCAGTATTTCAAGAACCCCATCACCATATATGTCTTCGCCATTTTTCGCATGGCGCTTGAGCATGTGGAATATCACATCCTGTTTCCGTGTTCGGGAAACGTTGTCCAGGCCCATCTCGTGAGCAGCTTCGATTAATTCAGATATAGGTTTGGTTTTTAATTCAGAAAGATTCATGGTGTAAATGCAGTTAATTTATTTAGGAGGCGAACGGCGTAGTTCGGCTAATTGGAGGTTAAGATTTAAAAGTTTTAATAAATCAGTGACGATTATATTTTTGATTTTTTTATTTTCTTGCGGGTTATTCGGTTTAATTGCTCTAGGAAAAGATGTCGGAGAGACGAGCAGATTAGTAATCTATCACCCCAATATGCAGGTGTCCAGAAAAAATATACTGATTTTTTATAGGAAAAATAATGGATGTAACTGAACGACAATTAAAAATGGCTCTAAAGACATCACTTTTTGTAAATCAAAGTCATACTTCAGAGCCATTATTACCATTCAGCCATACTGAATGTGATAGCAGTAAGTTGCTATCAGATACTGCTATCCAGGAATGCTGCTAATTGGGATTTTGATAATGCGCCAACTTTTTTGGCGTCTGCATTACCATTTTTAAACAGGATTAATGTAGGAATACCCTTAACATTATACTTGGGCGCTGTTTCAGGGTTTGCTTCCACATCAAGTTTGCAGATTTTTACTTTACCGGCATATTCTTCAGCAATCTCTTCAAGTACCGGCGCTATCATTTTGCAGGGTCCGCACCATTCGGCCCAGAAATCAACGAGCACGGGGCCGGTTGCATTGAGGACATCTTCTTCAAAACTGTCATCTGTTACGTGGGAGAGGTTTTCGCTCATTGTGGTTTCCTTGAAATGGAGATTATTGAATTACGGAATCGTTCAGTTGGTTAATAATAAGGGCAAATTGTGACTATTCAAGTGAATAAGCGCAATATTGCTGAAACTGTAATTGGCCAGTAGGATTACCCCGGCTAGTTCCAGCGTCTGCTCTTCCTTTTTATCGGGTTATTGAATTTTTTCAGCCGCAGTTTTGGCAAAATAAGTCAAAATGCCGTCTGCGCCCGCTCTTTTTATGCCGGTCAGTGCTTCGAGAATAATCTTGTCTTCATCCAGCCAGCCTTTTTCAAAAGCAGCACATAACATCGCATACTCACCGCTGACCTGATAGGCAAAGGTAGGAACCCCGAACTCGCTCTTCACACGCTGAATGATATCCAGGTAAGGCATGGCTGGTTTTACCATGATCATGTCTGCCCCTTCTGCCAAATCAAGGCTCACTTCGTGGAGCGCTTCATGAGAATTGGCTGGATCCATCTGGTAATTTTCCTTGCTGGATGCGCCAAGGTTTCCTGCCGACCCTACCGCGTCGCGGAATGGTCCATAAAAAGCCGAGGCATATTTGGCTGAATAGGCCAGAATTCTGGTATTCACGTGGCCGGATTCTTCCAGCACGGTTCTGATGGCGCCGATTCTGCCATCCATCATGTCGGAAGGAGCCACCACATCGGCACCGGCCTGGGCATGGGAAAGTGCCTGCTTCACAAGAGTGTCTACGGTGACATCATTAAGCACATAGCCATCGGCATCAATAATGCCGTCCTGCCCATGAGTGGTAAAGGGGTCCAGGGCGACATCGGTAATCACGCCAAGCTCAGGACAACAGTCCTTGATTGTCTTTATGGCTCGTTGCGCCAGGCCATCGGCATTAAAGGCTTCTATGCCGGACTCTGTTTTGGTGGCTGGATCGGGAACCGGGAAAATGGCCATGGCCGGAATACCCAGGCTGGAAATATGTAGGGCTTCTTTCGCCAGTTCATCGAGGCTTAGCCTCTCGACACCTGGCATGGAAGCGACAGGCTCACGCGAGTTACTGCCCTCAATGACGAACACCGGGTAGATCAGATCCGCAGGGGATAATAGCGTTTCCCGCATCAGGCGCCTGCTAAAATCATCCCGGCGCATACGTCGAAGCCGGGTGGCCGGGAATTGTCGTGTAAACCGGTTTGAAGACACGCCTTTACTCCTGAATTCAGCTAAACTGGTGGTCAGCTATTTCTGCTGTCCCCACTGTTTACCAGTAATATTGCCAGTCAATATGTCTATAAATAAGGGCGACACTATATAACATTACGCCGCACGGAGTAAGCTTTGAGGGTTTTTCCGGTCTGTTCTGCTACTGACCAAATTGCCCGCAAATCAAGATAATAAGAAAATCTATGAGTATTAAAAAAGTAGTCCTGCTGGTCATTTTTCTTTCCCTGATCGCTCTGTTTTTTGTCCTTAATTTGCAGCAGATTTTCAACCTTGAGTATTTTCAGGCACAGCGTGATGTCATTCTTGCCTACAAGACGGAAAATTTCTGGCTTTCCAGCCTGATATATTTTCTGCTGTATATCATCGTTGCGGCCCTTTCCCTACCTGCCGCTGCCATTTTGACTATTGCCGGCGGCGCTGTTTTTGGCCTGGACTGGGGACTGCTGATGGTTTCTTTCGCCAGCACGATCGGTGCCACGCTGGCCTTTCTGCTTTCCAGAACCCTGCTCAGGGACTGGGTACAGACAAAGTTCGGCAGGTATCTCAAGCCTATCAATGATGGTATCGAACGTGATGGTGCGTTTTACCTGTTTACCTTGCGTCTGATCCCTGTATTTCCGTTTTTTCTGGTTAATGCGCTGATGGCCCTTACTCCCATCAGCACTCTGTCTTTTTATGTGGTGAGTCAGTTGGGCATGCTGTTTGGTACTGCGCTGTATGTGAATGTAGGCGCAGAGTTGGGAATGGCCACCAGTTTGCCGGATATTTTCAATATCGGCGTTATCAGGGCCGTGGTGGTGCTCGCCATCTTTCCCTGGCTGGCAAAACTGTTGCTCAGAATACTTAGGAATCGCAAAGTACTGGCACCCTGGAAAAAGTATAAACCGCGACATTTCAATACCAACATGGTGGTCATTGGGGCCGGCTCAGCAGGCCTGGTTACCGCCTATATTGCCGCGCTGGTCAAAGCCCGCGTAACTCTCATAGAAAAACATCAAATGGGTGGGGACTGCCTGAACACCGGCTGCGTTCCCAGCAAGGCCCTGATTCGCAGTGCCGGGGTTAATCATCTCATCAAGCGAGCCTCTGAATTTGGTCTGGAAGATGCCTCGGCCAGAGTGAATTTCAGTGCCGTGATGAAACGTATCAGGGAAGTTATCAAGACAATTGAGCCCCATGACTCCGTAGCGCGTTACAGCGAGCTCGGGGTAGATTGTGTTCAGGGGGAAGCTACTATTACCTCGCCCTGGACCGTGCAGGTCGGGGAGCAGCAAATTTCAACTCGCAATATAGTAATTGCCACTGGTGCCAGGCCCTGGGTACCGCCGATTCCCGGCTTGGAAAAAATGGATTATCTGACTTCGGATTCAATCTGGTCTCTTCATACCTTGCCGGATCGACTGCTGGTGATGGGGGGCGGTCCCATTGGCTGCGAGCTGGCACAGGCTTTCTCGCGACTTGGCTCCAAAGTCACTATTGTGAACCGCTCTGATCGAATTCTACCCCGTGAGGATGTGGATGTTTCCGAGTTCATCAGTGAGCGTTTTATAGCAGAAGGAATAGAGGTCATTACTTCCCGGGAAGTAGAAGGCTTCATGCAGTCCGATGGCAACAGGTTTGCTATTACCAGCGGCGCTGACGGTGAATTACATATTCCCTTTGATCAGGTGCTGGTGGCGGTAGGCCGAAAAGCCAATACAGAACACCTTGGCCTGGAAACCCTCGACGTCGTGTTAAACGCCAATGGCACAGTCAAGGTTAACGAGTACCTGCAAACCAATTACCCGAATATTTTTGCCTGCGGTGATGTGGCCGGGCCTTACCAGTTTACCCACATGGCGTCTTTTCAGGCCTGGTTTGCGGCGGTAAACAGCCTGTTTGGTGTCTTTAAAAAGTTCCGCATCCATTACAGCGCCGTGCCCTGGGCGACGTTTATTGATCCTGAAGTTGCCAGGGTTGGTCTTAATGAACTTGAGGCAGAAGAAAAAGGTATCAAGGTTGAAGTAACCCGCTACGGTATTGATGATCTTGACCGTGCCATTGCCGATAGCGAAGCCGTCGGCTATGTCAAAGTGCTGACGGTACCGGGCAAGGATAAAATTCTGGGAGCCACAATAGTTGGATACCATGCCTCAGAATTAATTAATGAATTTATTCTGGCCATGACCCATGGACTGGGATTGAAAAAAATTATGGCAAGCATTCATATTTATCCAACACTTTCCGAAAGCGGCAAGTTTGCCGCTGGTGAGTGGCGCAAGAATAATGCGCCGCGGTGGATCATGCCTTATCTTGAGAAGTTTCACCGTTGGCGTCGCGGTTAAAACAGTTACAAGTTACAAGTCGCAAGCGGGAAAAAAGATAAAAGAAAAAGGATAAGAGAAAAAGGACAAAAGAGAGCGGGGCAGATAGTCTGGCAGGCCGGATACAGCTTTTGGCTGTCATTCGACAGAGACTTAAAAAGTGCTGGAAAATATAAATTGTCTGGAGATTGAATTGTGAACACAGAATCCAAAGTTTCAGAGCGTTATGCTCAAGGGGCTAAAGAAGTTGAGCCAAGTCTCTGTTGTCCGGTTGAATACGATGTGGGCCTGCTTGAGCTGTTACCACGTGAAATTATCGACAAGGACTATGGTTGTGGTGATCCCTCCCGCTATGTCAAGACAGACGACACAGTACTGGATCTTGGCAGCGGCGGCGGAAAAATCTGTTATATGGCGGCGCAACTTGTTGGCGATAATGGCCATGTCATTGGCGTCGACATGACCGACGAAATGCTGGCTCTGGCTAGAAAATATCAAGCTGAAATGGCGCAGAAACTTGGCGCTGACAAAGTCAGTTTTCGCAAGGGTTATATTCAGGATCTGGCCCTGAACCTCGAGGCGCGGGAAGCCTTTCTGGCGCAAAATCCGGGAATTGATAGCAGTGATCCGGCGGCTTTGAGCGCCTGGGAAAACAAACAGAAAGAAAGCAGCCCGCTGGTTGCAGATGCCAGTGTTGATATCGTGGTGAGCAACTGCGTGTTGAACCTGGTAGATGAAAAGCACCGTAGCCAGATGATCAGTGAAATCTTTCGTGTGCTCAAGCCAGGAGGCAGGGTCGCTATTTCAGATATCGTGTCTGATGAATTTGTACCACAGCATCTTAAAGATGATGCGCGCCTATGGAGCGGCTGTATTTCAGGTGCTTTTCAGGAAAAGGAATTTACTCAGGTCTTCCTCGATGCAGGCTTCATTGATGTGGCTTATGATAAATGGGATGAAGATCCCTGGCAGGTAGTAGAAGGAATCGAGTTTCGTTCTGTCACGGTGATGGCGAATAAACCGGCTCAGGATCCTGTGGATCATGGACATACCGTAATCTATCGTGGTCCTTTTGCAGAATTAAAGGATAACAATGGCGTCACTTATCCCAGGGGAAGTCGTATTGCTGTGGACGCTAATACTTTTCAAAATCTGCAGGATGGCATGGCAAAAGACAGTTTTATTTTTATTGAGCCGTCAGCGGATTCTGGAAATAATGATGCGAATCCTCTTGCTGCTGCCAGATCAAGATCAGCCGCGCAGAACAAAGGGCGCAGTCATATTACCGGGGGCAAGAAAAAGAATTCCTGCTGCTAGGTTTTTAACTTCAGGCCAGGGAATCATCTTCCACTTTAGACAAGTGACTGTTTGCGCTGCTTTTTTTGCTCCTGAAAATTCTGACCCAGAAGACAAGTTCAAAAGCTGCTCCAAGCAATAAAAACACTTTAAAACCCGGGGCATGACCAAGGCCATAGAAAATGAAGGCAAGTATCAGAAAGCTGAAAGTCACCAGCAGACGTTGCCATGCTTGAAGCGACAACGACATAATCTAGCGGGTCAGTTCCAGCAGCTGATCTTCAAGGGCAAAGCGAAGTGTTAGTGCATTATCCAGTCTGGCCAGATCAACGGGCAGCGATGCATCTTCGGAAGAATGCGTCAGCTCATCCTTGTATTTTTCGTTAAAACTCAGGGCGAGGTCCGTAGTGTTTTCGATACTCTGGTAAATATTATCCAGCAACTCCCTGTGCACTTCCAGTTGCTCTGTGCTGTCATGCAGCAGTTTTTCATACACTTCAAAATGGCCGGCGGAGATATAGTCCATCAGCGATTCGCAAAAATTTTCTATGGGGAAATCCTGTTCTTCCAACTGAAGCGCGTGATCTGAATACAGCGATTCATCCAGGTTTTCGTGGATTGCCTCGCGCTGATTTTTCCAGCGCGTGATAATGGCTTCGATTTCCTTACGTCTGGCAGCAGAAATATTTCGGTTCATTGTGATTCCTTTTTTTATTTTCTTTTTTTCTCTTGATTTTTAAATTGGCTTTTCCATCTGCCTTCACTTTTATCAAGCTCTTGCAATGTGCATTGCCATTTTTAATAAACCAGCGGGAAACGCAAAACCCTACCAGTATCCTAGGTCAGGTTTTTCACAATAGCCAGAAATATGGCGATTAACTGTAAGCGGAGAGTGCCTACTTGCGGAAGGCTTGCCAGATACAGACCCCGGCCAGGGCAGTAAAGCCCACCAGACTCCATTGGGGAATGCTCATCCCGATGACGGGATCCTGCCAGGCGATTTCTGCACAATTGCCATCACCGGTAAACATGGTGGCCAGTGCTTCGGTTAGAGGAAACTCCTGGAACATATAGGCGACACTGGGTCCGCAGGCAGGAACCTGGTCTTTGGGTAAGTGCTGCAGCCAGATTTGACGAATGGCAAAACCGCCGCCGGCTGCGGCAAACAGCGCGGCCAATAAACCATATACCACTTTACCAGTCCCCCTGGGGTTATGGATAAAGGCAATTAACGAGGTTAAGCCTGCCATAACAAAGAAAAACCGCTGGGTCATGCATAATGGACAGGGCTCCAGCATCATTACTTTTTCCATGTACATGGCGATAGCCAGCAGCGTGACACAAAACAGGAAGATGTAGAGATAGAGCAAGCGTGTCTGTAACAGTTTTTCTAGCATAGGATTATTCATAATTGGATTAATACTGGGTTTTTATGAAGCATTCATTTTCTTCAGGTAAGTTTCAAAATCAACCGTATCTGAAGATTCTATCGCTTCCCTTTCAAGATTGGATTTTTCAGACATTTCTTTCAGTGAGTTCAGCTTTTTTTCATCCAGTGTTTGAGCACGGAAGTAATCGCTGTTAGCAAGAGACTGATTCATGGCAAAAGTAAAATAAGGTGTTTTTAATTCATCCATGCGCTGTAGAATTTTTGCCGAGGGAGTCAGTGCGCTGTCCTCAACTTTTGCAAGTTGTGCCTGGGTAGCTTTGCCGTGAACTGCATCACGGTGAATGTCGTCCAATAATCCTGAAATCTCAAGTGTTTCACCGAGAATTTCTTCTGCCCAATCCTGCAGGGGAATTAATTTTCCGGTACTGCTAAGTTTCAGCCCTGGTTCCCTGCCACGATTAACGACAGTCCTCAGATTCTGTTCAATTTCAGTATATTCATCGGAATCGGAAGGTCGACTTTTGCGCAGTAAGCAGAATAAAAGAAAGCTGTTAAGAAAGTATATTTCCTCGTTATCAATACCAACCGGCAGGAAGGGATTAAGATCCAGACAGCGAACTTCAATATATTCAACCCCCTGTTCGCGCAAAACCTTTACTGGCCTTAAGCCTGAAGAGGTTACCCGTTTGGGTCGTATAGTGCTGTAAAACTCGTTCTCAATTTGCAGGATGTTGTCATTAAGTTGTTTGAACTGGCCATTTTCCGGTGCAAACTTTTTATAGGGTCCATAGGGCGTTTTAATCGCACTGGTTAGATCATTCGCATAGTTTTCCAGATTATTGTAACTGACATAAAGACCAGCCTGTGCATCACTGGTGTAGCCAAGTTCGCCCATTCTCAGGCAGGTACCATAAGGCATATAAAGCGAGCCATGGTCATATTCTTCAAGGCCATGGTGTTTGTTGTTTCGAACAAAACTCTTGCACACTGCCGGGGATGCACCAAACAAATAAAGTAGCAACCAGGAATAGCGACGAAAATTTCGGATCAGATTGAAATACTGTTCGGTTTTGAAATCCTGTAGAGATAACCCTGAGTGATTCAGGTCTTTATATAACTCCCAAAAACTATCCGGCAATGAAAAATTGAAATGGATGCCAGCGATGGTTTGCATCGCTCGCCCATAGCGATAACTCAGCCCCATGCGGTACAGCGTTTTCAGCTTTGCCACATTGGATGAACCGTATTGTGCCAGGGGAATTTTGCTGTCGTCATCCAGCACACAGGGCATGCTCGAGGTCCACAGCAGCTCTTCCCGATCCATCTGGGTAAACAGAAAGGTATGCAGGTCTGCCATATAGTCCAGACATTTATCGGGAGAATGAAAAACCGGTGTAATAAATTCGAGCAAGGCCTCGGAAAAGTCCGTGGTTATGCTGGGATGGGTAAGTGGAGAGCCGAGGCCAGCCGGGTGCAAGCTCTGGGCAATATGACCTTGCGGATTTACGCGCAGGCTTTCCTTTTCTATGCCGATACCAATATCAGAGAGGCAACCTATTTTGGAGGACTCGGTGAGCTGGCTCAGGCGCTGCTTCAATTGATCCGGCAAAGCAAAATTCCTGAATAGTAATTAATGAATATTCGGTTGCTCTTGTACATTACAGTCGTCGCTTAAATAGTAACAATAATATTCGTATTATTGGCTATTTAATTGCAGTAACTTATTAATATTGTTGGGGATTTACTGCAGGATTTTGTGCCCGGGAAACTGTGGGTGTGGATTATGCCATAGATACCAGCGTCTGGATAATTCAATTATCCATTTTTTGTGGTGCCAGGTTGCCTCTAAAACCGGCTTATCCCCCGTCTTTGGAAAAACAGCTACTCAGGTTTCGTTGGTTTCTCTTTTAAAGCGATGAATCTTGCGACGATCCTGTTTGGTGGGGCGCCCACTGGCAAGCGGATTCATGTCACGTTGAAGTTTTCGCTGTTCGGCATGGAGTCTGCGTTTTTCTATACTTTCCGCACTTTCTTCATAGAGCAGAGCAGCCTGGGCAGCACCGCCACGTTTGTCCGACAGTCCTGTAATGGTAACCGTTTTTTCATCCCAGCCCTGTCGAATTTCAAGCACACTGCCCAACTCAATGTCGCGGCTACTTTTAGTTCGTGCGCCGTTGCAGTGGACCTTGCCGCCTTCAATAGCCTGTTTTGCCATGGATCGGGTTTTATAGAATCGGGCAGCCCAGAGCCATTTGTCGAGGCGGACCTTGGTAGTGGAATTTGATTTATCGTGTTGGCTCATAATTCTTGCGCCGGGATCTGGATTAAAGTCCTGCAGTCATTAATTCATCAAGATGGACAATGCCATTGAAATGGGAAGCCTCCCGTGGATCTATTCCAGAGTCCGGATGTAATACCTGAACCAGCTGGCCTACTCCGCCGCGTTTTGCGCATTCCAGCACCGGCATGCTGTCATCAATAAACAGCGCGCGGGAAAGCTCAAATTTTTCGCGCTCTTCAAGTTTTTCCCAGAAACCATCATTTTCCTTGGCAAGATTAAACTCATGGGAACTGATCATAACCTCAAGATGCTGATCCAGTCCTGAGGCCGCCACCTTGATCGCCAGTGCTTTGGGGTGAGCATTGGTGAGCAGCACGATGTTTTTATCCAGGCTTTTGAGAAAGGCCAGAAATTCAGGGCAGTGGGGTCGCATGCGGATTAAATGACGCACTTCCTTTTTTAAGGCCTCGACATCCAGGTCCAACTGGTCAGACCAGTGATCCAGGCAATACCAGAGCAGACTGCCATGGGTAGCTTCTGACATTTTCTGCAGGGTTTGCCGTGCTTCTGCCAGGGGGATGTCACGGTGCTGGGCGACTCTGGCGGGAAGGAATTCCAGCCAGAAATAATTATCAAAACTTAAATCCAGCAAGGTGCCATCCATATCAAGTAGCACGGTATCAACTTCTGTCCAGTTCACCATAATGGAATTTCAAACAAGTCGTGAAAACATCTATTATAATCGACTGCGATTTTAATGCTCTTTATAGTGGGAATTTTATTTTAGAAATATGCGGGGAAACAGCAAATGATACTGGATGATCTAAAAATTATTGCCCGGGATGCTGGCAAAGCCATTATCGAGGTTTATGATCGTGATGAAGAAATAACGATTACCACCAAGGATAATGATTCCCCGCTTACTGAAGCTGATCTTGCTGCCCACCGAATTATTGTCGATGCACTGCGTGAACTGACTCCGGCGTTACCAATTCTCTCTGAAGAATCAAAGGCTGTTTCCTGGGAAGAAATACAGTGCTGGGAAACCTATTGGTTGGTAGATCCGCTTGATGGCACCAAGGAATTCATCAATCGCAATGGCGAGTTTACAGTGAATATAGCCCTGATTGATAACGGCCGTCCGGTCATGGGGGTGGTCTATGTACCGGTACTGGATATTATGTACTACGGCAGTGGCGACGGTGCATTCAAGGAAGAAAATGGAAAAACTGAAGCCATTGAAACTGCCAAAATAGACGCTAACCAGCACACTGTAGCCATAGTCGCCAGTCGCAGTCACAAGGGTGACGAACTGGAAGCCTGGCTGGAACGGGTTGCTGTGCGTTTTCCGCAACTGGAACTCGTCAGCATGGGGAGTTCGCTGAAAATCTGTTTGGTGGCGGAAGGACGAGCTGATATCTATCCGCGCCTGGCATTGACGTCAGAGTGGGATACTGCGGCGGCCCAGGCGATCCTGGAAGCAGCGGGGGGAATACTGACGGATACTGACTTTACCATTTATCGCTACAATCAAAAGGAAGAGATTCTAAATCCCTATTTCTTTGCCATTGGTGATCGGCAATTTGACTGGCCTGGAATCTGAGTCTGGGCAGAGGCTATACAGGTTACTGAAGTTTATTCCAGTCGTGCCAGGGCTTGCTGAGCCCGCGCGTTTCCTCTGGCGGCTGACTCGCGGTACCAGCGCAGGGCTTCATTTAAATCTTTATCAACGCCACGACCGTTTTCATACATACGACCCAGTTGCCATTGCGGAATAGCATCACCGCCAGCGGCCGCCTGCAACCACCAATACACAGCTTGCGCATCATCCTGCCTGACGCCGGTACCGGATTCATAGATATTGCCCATGTTGTGTTGTGCCAGAGTATTTCCAAGCAAGGCCGCACGCTGATACCAGCTGGCAGCTACTGCAGCATTTTTATTTTTACCCAGGTAAAAGTGGTCTGGTAGCACACGGGTGCATTATCGATCTGCGTCCATTGAAAGCAGCCAATGGTATCAGCGTGGAAGAAGTCGCCAAGCATCTGATGGATTTTGGTTTTCATGCGCCCACCATGTCTTTCCCGATAGCCGGTACCTTGATGATTGAACCTACTGAAAGTGAATCTAAAATGGAGCTGTATAGGTTTATCGACGCCATGATCCTGATTCGACAGCAGATTGCTGCGGTTGAATCCCGTGACATGGATGCGACCAACAATCCTCTGAAGCATGCACCTCATACTCTGCGTGACATTATTTTTGAAGAATGGGATCGTCCCTGTAGCAAAGAACAGGGCGCCTTTCCGGCGCACTGGTTGATCTAGGCCAAGTACTGGCCTACGGTTAACCGTGTTGACAATGTTTATGGCGACCGTAATCTGATCTGTTCCTGTCCTCCACTTGAAGACTATATGTAGGAACTGGATGCAGGATGTAGGATTCAAGTAGAATTGCGAGGACTTATTTGTAGCTCAATTCAGTACAATCTGTTTTTATAAAACTCTGTAGTGATTTACAGATAATATTTCGATACCCGGAGAAAGCTGAAAAGTGAGTAACCGGGTTTATCAATTTAGCATGGGAGAAGTGTGTGGACAGTTTTAATAATATTTTACTTGGCCTGGATAGTCTTCTGGGCTCGTCTCCCTGGTTTCCTTTTGTTCTGCTTGGGGTCGGAATGTTCTTTACTGTCTATTTGGGTTTTCCCCAGATTCGATTTTTCAAACATGCCTGGATTGTGCTGCGTGGTAAAAATGAAAGAGACAATGCTCCTGGTGATACCTCTCACTTCCAGGCATTAAGCCTAGCGCTGTCCGGGACCATCGGCACCGGAAATATCGGTGGTGTTGGCCTGGCTATTTATATAGGAGGCCCGGCAGCCCTGTTCTGGATGTGGATGACCGCCTTTCTGGGTATGGCTACCAAACTTACCGAAGTGACCCTGTCCCATAAATACCGCGTCGTAGCAGAGAATGGCACCATGGCCGGTGGGCCCATGTATTACATGGAACGTGGTTTGAAGATGCACTGGCTGGCTATATTTTTTGCCATCGCCACTATTTTTAGTTCCTTTGGTACCGGCAACATGCCGCAAATAAATAATATTGCCTTGAGTGTACAGTCTACCTTTTCCATTGCACCCATTATCACTGGCGCTGTTCTTGCGGTGATACTGGGCCTGGTTATCGTTGGCGGCATTCAGCGTATCAAAATAGTTGCCGCTACCCTGGTTCCCTCTATGGCAGCTTTATACCTAGTGGGTGCGTTATCGGTAATATTGGTTAATTACGAGAATATTATTCCTTCATTCGGGGCGGTCTTTGGAGGGGTCTTTAATGGCACGTCTGCCGTTGGCGGATTCCTTGGCGCCAGCTTTGCCTTTGCTTTCAGTCGTGGCGTCAATCGCGGACTGTTCTCTAACGAAGCGGGTCAGGGTTCAGCGCCTATTGCCCATGCTTCAGCCCGTGCAGACGAACCTGTATCTGAAGGCATGGTGTCTTTGCTGGAACCCTTTATTGATACCATCGTGATCTGTACCCTGACCGGACTGGTGATTCTTTCATCAGGCGCCTGGATCAACAAGTACGAGAATGAATTCCAGTCTGCAGATATGGCAATTCTCGAGGGCGTTTACTCTGATCAGGATGAAGCTGATCAGGCTGCTTTATACAGTTACCTGATGCAGGATAGCGACACAACAGTATCCGCATTCAATGGCGACATGCAGGTAGTCAACGGTGCTGTAATAAACACTGGTGATTTCACCATGCTGCATGCCAGATCAGTGGCTGAAGATATTGTTATAACCGAAAACGGCGCACACTATAGCGGTTCCGTGCCGGTTGTTGATGGCGCCATTAGCCAGGAGGGAATAACAGTTACCGGCAAGTCTCTGGTGCATTCCTCTGCATTAACAACGATTGCCTTCAGCTATGGGCTATTTGGTGATTTTGGTCCGTACATTGTGACTTTTTCTCTGGTGCTGTTTGCATTTTCCACGGCTATCGCCTGGTCCTACTATGGAGACCGCGCAGTCATTTATCTTGTTGGTTTTAAATGGGTGCTGCCATACCGGCTGGTTTATTGTCTTGGATTTTTTATCGCCTCATTTGCGGACACCACCATTGTCTGGAATTTTGCCGCGGTGTCTGTGGTATTGATGGCGCTACCAAACCTGTTTGGAATTTTTCTATTGCGCAAGGAAATGAAAACCCTGGTAAATGATTACCAGGAATCCCAAATGAAATAGTTAATATTTCAACGCATCAGGAAATATATATTGAAGCAGCAAACATTGCCAAATATTCGTTTGGCAATGTTTGCGAACCTTGTTGGCCCCTAAGTAAATAGTGGCTAGTACTCTTTCTTGTGTTCTCTTAAGTTCTGCATACCTTTGTCATAAACTCTTCGTTAAAACTGCGACTATTACATCCATTCATTCTCTGGCTGGTATCGCGGTGCAGCATAAAATAATCAAGGCGTGGAAAAATAAAAATAACTTTTGATCAATTTTTCAAGGTGGATTACTCTGGTTTGCGTTTAAAATTAAAGCAACTATTTGCACTAATTTGATGCAAAAATAGTAAAGTTATTAATTTTCAAATATATAATTTAATCTATAAATACATTTTTGCTCTAAAAAAGGAAAAAGTAAAAAATAAAAATAAAAATAAAAATAAAAATAAAAAGAAAGTATTTATAAAGACACTGTTCAACGTATCAAAAGCATAGATGGGGAAGACGGGAAAGCGATGAAAGCGAGGGGGAAAAGAAAAAGGAATTTCGCAAAATAGAACGGAAGCAGATTTACAAAAATAAAAAAAGTGCTCATTTAAAATTAGAGCAACTGGTAATAGCAACTGTATATAGCCGCCAGCTCACAACTGGCTATAAACCGGGATGCATTTATCGTCAG